>JBOHPP010000197.1:0-6977 GCA_050731755.1 Candidatus Rokuibacteriota bacterium | reverse complement strand
GCGCTTCGTCGGTGACCCCGTAGCGTTCGTGGTCGCCGACGACCGGGCGACGGCGCGCGACGCCGCCGATCTCGTCCAGGTTGAGTACGACCCGCTCGAGCCCGTTGTCGATGCCGAGACCGCGGCGGGGCCGGGCGCGCCCTCCATCTACTCCGAGGCGCCGGGCAACGTGGCCTACGAGCATGCATGGTCCACGGGCGACGTCGCGGGCGCGTTGGCGCGCGCTCCTCGCGTCGTGCGCTGCCGCTTCGTGAATCAGCGCCTGGCCGCGCTGCCGCTCGAGCCGCGCGGCTGCGTCGCCCAGTGGCAGGCCGGCGCGCTCACCTTCTGGACGTCGACCCAGGGCGCCCACAAGACGCGATCGCTCCTGGCCGAGACGCTAGGCGTGCCGGAGCATGTCGTTCGCGTCATCGCGCCCGAGGTCGGCGGCGGATTCGGCGTGAAGTTCGGCCTCTACGACGAAGAGATCCTCACCGCCTTCGCCGCCCGCAAGCTCGGGCGGCCCGTGAAGTGGATCGAGACCCGCAGCGAGAGCATGATGGCCACGTTCCACGGTCGGGGCCAGGTCCACCTGGGTGAGCTGGCCGTGGCCGCCGACGGCGCCTTCCTCGGGCTTCGCGTGGAGGGCATCGGCGACCTGGGAGCCCACCTCGAGGGCTTCACGTGCCTGCCCCCCATCCTGTGCGGCCGGCTCATCACCGGCGCCTACCGCATTCCGGCGGCGTCGTACCGGGTTCGCGGGGTCTTCACCACGAAGTCTCCGACGGGGCCGTACCGCGGTGCGGGCCGGCCCGAAGCCGCCTTCATCATCGAGCGCCTCGCCGACCTCGCCGCCCGCGAGCTCGGCCTCGACCCCGTCGCCGTCCGCAAGAAGAACCTCGTGCGCGACGGCGACTTCCCCTTCAAATCGCCCTCCGGGCTCACCTACGACTCCGGCCGCTACGCGCTGACGCTCGACCGGGCCCTGGAGATCCTGGGCTACGAGAAGATCCGCGACGAGCAATCCCGGCTGCGGCGCGAAGGCCGGTACCTCGGCGTCGGCTTCTCCACCTTCGTGGAGACGGCCAGCACCGGCCCCTCGCGCACCGGCGTCCTGGCCGGGCACGAGTACGGCGCCGTCAGGGTCGAGCCCTCGGGGCGCGTGACCGTGTTGACCGGGACGTCGCCCCACGGCCAGGGGACGGCCACCACGTTGGCGCAGATCGTGGCCGACCAGCTCGGCCTCACGCCCGACGACATCACCGTGATCCACGGCGATACCGCCGTCGTCCCCCACGGCTTCGGCACCGGCGGCAGCCGCGCCGCCACGGTGGGCGGCACCGCGGTGCTGCTCGCCGCTGAGACCGTCCGGGACAAGGCGCGCGCGATCGCCGCGCACCTCCTGGAGGCGGCCGAGGTCGACCTGGAGTTCGACAGCGGGCGCTTCCACGTCCGGGGCTTTGCCGATCGCGCGCTGAGCCTGAACGACATCGCGCGGATCGCCCACCGCGGCCAGCAGATCCCGCCCGGGATGGAGCCCGGGCTGGAGGCCACCCGCGTGTACGATCCGCCCGACTTCACGATCCCCTACGGCGTCTACATCGCGGTGGTCGAGGTGAAGGCGGAGACCGGGCACGTCGAGCTTCGCCGCTTCATCGGCGTGGACGATGTCGGGCACGTCATCAACCCGCTGCTGCTCGAGGGCCAGCTCCACGGCGGGATCGCTCAGGGCGTGGCCCAGGCGCTCTGGGAAGAAGTCGTCTACGACGAGACGGGGCAGCTCCTGTCGGGCAGCCTGATGGACTACGCGGCGCCCAAAGCCGATCTCCTGCCCTCGTTCGAGCTGGACCGCACCGTGACCCCGACGCCGGTGAACCCGCTGGGGGCCAAGGGCGTGGGCGAGGCCGGCTGCGTGGGCGCGCCCCCGGCGGTGGTCAACGCGGTCGTCGACGCGCTCCAGCCGTTCGGCGTCCCCCACGTCGACATGCCGCTGCGCCCCGAAAAACTCTGGCGCCTGATGCGGCGCGACCAGCACGGCGCCTAGATCATGGTGTAACCGCCGCTGACACTGAGGGTTTGGCCGGTGATGAAGCCGGCCTGGTCGGAGGCCAGGAACAGGACAGCGCCGGTGACGTCCGCCGGCCGGCCGATCCGCCGCAGCGGATAGACCTTGGCGATCCGGGCCCGCATCTCGTCCGTCATCCACGCCCGGTTCTCCTGGGCCTGCCACATGCTGAACTCGCCGATCTCTTCATCTCCGGCGGGCATGGTCATGCCCGGGCAGACGACGTTGAGCCGGACGCCGAACTTGCCGACCTCGCGGGCGATCGACTTGGAGAGCGCCATGATGCCGGCCTTGCACGCCGCGTACACACCCTCCCGGAATTCGCCGATGCGGCCGGCGTCCGAGCCCAGGCTCACGATGGCGCCCGACCGGCGCGCCACCATCCCGTCCAGCACGGCCCGCGTGCAGTTGATCATGCCCCAGAGATTGAGCTGCACCTCCTTCTCCCACTCCTCGCGCAGCTTCTCCATGAAGAGCGCGTCCCGCGTCCAGCCGACGTTGTTCACGAGCACGTCCGCCCGGCCGAAGCGCTCCTCGGTGGTACGCACCAAAGCCTGGACCTCCGGCCACCGGGTGACGTCGGTGCGGACGGCCAGCGCCTTGGCGCCCAGCGCCTCCGCCTCCGCCACCACCTTGCCGCCCTGCCCCTCATCGATGTCGGCGATCACGACGTGGGCGCGCTCGCCGGCGAAGGCGAGCGCGATGGCGCGGCCGATGTTCGAGCCGCCTCCGGTGACGATCACAGTCTTTCCGGCCAGGCTCAGGTCCATGACGGTGTCCTCACGCGAGCCGATGGTGCATCCACACGTTGGGGTCCTCGTAACGGCCCTCGTCCCGCGCGCGGTCGATCATGACCGGCTGCAGGGCGCCCGGGACGACGTAGGGGCCGCTGTCGGGAAACGCCATATTGGTCCAGTCCTCCCATTGAACGACGGTGCCCACGATGACGAGCGTGCGCGGCACGACACGGACGATCTCGGCGCCCAGCCGCCAGTGGGCCCGCATCCACGGATCCAGCGGGGCACCGTCGGTGCGGGTCCAGCGCACGTAGCGCTCCATCGGCGTCAGCGGGTACCGGGATTTCAGCGTTGGTCGCACGGGGGCCACCAGCGCGCCGAGCCCGTGCTGGCGCGCCAGCGCGGCCATGGCCTTGATGATCTCGCTGCTGAGGCCCTGACCGCGGCGCTCGGGCTCGGTGACCGCGGCCAGCGCCGACAGCGCGGTGGGGCGCCGCCCGGCCTCCCGCGCCTCCAGCGCGCGCTCGAGGATCCCTGCCATCGTCTCCGGCAGCCCGGACGGCATCTCGTCCCAGACGAACGGCACAGTGTGGCCGACGGCCGCCACACGGTCGGCGCCGTCGCAAACGAGGAGCTGGAAATCTTTGAACGTCGTGAAAAGCCGGGGCCAGTGCCGGCCCACACCCAGCTCGTCGCGCTGGCGCAGGAACCGCGGCCAGCCCACCTCGGCCAGACGCTCGAACTCGTCCTCGAGCCGAGGGCGCTCGGTCAGCGTGTAGGTCTTGAGCGGCATCGTCCGCCGCGTCAGTACGGCAGGCTTTCGCGCCCCAGCAGCTCGCGGGCCACGATCAGCTTCATGACCTCCGCCGTGCCGTCGCCGATCTCGAGCCCGATGACGTCGCGGAGGCGTTGCTCGAAGGGGAGCTCGTCCGTGTACCCGTAGTGGCCGTGCAGCAGCAAGCACTGGTGGATCGTATCCACGGCCAGGCGAGGCGCCCACCACTTCGTCATCGCCGACTCCTTCGTATGGCGCTCCCCGCGATCGGCAAGCCAGAGTGCCTTGTAGGCGAGCAGCCGGGCCGCGTCGATCAGCGTGGCCGCCTCGGCAATGGGGAACGACACCCCCTCGAACTGGGCGATGGGCTTGCCGAAGGCCTGCCGGTCCTTGACGTAGGCCATCGTCTCCTCGAGGGAGACCTGAGCCGCCCCCAGGCAGGCCAGCGCGATGAGCACGCGGTTGAAATCGAAGCCGCGCATCACGTGATGGAAGCCCGTTCCCTCCTCGCCCAACCGGTGCGAGGCGGGAACGCGTACGTGGTCGAAGGAGAGCACGGCCCGCCCGATCGCGCGCGCGCCCAGGTCGCGCAGCGCGCTCCGCGACACCCCGGGCAGGTCGAGCGGCACCAGGAATGCCGTCACGCCCCGGGCGCGGGCCGCCGGATCCGTCGTGGCGAAGAGCATGACGGCGTGGGCCACCATCCCCAGGCTGATGCCCGATTTCTCGCCGGTGATCTCGTATTCGTCACCGTTGCGCACCGCGCGGCAGGTTAAACGGGCGGCGTCCGACCCGACGCCCGGCTCGGTCAGCGCGATGGCCATCACAGCGTCGCCCTGGATCGTCGGCGGCAGCCAGCGTTTGCGGACTTCATCGCTCCCGTTGCGGCCGATGATCTCGCCGGCCAGGCTGGCCAGCTGAATGCCGTAGGTGCAGGAGAAGTCGCCCCGGCTGATCTCCTCGATGGCGATGCCGGTGGTGACCAGGTCGGCCTCCTGGCCGCCGTAGGCCGCGGGCGCCCGCAGCCCGAAAAGGCCCAGCTCGCCCATCTGACGCCAGGCGTCCCAAGGAAACTCGCCGCTCTTGTCCCAGCGCTGCGAGCGGGAGGCCAGCTCCTTGCGGGCGAAGGCCCGGAGCGTCCGGGACAGCGCCTCCTGCTCCGGGGTGAACGCGAAGTCCATGCCTGTCCTCCGGCGCCGCCGCTAGATGCGGCAGAGCCTGAGCAGCGCGCCCACCTCGTCGAGCCCGTCGAGCGCGAGGGCCGCGCTCTCGACCTCTTTCGCGCGGGTCGCGCTCAGCGCGCGTTGGGCGTTGTCGCGGAACTTCGCCACGATCGCCGCCGCCGGCAGCGGCCGGGCCAGGCTTCCCCGCCCGTCGGGCTCGCGCGCCTCGAGCACGCGCCCGTCGGCCAGGCGGACCCGCACCCAGCCCGGAAACCCCTGCGGGAACGATGACGCGGCATCGACTGTGTAATCGACCCTCGCGGCCAGGGCCAGCACACGTTCGTCGGCGATCCGATCGGGCGTGAAGGTGTCGAGCCCGACCCGGCCGTCGAGCAGCGCCGCCGCCACGGCGAAGGGCAAGCTGAACTGCGCGTCGTAGGTCGTCCGGGGCCGAAGCTTCGTCGGGCGCGGCTCGCAGACGATCGGCACCTCGCCGGCCGGCACCAGACACTCGATCCGCTCGACCTCGTCCGCGCTCAGCTCGTGGGCCTGGCGCAAGGCCAGCGCGCAGTCAAGGAAGGCGTGCAAGTAATGGCAGCACGGGTAGGGCTTGAAGCCGATCCGCAGCGTCTCCCAGTCGCGGCCCAGGGTGTCGAACGGGTGCCAGTCCGGCTCGACGCCCAGGAACGTTCGGTAGAATCCGAAGCGCCCCTCCAGAATCGAGGCCGGACCCGTGAACCCTCCGGCGGCGAACGCAGCAGCGACGACACCGCCATGGGCGGCCCATCCCGCATGCATGCGCTTGGACCACGATCCATCAGCCAGATGCTCCAGGACGCCGGAGGCCATGCTGCCGGCCAGGCCCAGCGCCGCGGTGAGGCGCCTCGCGTCAAGCCCGGCAACCTTGCCGGCGCCGAGCGCGGCGGCGAACGGTCCGCACACTGCGGTCGCGTGCCACCCGCGCGAGTGGAACGCCCCCGCTGCGGCCATGCCCAGGCGTGCGATCGCCTCGTAGCCGGCGACGGCTGCCGTGATCACCGCCCGGCCGTCCGCGCGTTGCGACTCGCCGACGGCGAGCACGGCGGGCAGCACGACGGCCGACGCGTGAGTGATGGAGGCGGCGTGGGTATCGTCGAAGTCGAGCCCGTGGCCCAGCGTGCCGTTGGCCAAGGCGGCCAGCGGCGGGGTGGCGGCGAGCTTGGTACCAGCCACCGTGCAATCGCCCGACGTTCCCCACGCATCGAGCGCCCCCAGCACCGACGCCGCGAAGTCCTGTGTCGACGAGGCCAGGGCGATGCCGAGCGTGTCGAGCACGCGCAGCTGGACGTTCTCGACGACGGCCGGCGGAACATCGTCCGCGGCGAGGCCGGCGGTGAACGTGGCGAGACGCTCGGCCAGCGTCATGCGGCCAATGATACCCTGACGCCATGGCCGGGTGGGCGCTGGCGCTGCTGGCCCTGCTGCTCGCCGCGTGCGCCGGGCCGCTCGCTGACCCGGCCCGCGAGCCGGCGGCAGTCCGAGCCACCGACTTCCGCCCTACCGAGATCCGCGAGCCCGCGGTCTTCGTGCGCGTGGCTCTGGCCCCCGGGGCGTTCAGCGAGCGCGAGCGGGCCAATCTGGCCGCGGCCTACGAGGGCGCGCTGCTGGAGGGGTTCAACGCGCGGGCAGTGCCGCCGCGGGACGCTCAGCGCGTGACCGCGGGAAAGCTCGATGGCCAGGCCGCGGTGGCGCGCGCCCGCCAAGTCGGGGCGGACCACGCCATCCTGGTCGACGTCCAGGTGGCCCGCGGCGAGCCGGTCTTCTGCCGCGAGGCCCGGCGACCGTTCCGCGCCCCGGCCGTGACGTGGGCACAGAGGCTCGAGGTGCTGCGGGCAAGCGACGGCGCCTCGCGCGTGGTGCTCCAGGGCCCGGCGGTCGACGTCGCCGACGTCGAGCCGGACTGCGACGCGCCCCAGGACTCGCGCCGGCGGACCAGCAGCGAGACCGTACTGGAAAGCGTCAGCCGGCTGCTGACACGCCTTCTGGGTTCGTAGCCACCCGGCTCCGGATGGCCCGCACCAATCGCCCCTCGGGGTCGGTGATCTCGAACTCCTCGGCGAGCCCGGCCTCGACCAGTTGCTGGACCAGCGCCTCGCGCTCGGGGCCCGCCGGCGGGAGCAGGTGGGAGCGCCAGCGCATCACGAAGTAGCCCCGGCCCACGTGGGGCAGCCGCGCTTCGGCGCGCTGTAGCTCGGTCAGCGCGCGGTCCAGCGTGGGGA
>JBOHPP010000196.1:0-4003 GCA_050731755.1 Candidatus Rokuibacteriota bacterium | reverse complement strand
GCGCTGGCCCGGGTGTTCACGATCACGGGGCAACCGCGCTCGGCCAGCTCCAGCGCAATGGCGCGCCCGATGTTACGTCCGGCGCCGGTGACGAGCGCGACGTGTGCGCGGAGGTCCATGGCTCCGTCGTTCTATACCGCCCTGCCGCGATTGACAAGGGACCCGGCCTGAAGATAATTGGCCAACGCTCCGCAGCTCTGGTTCGCTCGTTCTCGACCGCTCCACGACCGCATTGGTAGAGGAGGACGTGTCATGGCCCGACGAACCGCTCTCGGCGTTTCCCTCCTGCTCCTGCTCGTTCTGGCCGCCGCGCCGGCGGCGTTCGCCCAGACGGCCAAGCGGGGCGGCGTCCTCCGGATCGCCGACCGCGAGGCCCCGAACCTCGATCCGCACCTGTCGGTGAGCTTCCTCACGCACTCGTGGGCGAGCATGGTCTACAGTCAGCTCGTCCGCTTCCCCTACGGTCCTGAGCAGAAGCACCCGGCCGACTTCACGATCGTCCCCGACCTCGCCGAGAAGTGGGAGTACCAGACCCCGACCACGCTGGTGTTCACGCTGCGCAAGGGCGTGAAGTTCCACACCAAGCCTCCGGTGAACGGGCGGGAGGTCACCGCCGACGACGTGAAGTACTCGATCGAGCGCTTCATGGCCAAGTCCGGCTTCCGCGCGCGCCTCGAGCCCGTGCAGGCGGTCGACGTGATCGACCGCTACACGGTGCGCCTGACCATCAAGGAGCCGTACGCGCCGCTGCTCAATCACCTGGCCAACGCCGCCTACGTCGCGATCCTCCCGCGTGAGGTCGAGGACAAGCTCAAGGACTTCAATCGGCCGGAGGCGATGATCGGCTCCGGGCCGTTCATGGTGAAGTCCTACCAGAAGGGGGTGCAGATCGCCTTCGAGCGGAACCCGGACTTCTACCTGAAGGATCTCCCCTACCTGGACAGCGTGGTGATCGAGATCACGCCGGACTCCACGGCGCGGCTCGCGCTCCTGCGGGCCGGCAAGGTGGACCTCGGCCACATGTGGGGTTACCTCGTCCCCGAGGAGGGCAAGTCGCTCAAGCAGACCAACCCCGAGATGGTGATGGCGCCGACCCTGACCATCGGTCAGGGGATGATCTACATGCGCACCGACCAGCCGCCGTTCAACGACGTCCGGGTGCGCCGGGCCATGGCACTCGCGATCGACCGCAAGTCGTGGAACGATTCGATCCTCTATGGGGAGGGCTGCACGGACGCCGGTCCCGTTCCGTGCGCCATGAAAGAGTGGAAGCTGGACGCGTCCCAGCTCGACCCGGCCAAGGCGAAGTACCTGGTCGGCTACGACCCGGCCGAGGCCAAGCAGCTCCTGGCTCAGGCCGGCCACGGACGGGGACTGACCGTTCCCATGTTCCACTGGCCCGGCTATGCGCCGCCCTGGCGGAGCTATTACGATCTGGCCGCCGACAACGTGGGGAAGATCGGCGTCACCGTCGAGTTCAAGCCCGAAGAGTACGGCAAGTACATCTCGACGACCTATCTGGGGAAGTACGAGAAGATGGCGATGGGCCCGATCACGCCGTTCACCGAGATCGACGACTGGCTCTACAGCGCGTTCTTTCCGGAGCAGCCGAACAACCGCAGTCACATCGCCGACGCCGAGCTGAACAAGATGCTCGTGGCCCAGCGCCGCGAGATGGACCCCAAGAAGCGCCTGGCCATCGTCCACGACATCCAGCGTTACCTGGCCGACAAGGCGTACTACGTCTATCTGCCGCACTCGCCCCAATACATCACGCACCCGCCGCAGGTGAAGGGGATGAGGTACCACGACGGCTTCGGGCTTGGGCCGCGGCTCATGTTCACCTGGCTGGAGCGGTAACGACCGGGCGGAGGCCGATGCGCCAGTACGTTCTCCGGCGGCTCGCCCTGGCTGTGCCCACGCTCGTTCTGGTGAGCGTGATCGTGTTCTCGATCATGAGGCTCATGCCGGGCGACGTCGTCATCCGGATGGTCGAGGGCCACGCCTACGCGCCGACCGTCGAGGCCCTTCGCAGGGAGCTCGGGCTCGACCGCCCGGCCTGGGTGCAGTATTTCGACTGGGTCGGGGGGATTCTCCTCCGCGGCGATTTCGGCAACTCCTACTGGACGCGCCAACCGATCTGGGACGAGTTCGTCCGGCGCTTCCCGGTCACCCTGGAGTTGGCGGCGCTGACGATCTTGATATCGGTCGTCATCGGCGTCCTGGTCGGCATCGTCTCCGCGGTGCGCCAGGACACCGTATCGGACTACGCGGGGCGCGTGCTGGCGATCCTGGCGCTCTCGGTGCCCTACTTCGGCCTGGCCGTGCTGGTCGTCGTGCTGCCGTCGATCTATTTCAAGTGGACGCCGCTATGGACGTATGTCCCGTTCACGGTGGACCCCGTCGCGAACCTCAAGATCATGATCGTCCCCGCCCTGGTGTTCGGCGTGACGCGCGCCGGGCCGATCATGCGGATCATGCGCTCGGCGCTGCTCGAGGTGCTCCGCCAGGACTACATCCGAACCGCCTGGTCCAAGGGCCTGCCCGAGCGCGCGATCGTGCTGCGCCACGCGCTCAAGAATGCCCTGATCCCGGTGGTGAGCCTCGTCGGCCTGCAGACGCCGCTCTACATCGGAGGGTCCGTCATCATCGAGGCGATCTTCCGCCTCCCCGGCGTCGGCCTCTTCTTCTTCGAGGCGCTGATGCGGCTGGACTACCCGGTGGTGCAGTCGGTAAACCTGATCGTCGCGGCGATGGTCGTCGGGCTCAACCTGGCCATCGACCTCTCGTACGCGTTCCTCGACCCCCGGATCCGCTATCGCTAGGGCACGATGGCCTCAGTCACCCCGGTCTCGGTCCCGACGATCGCCGTCGACGTTCGGCGGCTGCCGCGGACGCGGCCGTGGTACGTGGACGTCTGGGCCAAGATGCTACGGCGGAAGCCGCTGGCCACCATCGGGGGGGCCATCGTCCTCACGATGCTGCTCGGCGCCGTTCTCGCCGCGCTGCTGACGCCGTACGGCTTCGCCGAGACGAACCTCCGGGAGCGTTTCGTCCCGATGAGCGCCGACCACTGGCTGGGGACCGATCAGCTCGGCCGGGACCTGGCCACCCGGGTCCTCTACGGCGCCCGGATCTCGCTGTACGTGGGCTTCGGCGCGGTCACCCTCGGGAGCCTGCTGGCGACCCTGCTGGGGATCTTCTCCGCCTACTGGGGTGGCCGGGTCGATCTCCTGCTCCAGCGCGCCGTCGACGCCTGGATGGCGTTCCCGCCGCTGCTGATCCTCATGTCGATCATGTCGCTGCTCGGGCCGAGCGTCCTGAATATCACGCTGGTACTCGGCATCGCCTTCGGGATCCAGAACTCGCGCATCGTCCGCGGGGTCGCCTTATCGATCAAGGAGCACACCTACGTCGAGGGGGCCCGGGCCGTGGGCTCCGGCCACACCCGCGTCACCCTCATCCATATCCTGCCGAACGTGCTGCCGACGATCATCGTGGTGGCGACGACCGGGCTGTCTACCGTGATCCTGACCGAGGCGAGCCTGTCGTTCCTGGGGCTGGGGGTGCCGCCGCCCTATCCAACCTGGGGCGGGATGCTGTCGCTGGCCGGGCTGGACCACATGTACCGGGCGCCGTGGCTGGCCATCTGGCCGGCGACGGCGCTGTCGCTGGCCGTCTTCGGCTTCAACATGCTGGGCGACGGCCTGCGCGACCTCCTCGACCCCCGTCTCAAAGGCGGGTAGCGAGGAGGGGACGGCTCGCCGGCTCGATTCGTCGCCGGCGCGCTCCCGTCTCTGACCATTGTTTCCCCAGCGCCCGTATTACTCTCGCCATAATAGGATGCATAAGGAGAGACATTATCCCCGCAATTGCGGTCTCCAAGGCAGAGGAACAGCAGATCGAGCGGCTTCGTAAGGCGCTCGGCATCCCGACGAAGTCGGGACTGATCCGGCGGGCCCTGCAAGCTCTCGAAGAGCGGGCGGAGAAGGAACGCCTTCGG
>JBOHPP010000195.1:0-11594 GCA_050731755.1 Candidatus Rokuibacteriota bacterium | reverse complement strand
CAAGAGCGGAATCAACCGGTGGAGGAGATCCGCTGTCATCGGCGTCGATTCGGAGACGTCGCGCCGTTCATCGCACCTCCCGCAGTCTAGGCGGCAGCGCTCACCGTGAAGGGACTATGGGACGTTCGAGCCGATCCGTCAAGACGCTATGATCGCCGCGCGCCCCGGCTCGCCTCAGCCGCTCTTCGCCAGCGGCTCGTTGGTGATGGTGTCGCTGAGCCGGAGGGGTTAGATGTGGCCCTGGTGAACGAGGTATTCCGCCACCAGGATGCCGCCATGCCGCCTTCCCGGTCGCGATCCAGACGGGGCTGGGGCCGGTAGGGATCCTCGCCCACGTCGATGAGCGCCGGCGGCCAGGACGGCAGTCTCAGAGCGACGAACTCCTTCCCGTAGTCCCGCAGCGCCTTCTTCGCGTCGTCCACGGTCGCCGCCTTCTTCAGTGATACGTAGACGGCTTCGGTGTGCCCGTCCAGCACGGGCACGCGAGTGCAGGTGGCCGACACGCGGAACGCCGCCGGTTCCACCGTCCCGCCGGCGACCTTCCCCAGAATCTTCCGGGTCTCGGTCTCGACCTTCTCCTCCTCCCTGGGGATGTAGGGGACGACGTTGTCCATGATGTCCAGCGCCACCACGCCGGGCGACAGGCCCGCGCCGGAGCAGGACTGCATCGAGGTCATGATGACGTGGTGGATACCGAAGGCGTCGTAGAGCGGCTTGAGGGTCATGGCCAGCCCCATGGCGGTGCAGTTGGGCACCGGCGTTACGAAGCCGTTCCAGCCCCGGTTCTTCTTCTGGGCGGGAATGAGCCGGTCGTGATCGAGGTTCACCCCGGGCATGAAGATGGGCACGTCTGCTTCGTAGCGGAAGGCCGAGGCCGTCGAGACGACTGGCGTGGTCTTGGCGTACAGCGGCTCCAGGTGTTTGGCAGCGTCCGACTCGACCGCCGCGAACACCACGTCGACGGCGGTCGCGTCGAATCGGGGGGCGTCTTGCACCTGGATGCCGGCGAAGGCCGGGTCCAGAGGCTCGGGGCAGTACCAGCGACAGGCGCCCTGGGCGTCGGTGATGGCGGCCTGGTACGGCTTGCCCGCCGATCGCTCGGAGGCGGCCAGCGCCGTCACCTCGAACCAGGGGTGGTTGGACAGGGCGGCCAGGAACTGCTGGCCGGCGACGCCCGTCGCGCCGATCACGGCGGCCCGTTTCCTGGTCATGGTGACGGGAAGAATAACATGGGGCGATCGGGCGCCCGTTCCCCTGGGGGCCGCGCCACGTTACCATGACGGCATGAAGCTTCCCTCGCGGTCCGAAGACTTCGCGGAGTGGTACAACCAACTCGTCCTGCGCGCCGAGCTGGCCGATTACTCGCCCGTGCGCGGCTGCATGGTGGTGCGGCCCTACGGCTGGGCGCTCTGGGAGAACATCCAGGACGCGCTCGACGCGCGCTTCAAACGGCTCGGCGTCGAGAACGCCGCGTTCCCGCTGTTCATTCCCAAGTCCTTCCTGGAGAAGGAGAAGGAGCACGTCGAGGGCTTCTCGCCGGAGCTGGCCGTCGTCACCATCGCCGGTGGCGAGACGCTGGAGGAGCCGCTGGTCGTGCGGCCGACCTCGGAGACGATCATCGGCCACATGTGGGAGAAGTGGATCAAGTCGTACCGGGATCTGCCCATGCGCCTGAATCTCTGGAATAGCGTGGTGCGCTGGGAGCTACGCACCAAGCTCTTCCTGCGCACGGCGGAGTTCTACTGGCAGGAAGGGCACTGCGCCTACGCCACCCACGACGACGCCGAGCGGGAGACGCGCTGGATCCTGGACCACGCCTACGCCGACTTCGCCGTGAACGTCGCCGCCATCCCCGTCGTGCCGGGCCGCAAGAGCGAGAGCGAGAAGTTCGCCGGGGCCCTGCGCTCGTACAGCATCGAGGCCATGATGGGCGACGGCCGGGCCCTGCAATCGGCGACGTCCCACAACCTCGGCCAGAACTTCGCGAGAGCCTTCGGAATCCAGTACCTGGACCGGACGAACACCCTGCAGCACTGCTGGACGACGAGCTGGGGCCTGTCCACGCGCGTCATCGGGGCCCTCATCATGGTGCACGGCGACGACCAGGGGCTCATCCTGCCGCCGCGCCTGGCGCCGCACCAGGTGGTGATCGTGTCGATCTACAAGAACGACGCCGAGCAGGGACGGGTCATGGAGACGGTGGACCGGGTCCGCGCGGCGCTGGCTGACGCCGGCATCCGGGTGAAGGTGGACGACCGCGCGGATCTCACCCCGGGCTTCAGGTTCAACGACTGGGAGATGCGCGGGGTACCCCTTCGCCTGGAGGTGGGGCCGAAGGACGTGGAGAAGAATTCCGTCATCCTGGCCCGACGGGACAAGCCCGGCCGGGAGGGCAAGTCATTCGTCGCCCAGGACGGCCTGGTCCCGACCGTGCAGGCGGCGCTGGTCGATGTCCACACGGCGCTCCACGACCGCGCGCTGGCCTTCCGCCGTGCCCATACCCACGAGCCGAAGGACTACGCCGAGCTCAAGGCCGTGGTCGAGAAGGGCTGGGCGCTCGCCTGGTGGTGCGGTCGCCGGGAGTGCGAGGCCCGGGTCAAAGAAGAGACCAAGGCGAGTACGCGCTGCGTCCCGCTCGAGCAGCCCGGCGGCGAGGGCCCGTGCATCGCCTGCGGCGAGCCGGCCCGAGAACAGGCCATCTTCGGGAGGGCCTACTGAGCCGCGATCCGGGCGGCGAATCGTTACGTTCCAGGTAATTGACGGTCCGCCCCTCCGCTGACTTACTGGCGATAGTCAATTCGGAGGGGGTGCCACATGTTTGGCGTCGCCTTTGCCGGAACGTTCGCCGCCCGTCTCGAACAGCGAGTGCGAGCCCATCTGGGAACGCCGTGTGACGTCATCCTGGCCGACGAAGTCGGAATCGTCCCGCGGCTGTCCGCCGTGGACGTCCTGGTCACCATGGCGTTCACCCGCGAGATGGGCACGGCGGCCCCACGACTGAAGCTCGTCCAGGTGCCGGGGGCCGGCCTGGACCGGATCGACCGATCCGCCCTTCCCGCCGGCACATCGCTGGCGAATGCCTACGGCCACGAGACCGGTATCGCCGAGTACGTGATCGGCGCCATGCTGGCCTTCACCCGGGAGTTCGGCCGGCTCGACGCCGCGCTGCGCCGCGGAACCTGGGAGAGCCAGTGGGCGGTCGGGACGACGCCACCGGCGCCGTGGCCCGAACTCGCCGGGAAAACGCTCGGTATCCTCGGCTACGGCCGCATCGGTCAGGCCGTGGCGCGTCGCGCGCAGGCGTTCGACATGGCCGTGTGGGCCATTCGCCGGGACGTGGGGCGGTCCGATTCGAACGGACTCGAATTTCTCGGTGGGCCAGAAGCCCTGGACGAGGTCTTGCGCCGGGCCGACTACCTGGCCATCACGCTCTCGCTCACGGACGCCACCCGGGGTCTCCTCGGACAGCGGGAGCTGGGATTGATGAAGGAGACGGCGGTGCTCATCAACGTGGCGCGGGCCGAGATCGTGGACGAGGACGCTCTCTACGAGGCGCTGGCCGAGCGGAGGCTCGCCGGCGCCGTGCTCGACGTCTGGTATCGGTATCCCTCGAGCGCGGGTCCCACGCCGCCCGCGCGGCGTCCGTTCCACGAGCTGACGAACGTCCTCATGACGCCGCACGTGTCCGGCTGGACCGAAGGGATGCTCGAAGCGCGGGCCAGAGTGATCGCGGAAAACATCCGCCGCACGGCGCGCGGAGAGCCGCCGGTGAATCTGATCCCGTCGCGGACATAGCGGGCAGGCGCCGGGCAGGCTGCGCGGTATGGTGACTGGCGCTTGTAGCCCGCGACCCCCTGGGCGATCATCGCGGCGCTGTCGTGGAGGGCCGCGGGGTCATGAACAACATCACCGACCTGTTGGGCGCCATTCGGTGCGGCGACACGAAGGCCGCCGGGGATCTGCTGGCGGAGAGTGCCCGACCGGAATTGGTGCGCCTGCTGCTCGAGCGCGGCGCGCGCCCCAACTTCTTGGAAGGCTGCGCCCTCGGGCTCGAGCCGGACGTCCGTCGTCACCTCCGAGAGCATCCCGGCAGCGCACGACAGTGGGCGCACGACGGCTGGACCCCACTCCACCTGGCGGCGTACTTCGGTCATCGGGAGACGGCCGAGGCCCTCCTCGAGGCTGGAGCGGACGTGCTCGCCGTCTCGCGGAACGACGAAGGCAACCTCGCGATCAACGCTGCGGCCGCCGGAGCCCGCGTCGATAGACGCCCCGACATCGTTCGGCTGCTCATCGCGCGAGGAGCCGCCTATAACGGTGACGTCGCGCTCGTCGGCCTGCTCCTGGACAACGGCGCCGACCGCTCGTTGCCGACGGGCGACGGGCAGACCGCACTGGACATCGCCAGGAAGCAAGCACAGCACGAAGTCGTGCGTTTCCTGGGCGGCTGACCGGGGAATTGCCTATCACGAGCGATTTTCGAGCCGCGGCGTCGCGGTCGTCTGCCGCCCGCCTGCCCTTCTTCTACGGCTGGGTCATCGTCGCCGTCGCCTTCGTCACGATGGGGGTAGGCGTCAACGCGCGCACCGCCTTCTCCCTGCTGTTCCCGCCGATCCTCGACGAGTTCGGCTGGGAGCGAGGCTTGACGGCTGGGGCGTTTTCCTTCGGTTTTCTCGTCACGGCCATCCTGAGTCCTCTCCTGGGCCGCTTGATGGATCGCCGCGGCCCACGGCTCGTGATCGAGCTCGGGGTGGGCCTGGTGGCGGCCGGGCTGCTGCTGGCCCCGCTGGTGCGTGAGCCCTGGCATCTCTACGCCACACTCGGTGTGCTCGTCGGCGGCGGCAGCGTGTGCCTGAGTTACACCGGTCAGGCGCTCTACCTTCCCAACTGGTTCGTGCGCCGGCGGGGTTTGGCGATCAGCCTCGCCTTCTCCGGCGTTGGCGTGGGGTCGATCATCCTCCTGCCCTGGGTGCAGAGCCTCATCGCCGGCGCCGGCTGGCGCGCCGCCTGTTGGGCCCTTGGCCTCCTGGTGCTGGTGCTGTTGGCGCCCCTCAACCTCCTGGTGAAACGGCGGCCCGAGGATCTCGGGCTCGAACCCGACGGCGACCGCACCGGGCGCGACGTCGCGGCCGGCCCTCGGACGACCAACGTGGTGGACCCGGTCTGGGCCGCCGTGGACTGGACCCTCGGCCGCGCCATGCGCACGGCCCGCTTTTGGTGGGTCGCGGTGGGCTATTTCTGCGGCCTCTTCTGCTGGTACGCGGTGCAGGTCCACCAGACGAAGTACCTGGTCGAGATCGGGTTCAGCCCGAGCGACGCCGCGTGGGCGCTGGGCTTCGTGAGCCTGGCCGGCATCCCGGGGCAGATCGCGCTCGGGCATCTCTCCGACCGGATCGGGCGCGAATGGGTGTGGACGGTGGGGAGCGTGGGCTTCGCGCTCTGCTACGTGGCCCTGCTCCTGCTCGGCCACGCCCCGACGGCGCCGCTGCTCTATCTCATGGTCGTCTCGCAGGGCATGCTCGGGTACGGCCTCACCTCGGTTGTCGGCGCCATCCCGGCCGAGATTTTCCAGGGTCGGCACTACGGCACCATCTTCGGCACCCTGATGCTGGCCTCCATCGCGGGCGGGGCCGCGGGACCTTGGCTCGCCGGTGCCCTCTACGACATCACCGGCAGCTACACGCCGGCGTTCTGGCTCGCCATCGGTTGCAGCGGGGTCTCGGCGCTGGCCATCTGGGTCGCCGCGCCGCGCAAAGTGCGGGCCGTCGCCGGCCGGATTCATCGCTTAACGTAGTCGATCGGGCTACTCCACCAGCTCCCGGCTCACCATGGCGTGGATGCCCTTATTGCCGTCCACGAGCTGCGTGACGTGCAGGTCGCAGGCGAGGCTGCAGAAGACATAGGCGTCCTCCGCGGTCCAGCGCTTCAGCTGCACGAGCCAGGCGATCATGTCGCGCAGCGCCTGCCGGGCGGCGTCGTCGAGGTCCGGATCGAAGCCCATCGCGATGTAGTGCGTCGGCGTCACTGCGCGCGGGAAGGTGAGGCCCATGCGCTTGTGCACGATCAGCTCGAACGTCCCACGCAGGCACGTCTCCAGGGCGGTCAGGCACACTTCGCCGTCGCCCTGCACGGCGTGGCCGTCCCCGGCGGAGAAGTTGGCGCCCGGCACGAACACGGGCAGGAAGAGCGACGTGCCGGGGACGAACTCCTTGTTGTCGATGTTGCCGCCAAACTCGCGGGGCTCGACGCTGGAGCAGAGCCCGTACTCCGGGCGGGGGGCGGTGGCCATGATGCCGAAGAACGGGCGCAGCGGGATGGTCGGGCCCCAGGGCAGCGTGGCCGTCATCTTCGCGCGGTCGAGCGGGATGATGGTGCGGCGCAGCCGCGGGAAGTCCTCGGGGAGCGTGCCGCGGAGCGGGCGGATGATGTTCCAGCCCCAGTCCACCGTCAGCTCGATCGCGTGGATGCGCACCTCCAGCGTGTCGCCGGGCTCGGCGCCGCGCACGGCGATGGGACCGGTGAGGATGTGCGGGCCGGGGCCCTGCGACACCTTCTCCGCGATCTCCCGGTGCACGGGGCCGAGACGCGAGAGATCATCGCCCAGCTCCCGGCGTCCGCCAGACACCGTGTCCACGACGACGGTGTCGCCGGAAGCGACGGTGAGCTTCGGCGGGATGGCGGCGTCGAAGTAACCCCAGTGAACGGTCTCGGGCGACGGGTTGAGCGTGTGCGGCTTCGGCATCAGGGACCTCCTTTTCCGGCGACGCCGAGGTGCTGGTCCAGCACCGCCGTCGCCGCCGTCAGCTCGCGGGGCGTGCCGCCGAAGACGAAGCGCCCCGCGGCAACGACGTGGACGTGGTCGGCCACGGCCATGGCCAGCGCGAAGTTCTGCTCGACGAGCAGGACGGCGTGGCCGTGGTCGCGCACGCGCTTCATTATGGACTCGATCTGCTGCACCAGCCGCGGGGCCAGGCCCTCCGAGGGCTCGTCCATCAGGATGAGGTCGGGGTTGGCCATGAGCGCGCGGCCGACGGCCAGCATCTGCTGCTCGCCGCCGGAGAGCGCGCCGCCGGGGTGCTCGATGCGCTCGGCGAGCTGCGGGAACTCCGCCAGCACGCCTTCGAGGTCCCAGCGCGTGCGCCGCCCGTTCCCGGCGGGCGCGCCGCCGGTGCGGGCCAGGCGGCTCGTCGGCAGCAGGAGATTTTCGCGCACGCTGAGCGAGCGGAAGATGCGCCGGCCCTGGGGCACGATGGCCACACCCTGCTGGGCGATGGCGTAGGAGGGCCGGCCGCGCTGCGAGCGACCCTTGAACACGACGTCGCCGCGCCGCGGCGGCGTGAGCCCCGCCACCGAGCGGATCAGCGTGGTCTTGCCCATGCCGTTGCGGCCCAGGATGGCGACGATCGTCCCCTCGTGGACGTCGAGGCTCACGCCCTGCAGCACGTAGGAGTCGCCGTAGTAGGTGTGGATCTCCCGCACCGAGAGCAGCGGCTCAGACATGGCCGAAGTAGACCTCACGCACCTCGGGGTTGGTCTGCACCTCGCCCGGCGGGCCTTCCAGGATGACGCGGCCGCGGTGCAGGACGGTGACGCGGTCGGCGAGAGCGAGGGCGACATCCATGTCGTGCTCGATCATCAGCACGGTCAGGTCGCGCGGCAGCGTCGCGATCATCTTCGAGATCCGCGCGCGCTCGCTGGGCGAGAGCCCCGCGCACGGCTCGTCGAGGAAGAGCACGCGCGGATGGCCGGTGAGCGCCAGCGCCAGCTCCAGCTGCCGCCGCTCGCCGTAGGACAGGCGGCGCACGGCGTCGTCGGCGCGGTGGGCGAGTCCGACCAGCTCGAGGCCCTCGCGCGCCGTCCGGCCCACGGTCGCGAAGGCGTCGACCGGGCGGTGCAGCGTCCACTTGCGCCGGTCGGTGCCGATGGCGGCCAGCACCAGGTTCTCGAGACACGAGAGCTCCACGATGACGTTGGAGATCTGGAACGTCCGGCCCATGCCGAGCGCGGTGCGGCGATGCTCGGCCAGCCGCGTGACGTCACGGCCGAAGAGGGCCACGCGCCCAGCCGTGGGGGCGAGCGTGCCGGTGATGCAGTGAAAGAGCGTCGTCTTGCCGGCGCCGTTCGGGCCGATGAGCACGCGGCGCTCGCCGGGGGGCACGCGCAGCGACACGCGGTCCACCGCGCGGAGGCCGCCGAACTCCTTCACGAGATCCGCGACCTCCACGGCGGCGGTCACGGCGGGGTCGCCCGGCCGCGCAGGCGCGCCGCGAGGCCCACGATGCCGTCGGGCGCCCACAGCACGGTCGCGATGAAGACGATCCCCATGATGGCCGCGTACAGCTCGAAGAAGCTCGATACCCAGTTGCGCAGCCCCAGGATGATGGCGGAGCCGATGAACGGCCCGGCGAGGGTGCCGGTGCCGCCGACGATGGCCATCAGCGCGGCCTCGACGGACACCGGGAACGACGCGGCCACCGGATTCACGAAGCGGTTGTAGTAGACGTAGAGCACGCCGGCCAGGCTGGCCAGCGCGGCGGAGAGCACGAAGGCGGCGTAGAGGTGGCGATTGCCGTCGTAGCCGAGGCTGCGCATCCGGCTCTCGCTGCCCTTGATGCCGCGCAGGGCGAGACCGAACGGCGAGCGGATCAGCACCCGGTAGCCGAGGGCGCACAGCGCGACCACCACCAGCACCAGGTAGTAGTACTCGGTGTGCGACTCGACGCGGAGGCCGCCCACGGCGGGGAAGGGGACGTTGGTCACGCCGTTGTCGCCGCCGGTGAAGGACGACCAGCGGTGGGCCACGCCCCAGGCGACATAGCCGAACGCGATCGTGATGAGGATGAAGTACACGCCGCGGGTGCGGACGGCAAGGCCGAAGACGAGCCCGAGCAGCGTGCCGGCCAGCAGCCCCGCCGGCGCCGCCAGGGCGGTGGGGACGGCGTAGCGCACCTGGAGGATCGCCGTCGTGTAGGCGGCCATGGCGAAGAACGACCCGTGGCAGATCGAGAAGAGCCCGGCGTGGCCGAGCAGCAGGTCCACCGAGAGCGCGAGCAGGCCGAAGACGATCATCTGCGTGACCAGGCCCATCCAGAACGGGCCTGCCACCTGCGGCAGCAGCGCGGCGGCCACCACGATCGCCGCGGCGAGGGCGATGCGCGGGCCGCTCACCTCACGCGTCCTTGCCGGCGATGCCCTGGGGGCGGAAGAGCAGCAGCACGGCCATCGGCCCGAAGAGGACGAAGTAGGAGAACTCCGGCAGCAGCCACCGACCGTAGGCGTCGAGCAGACCGACGACGAGCGCGCCGATCATCGCGCCCCCGAGGCTGCCCAGCCCGCCGATGATGACGACCACCAGCGCGATGATGAGGATCTCCCACTCGGCGCCGGGATAGAGCGTGAGGAAGGCACCGCCGACCACGCCGGCCATGCCGGCCAGGAACGAGGCGAGCGCCGAGACCATCACGAACAGGCGGTCCACGTTGATGCCGGTGGCCGAGACCTGCTCGCGGTCGTCCACGCCGGCGCGGACGACGGCGCCGATCTGCGTGCGCGTGTAGAGGAGCCAGAGCACACCGGCCACCGCGGCGCCGAAGAAGATGAGGACGAACCGGAACGTCGGATAGATCATGCCGCCCGGCAGCTCCAGGGCGCCGCGGAGGAAGGCGGGCACCGGCACCTTGAGCGAGTCGCCGCCCCAGATCTTGAGCGCCACGTCGCCCACGACGAACGCGACGCCGACCGTCAGCAACACCTGGGCCAGGTGGTTCTGGCCGGTGCGGCGGATGAGGAAGCGGTCGACCACGTAGCCGAAGACGACGACGGCGGC
This sequence comes from Candidatus Rokuibacteriota bacterium, assembly GCA_050731755.1. Lineage (GTDB taxonomy): Bacteria > Methylomirabilota > Methylomirabilia > Rokubacteriales > CSP1-6 > JBOHPP01. The sequence goes on along the minus strand of JBOHPP010000195.1, from coordinate 1,768 downwards.
GCCGCCACCCACGACGGCCAGCGCGAAGCTGCCGGTGGCGAGCACGATCGACAGGCCCACGTAGCCGCCCAGCAGGTAGTAGGCGCCGTACGCCATGTTGACGACGCGCATGAGGCCGAAGGTGACCGTGAAGCCGCTGGCCACGAGGAAGAGCAGCGCGGCGAGCGAGGTGCCGTTGATCGCCTGGAGGACTGCGCTCGTCGTCACCGCGCTCGCGCCCGGGCTACCGCTTGTACGGGCCCTGCTTCAGGAACTCCTCTGGCTTCCACGTCCAGAACTGCGACACGGCCGGGTACGTCTTGAACGGCACGTTGGTCAGCACCTCGCCGAGCACCGGGTGCTTGATCTTCTCGATCTTCGAGATGTAGACGTTCTGGACAGGGTTGTCGTACTCGTCCAGCCGCAGGGGGCCCCGCGGGGCGTTGATCCTCGCGGCGCGCACGGCCTTGAGGAAGGCCGCGCGGTCTTCCACCTTGCCGTTGATGGCGTCGGCTGCCGTCTTCGTCCAGAGCCCGGTCGTGTAGGCCGATTCCGCGAACCACGATGGCAGCCGCTTGTGCTTCCGGGCGAAGGCGTCGACGAACGCCTTGTTCTCCGGCGTCTCCAGGCCGGCCGCGTAGTGGAGCGCGTTGCCGATGAGCCCGATGGCCCGGTCGTCCATCTGTGGCAGCACGTCCTGGTGCATCCAGTAGCCGCCGTAGATCTTCTTCTTCTTGTCCATCCCGAAGTTGAACCACGCCTCGAAGAGCCGCACGCGATCGACGCCCACGACCACCGCCGACACACCGTCGGTGTCGGCCGGGATGGCGGCGATGGTCGGGCCGTAGTCCCGCGTGCCGATCGGGTTCCAGATGATCTTGGCCACCTTCCCGCCGAGGGCCGTGAAGGTCTTCACGGCGCCCAGCGTGACCTCGTGCCCCCAGGTGTAGTCCTGGCCGATGAAGGTGGCGTTGCGGAGACCCAGCTCCTTGTACAGGTAGTCTCCCCACGGGTGGCCGATCTGGCTGGCCGACACCGCGGTGCGGACGACGGTCGGCGTGCGATCCCACTTCGTGACGGTGTCGGCGCCGGCCGTGTCCATCAGCAGCGGTACGCCCGTCTCCTTGCTCACCTGCGCGACGGCCGGACCCTCGTGGCCGCACAGCGGGCCGACCATGAAGTGGACCTTCTCCTGGTGCACGAGGCGGCGCGCCTGCGTGAGCGCCTGGTCGGGATTGCACGTGGTGTCGGCGGTGACGACCTGGACCTTGCGGCCCCCGGCCTGGTGGTTGACCTGCTCCCAGAAGAGGCCGAAGCCGTCGGCCATGTCGCGGCCGGGCGTGGCCAGCGGCCCGGTCAGCGGGATCAGGAATCCGATCTTGATCGGCTCGCCCTGGGCCAGCGCGCCGGCCGCCGCGACGAGCACGACGAGCGCGAGCAGGGCGGCGGTTCGTCTCGATGTCGTTGCCATGGGCCCCACCTCCGGTGCGCTTATACTCGGCGCGTCGGCGTCCTGTCAATCCGCCGGCGATGGAGGCGCACGTGAGCGAGAGCCTGTTGCGATTCGGCAGCGACCTCGATGCCCGGCGCAGCGAGGACGAGCCCCTTATCACCGGGCGCGGGCGCTTCACCGACGACGTGAGCGTGCCCGGCCAGGCCCACGCCGCGTTCGTGCGTGCGCAGGTCGGCCACGGCGAGCTGCGCGGGGTGGACGCGGGGCGGGCGCTCGCGATGCCCGGGGTGCTCGGCGTCTTCACGGGCGGTGACCTCGCGGCCGACGGGCTCGGGG
>JBOHPP010000194.1:0-15807 GCA_050731755.1 Candidatus Rokuibacteriota bacterium | reverse complement strand
GGGATAGAGAGGATGGCGCCTGGTGAGGCGGGGTCGACAACCGAGCGAAGGGTGGCCTTATGGCGGAGGGGGCGCGACAGGTCTTCAGCGCCGTGGCTCGTGGTGATGAGGACGCGAGAAGTGGGTTTGGCGACTGTTCGCCGTGATCTGAGGATCATGTTCTCTTGAAGCACCTCATCGGAGCGAAACGCTGACTTGCGCGAGTGAAAAAGATGGATAGCCTCGGGTGCGACTGTCTTGAAGAAATGTTCACGGAACCGGCGGAAATAGTCGCCCGTCGCGAAACTTCGGGGTGTGATCGTAACCATCACACCGGATGGTGCAAGCAGGGCCGCGGTGAGTGACATGAAAAGGGCGTAAACGTTTGGCTGGCCGTGAACGATCGAAGAAGCGGCGGTCGCCCGACTATCGGTGCCGGGGAGCTTGAAGTATGGTGGGTTTGAGATCGCTAGGTCGTAGCCGGCTGGCACAGGGGCGTCAAAGAGTGTTGGCTCGAGAGCGGAGGCGCGAGCAAGGATAAAGTCGACATTGTGGACGTTAAATGTGAAGGTGGTGCCCCTGCGACCCAGCCAGCGCTTAGCATGGGCGAGTGACAGGTTGCAAAGATGAGCGAGAATCGGATCGACTTCAAACGCGTCGAGATGAACTGGTTGTCTCGCGGGGCTCAGGACTTCGCAGAGAGCACAGCTTAGAACGCCAGTTCCTGCGCCGGGTTCGAGTATCCGGCGAGGGGTTCGACTAGACCTGGCAAGGGAGGCCATGAAGCGGGCGACCGGAAGTGGCGTGAAGAATTGGGCGAGCGCTCGACGGCGCCCCGGCTCGGTCTGGGCGGAGAAGTGATATGCGAGACGAGAGGCGAACTGGGTCGGCGTCTCACCCCGAAGCGGTGAGATACCTATACTTCGTTCGACTTGACTGTGTGGGGGCTGCACCCTCCGGCTCTCCGGACCCAATCTTACTGTCATTGAGGGGAGAAGCGGTGTCTGTTCTAGAAGACAGGCCGATGAGCGTGTCCTCTGCGCTTTCCGGCGAGGCGCCCAATGGCGTTTTCAGGGAGATCGAGGATAACGTCGTCGGTGAAGGCGTGCAGGCGCTTGGTGATGGTCAGGTCGACAAGCCCGCGCAGGACGGCAAAAGTGCGGTTACTTGGGCGGCATGATCCCGTAGGCCTTGATCTTCCGGTAGAGGTGGCTGCGCTCGATGCCGAGGCGGTCGGCGGTGCGGGTCACGTTCCAGTCGTTGGCCTTGAGCTCGGCCAGGATGTAGGCGCGCTCGAAGGTGTCGCGGGCCTCGCGGAGGGTACGGTCGCTGGCGCCGGCGCTCTCGCCGGTGTCTTTGGGGCGGAGCGGCGCCGGCAGGTCGTCGACGCCGATGACATCAGCCGGCGCCATGATGACGAGCCGCTCGACCATGTTTCGCAGCTCGCGCACGTTGCCGGGCCAGTCATAGGTCATGAACCAGGCCAGGGCCTCACCGGAGAGGCTCTTGAGACGCTTGCCGTTCTCGGCGCACACCACGCGGATGAAGTGGTCGATGAGGGACGGAATGTCTTCCTTACGCGCGCGCAGGGGCGGCACCTCGATGGGGATGACGTTGAGGCGGTAGAAGAGGTCCTCCCGGAAGCCGCCGCCCAGGAGCGTGCTGAGATCACGGTTGGAGGCGGCGATCACCCGCACGTCGACCTTGATGGTCTCCCGGCCACCCACTCGCTCGAAGGCCTGCTCCTCCAGAGCCCGCAGCACCTTGGCCTGCGTCTTGAGGCTCATGTCCCCGATCTCGTCGAGGAACAGCGTTCCCCTGTCGGCCAGCTCGAAGCGTCCACGCCGCCGGGCCAGCGCGCCGGTGAAGGCGCCCTTCTCGTGGCCGAAGAGCTCGGATTCGATGAGCTCCTCGGGGATGGCGGCGCAGTTGACCTCGATGAAGGGACGGTCCTGCCGGGCGCTCAGCGCGTGAATAGCCCGCGCCACCAGCTCCTTGCCGCTGCCGTTCTCGCCGTGGATCAGCACTCGCCCATTGCTGGGCGCCGCGGTGGCGATCTCCTCGCGGAGCTTCCGGATGACCGGGCTCTCGCCGATGATCTCCCAGCGCTGCTCCAGCCGCTGCCGAAGGGAGGCGTTCTCGCGCTCGAGCCGGGCATGCTCGAGGGCGCGGGCCACGATCAGTAAGGTCTTCTCGAGCGACAGGGGTTTTTCGATGAAGTCGTAGGCGCCCAAACGCGTGGCTTTGACCGCCGTCTCGATGGTGCCGTGCCCCGAGATGATCACCACGGTGGCGTCGGGCCGTTGCCGCTTCATCTCAGCCAGCGTCTCCAGGCCGTCCTTGCCGGGCATCCAGATGTCGAGGAAGACGAGATCGGGGGACTCCTCGGTCACCCGGCCCAACGCGTCGATGCCGCTGCCGACGGCGGTGACGCGGTAGCCCTCGTCCTCGAGGACGCCGCGCAGGGCCGACTGGATGGCCGGCTCGTCGTCGACAATTAAGATATGCTCGCCTGCCATGTGACTCCTATGCCGTGCCGCGCCCGCGGAACGCCGCTGCCGCGGCGAGGATATGCTCGCCTGCCATGTGACTCCTATGCTGTGCCGCGCCCGCGGAACGCCGCTGCCGCGGCGAGGATATGCTCGCCTGCCCTGTGACTCCTGCGCTGGGCGCGCCCTTACGTCTCCACCGGGACGGCGGTGCGGGCCACCGGCAGGTCCATGAGGAAGCGGCTGCCTCGGGGGTGGTTGTCCTCCACCCGGATGGACCCTCCGTGCTCGACGACGATCTCGTGCACGATGGGCAACCCGAGTCCCATCCCGTTGGTCTTGGTCGAAAAGTAGGGCAGGAAGAGCTTGTCCTTGTCCTCGGGGTTGATCCCCGGTCCGGTGTCGCTCACGACCACCAGCACGCGCCCGGCCTCGGCCACGTGCCCGACCTCCACCTCCACGTCGCCAGCTCCCCCGACGGCCTGCACGGCGTTGTCCACCAGGTTGAGGATCGCCCGCTTGATGTGGTCGGGGTCCACCTCGGCCAGCGGCAGCCCGTCAGGATAGCGGGTGCGGAGCCGCAGGGCAGGGTGGGACTCCCGGTAGAGCCCGGCCACGGCCTCCACGATGGCTCGGAGGTCGGTGGGGCGCGGGGTGAGGACCGGCATGCGGGCGAAGCGGGAGAACTCGTCGACCAGCCGCCGCAGCCCGTTCACTTCCTGGATGATCGTTTCCGTGCACTCGGTGATCAGCTGCTCGTCTCCCGCGCCGCGGGCCAGGCGCCGGCGCAGGCGCTGGGCGGAGAGCTGAATCGGCGTGAGCGGGTTCTTGATCTCATGGGCGATCCGCTGAGCGACCTCGCGCCAGGCGGCCACCCGCTGGGCTTTGAGCAGCTCGGTGAGGTCGTCGAAGACCACCACGGCACCGGCGTACTCGCCGTCCGGGCCGCGCAGGGCGGTGGCCGAGGCCAGCAGCGAGAGGCTGGCCCCCTTGCGCCGCAGGTGCAGTTCCTGCTCGACGGCGCCGGCCTTGAGCCGACGCACGCGCAGCACGAGACCGATGACGTCGCGCAGGTCGGAGCCCCCGAAGACCTCGTCCAGCGGGCGGCCGACGGCGCTGGTAGCCTGCAGCCCGAACATGGCGGCCCCCGCGCGGTTGAGCGTGGTGAGGCGTCCCTGCGGGTCGATGGACACGACGCCGGTGGTCACCGCCTCCAGCACGGTCTCGATGTACCGGCGCCGATCCTCCAGTTCGGTGTGCTTGTCCTGCAGGTCGAGATACGCCTCCTCCAGTTGCCGCTTCGAGCGGCCGAGGTCGTCGGTCATCCGGTTGAACGAATCGACGAGGACGCCGATCTCGTCGTCGGCCCGCGCCTGTACCTTGTAGGCCAGGTTGCCTGCCGCCACCTCGCGGGTTCCCTCGGCCAGCTCGGCGATGGGCCCGGTGATCCCGCGAGCCAGGTAGAGCCCGAACCAGGTGAAGGAGAAGACGACGATGAGGGTCATGAAGAGGAAGAGCAGGATGTAGATGCCCTTGATCGGGTTCTTCACCAGCTTGAGCTGCTTGTACTCCTGGAAGGCCTGGGCGATGCCCCGGATGCGCTGCTCGAGCCGCTCGGCGACGTGGGTGCCCACCACGACCACCCCCAGCACCCGGCGGTCCGGGTCCCGGGAGACCACGGGGGCGATGGCCTCGATGAGATCGCCCGACTCCAGCTCGCGCACGGTGGTGACGTGCTGGCCGGTGAGGCCCTGGCGGAGCTGACCCTCGTTGGTGTCGCGAGTGGGGAGATCGCCCAGCGCCGGGTCCTTGACATGGACCAGCTCCTGGCCTCCGGCGTTGAGGATGGTGATGGCGCTGAGCCCGAGCTGCTCCTTCTGCTCCACCAGATACGCCACCAGCATCTCGCGCTGGGGCTCGGCGAGGAGGCGGTCCCGCTCGATCACCCGCGCGATGTGCTGGCCGTGACGCAGGGCGGCCGCCTGGAGGTTGTGATAGTAGGTCTGAGCCACCGACAGCGCCTGGTCGAGGGGCCGCTCGACCTGCGGCTTGAACCAGCCCTCGATGGACTTGTTGATGAAGTTGGAGGCGATCAAGAAGATCAGGATGGCGGGAGCCAGCGCCAGACAGAGGAAGGCCAGCACCAGCTTCGTTTTGAACCGGGCTCCGATGGCCTTCTGGCGGCGTTCGAACCACAGCTTGACGAGGTTGCGGAGCAGGAGGACGAGGAGAAGCAGGAACACGATGAGGTTCAGGTTGAAGAGGGCGAAGACCAGGATGTTGGCGGCCAGGGGCAGCTCGGGCACCCGCATCTCGAAGCTCAACGCGCTGGCCAGCGCCACCACGGCCAGGATCGCGCTGAGAACGAGGAGGTTGCGCCGGCGCCGGCTCTGATCGCTGAGGAGCGGCATCACGGTCTCCCCAACGTCACTGGACCCTCCGGAGCGTCCGGTACGCGGACTGGAGCTCGGTTTGCTCCGCCGTTCCGGCCAGCCGGGTCACGAAGGTGTTCTCGCCGTTCAGGGCGGCTTCGGCGCGCACCCTGACGTAGATGACGGCGTCGGGATCGAGCGTAGCGGCGGGACCGACCTTGGTGGCCCGCACCTCGGAGATGACGCGCTGAGCGTCGCGCAGGTCGCGGGTGGCGTACACCGGCCGTGACTCCCCCTTGAGGAAGGTCACCCGGTACTCCTTGCTCACCACATTGTAGGTGAGGTGACGCTCCACGACCCGCCGGGTGAGCAAGCGGTCGCGCCAGCCCCGGTTGAACTGCCACAGCTCGAGGGTGAAGCGAACGTGCGAGGGGATGCCGCTCTGGATCGATTCCAGGAATGCTGCCGGCACGGCGCCGACGGCGACGACGTGCACCGTGACTTCGTGGTCGTTCAGGTAGATCGCGAGGTCACTCAGGCGCAGCTCGGCCCGAGCGGGCGCCGCCGTGACCAGCCATATGGCGGCAGCGAGCAGACCGAGCCCCGGACGCAGACCACGCATACCGTTGAGTGGTCATTATAGCCTCCGCGCCCCCGGGGGGTGCCTGGAGAGGACAGGTACGGCACCCCGGGCGAACGGGGAGGTCTGGAGGGGGACGGTAGTCGCAGCGCGCGTGGACGGGGAGGTCTGGAGGGGGTGGCCGCTACCCCCTCCAGTATGATGGTCTGGAGGGGGTGGCCGCGGCCCCCCTCCAACTTCTAGATCGTGGCCAGCCCGGGGGCGGCGACGTGCGCGCGACGGCGCACGGCCGGGGCAATGACGGCGGCACCGGCGGTACGGCGCTCCAGGCCGAGGGCTCGCTGGACAGCCACCACGAGTTCCAGGTTCAGCGCGTGACCGGCGTTGCGACCGATGACGTGGCCGACCACGGGCCGGCCGAGCAGGGCGAGGTCGCCGATCAGGTCGAGAATCTTGTGACGCACGAACTCGTCGCGGTAGCGGAGACCGTTGAGCACGCCCCGCTTGCCCACCCCGATGGCGTTCTCGAGCGATGCGCCCCGGGCCAGCCCATTACGGCGCAGGGAGCCCAGGTCCTTGAGAAAGCCATAGGTCCGGGCGGGGGCGAACTCCTCGATGAACATCCGCTCCGTCGGCGTGCAGGTGAGGGCTTGCATCCCGATGGCGGGATGGTCGTTGTCCAACGTGTAGCTGATGCGGAATGCAGCCGAGGGAACGATCTGAAGCCAGCGCCCGCCCCCACCCACGCGGATCGGGTACGGGATGACGATGGGCCGGCGCGGCGCCGACTGCTCCACGCGCCCCGCCGCCGCCAGCAGCCCCACGAAAGGCTTGGCGCTGCCATCGCCGGCCGGAATCTCAGGGCCGTCCACCTCGATGTCGAGGTTGTCGAGACCGAGGCCCGCTGCCGCCGCCATGAGGTGCTCGACGGTCTGGATGCGGGTGCCGTTGCGGCCAACGCTCGTTGCGTAGTGGGAGTTGACGACACTCTCGGGAGCGGCCGGGATGCGCTCGTCGTGGTTCGACGTCCTGAAGGTGATGCCGGAGTTGGCCGGTGCAGGGGCGATGCGGAGCCTGACCGGTTTGCCCGAGTGCAGGCCGACCCCCTCCATCTCTACTGCTCGGCGGATTGTTCTCTGCATAGCCGAGGGGACGAAAAGCAACCGAAGTGCCATACCCCGCCACTTCAGATAACGCGTTGATTTGTCGGCGTTCATGAGTCACTTGGCTCTTTTACAAGAGATTGGAATCGTTGCGGCCATGACACGCGGGCGAGGCCGCTTGTCTCGTTTTGGAAACACTACACGTCGACGATCAGCCGGATCTCGCTGCCTTTTTGGCCGGCAAGAACTTGAACCTGATGGTAGGTCGCGGCCTTGACGACGGTGCCGAGCCGGTGGCGGCCCGGGTCCATCGGCTCGCCATGCAGGAGGCCATGGACTACGTTCTCGGTCAGTGTTGTGACCTCCACTCGCCGCACGGCGAAGCCCTCGATCTCGTGTACGTAGAGGCACTCGTTGATCCAGTGCACCAGCAGGCTTTCCACGGAGTCGCCCTGGGCGCGGACCTCGCGCGTCTCCCCAGCCTGGACCTCCTCAGGCGCGATCGTCAGCGCGAGCACGCCGAGCGCCGCCTGAGCGAAGGCCGCGGCAGTGGTCGCCCCCCAGGCGTGCACGCCCACGTCGGCCGCGACGTCGAAGTACTCGTAGCCGGCCGAAGTCATTCTCGGCCCGCGGCTCTGCCGAGGTCACCGAAGCGGAACTGGAGGATCGCGACCACGGTTTGGGCCGCGGTCTCGGATCTCAAGATTCGGGGGCCGAGCGAGACCGGCGTCCACCCGCGCGCCTTGGCCGCCTGGACCTCCTCGCCGGCGAGGCCACCCTCCGGCCCCACCAGCACGAACGCGATAGCCGGCGGCGTGGGTAGCGCGTCGAGCACGGGGCCGATCGGCGGCGCCTCGCCCTCCCACAGGCAGAGCCGGACGTCAGCCTCGCCGCTCGTCGGCTCCAGCCACTCAGTCAAGGGGCGGGGCACGGCGACGTCCGGAATGACCGCTCTCCCGCACTGCTTGGCCGCTTCCTTGGCCACGCGCTGCCAGCGCCGCGCCCGCTCGCGCCAGCGGCTCGATTCCAGACGAACCACCGTTCGTTGCGCGATCGCCGGAAGCACGCGGACGACGCCGAGCTCGGTGACGGCGCGCACGATCATCTCCATCTTGTCGCCCTTGGGGATGCCCTGGAGGAGGGTGATGGCCAGCGAGGCCTCCCGCCGCGTGGTCGCGACGTCGAGGATCGTGCCCGTGGCCTGTTCTCCCAGCGCTTCGAGGCGCACCGTGAAGTCCCGGCCCCGTCCGTCGGCGGCGATCACGAGGTCCCCGGGCACCAGCCGCAGCACGGCCTGCATGTGGCGGGTCTCAGCGCGGTCGAAAGCCACCCGGTCTCCGGTGATGCGCTCCGGCGCGACGGTAAACCGCCGGACGCCGGTCACCGGGTCCGCGCCAGTTCGAGCGTGGTCCAGCCCTCGACGGATCGGGCCGCGGCCGGCGTGAAGCCGTCACGGGCGAGCGCGGTGCCCACGGCGTCCGCCTCGCCGTCGAGGATCCCGCCGAGCAGGAGCGCCCCCCCGCGGGCGACGTAGCGCTCGTAGCACGGGGCCAGCCGCAGGTGAGAGGCGGACAGGAGGTTGGCCATCACCAGCGGGGCCGGCGCGATTTCGAGGGCGCCGGCCTCGGCGCAACGGCACTCCACCCGGTCGGCCACGCCATTCCGGGCCGCGTTGGCCGTCGCGCACCGCACCGCGTCCGGATCGTCGTCGATGGCCAGCACGCGCGACACGCCCATTCGGGCGGCGGCGATGGCGAGGATTCCCGAGCCGGTGCCGACGTCGATGGCTGCCGCCGGAGCCGTGGCCGCCGCGACGGCTTCCAGCGTCTCCAGGCAACCCACGGTGCTGCCGTGGTGTCCCGTACCGAAGGCGCGGCCGGGCTCGATTACGATCGTCAGGCGCTCGGGCACCGGCGCCGCCGCCCACGGCGGTGCCACGAGCAGCCGACGCCCGACCGTCACCGGCCGGAAATGCTCACGCCAGGCTTCGGCCCAGTCCACATCGACCACGGGGCTGACGCGCGAGTCGGCGGTCGCGGGAAACCCCAGCGCCCGGAGCCCGGTGAGGTAATCGCCCAGAAGCCGCTGCAGATGGTTGCCGTCCACGTACCCGGCGAAGAACGCGCGCACCCACGGAGCGCCGTCCGCGTCTTCGACGACGACGCCGAGCGCGCCGTGCTCCCAGAGGAAGTTCGTCACGCCCTCCTCGATGTCGTCGGCGATGGGAAGGGCCAGCTGCCAGCAGGCCGTCATCGGCAGATCCGGGCGACTCCGCGCCTAGCCGATCAGCTTCTTCATCCGCTCGAGGAAGGAAGTCAGCAGCGGCCCGCTCTCGCCGCCGGAGGCTGCGTCGAACGCGAGGAGCGCCTCCCGCTGCTTGGCGTTGAGCTTCTGGGGGACTTCCAGCAGCAGGCGATAGCAGGCGTCGCCATGGCCCCGGGCGCGCAGATGCGGCATGCCGCGACCCCGCAGCTTCACGATCTGGCCCGTCTGGCTCCCCGCCGGCACTTTCACGGTCGTGGAGCCACCCACCACCGGGACCGTCAGCTCGGCGCCGAAGACGAGCTGGGAGAACGTCACCGGCAGCTCGCAATAGAGATCGGCCCCGTTGCGGGCGAACAGCTCGTGCTCCCGGACCCTGACCACGACGTAGAGATCGCCGGACGGACCGCCCCCGTAGCCGCTGGCGCCCTCGCCGGAGACTCGGAGCTGCATACCGTCGTCGATGCCGGGCGGGATCTTGACCGCCAGCGCGCGTTCGGCCCGCTGACGGCCCTCGCCCCGGCAGCGTGGGCACGGGTTCCGATTCAACTCGCCTTCGCCGTGGCACGTGGGGCAGGTGCGAGCGACGGTCAGAAAGCCCTGGGTGAGCCGGACCTCGCCCCGACCGCGACAGGTGTCGCACGTGGTGCGGCGGCTGCCCGGCTCGGCGCCGGACCCTTTGCAGGCCTCACACGGCTCCATGCGCGGGACCTGGATCTTGGTCTCCACTCCGGTGGCCGCTTCCTCCAGCGTGATCTTCAGCTCGTACTGGAGATCCTCGCCCCGAGCGGCCCGGCCGCGGGGACCGCGGCTGGAGCCGACGAAGAAGCTCTCGAAGATGTCCTCGAAGAGCGTGCCGAAGCCGGCCTCGAAGCCGCCCGGCACGCTCACGGTGCCGAAGCGGTCGTACTGGACTCGCTGGTCGGGATCCGAGAGGACTGCGTAAGCCTCGTTGGCCTCCTTGAACCGCTCTTCGGCCCGCTTGTCGCCTGGGTTGCGGTCGGGGTGGTATTGCATGGCGAGCTGCCGGTAGGCCTTCTTGATCTCGGCTTCGGAGGCGTTGCGAGAGACGCCGAGGACCTCGTAGTAGTCGCGCGAGGGCATCTAACGGCGGCGCGAGCTCGCCGCGATCACGCGGCGTCCTCGTCGGGCGCGACGGCGACCCCGACCTGCGCGGCGCGGAGCAGGCGGCCGTTGAGCAGGTAGCCGGGCAGCACCTCGGCGACGACGGTCCCGGGAGTCTGCTCGGGACTGATCACCCGGGCCGTGGCCTCGTGCCGCGTCGGATCGAAGGCTTGGCCCAGCGCCGAATAGCGGGCGACTCCGTGCTTTTCAAGCACGCGCAGCAGCTCGCGCTGGATCAGCTCCACGCCCTCCACCACCTTGGCCGCCTCGGGGGCGCCCCGCGCTGCGGCCAGCGCCCGGTCCAGGTTGTCGAGGACCGGGATCACGTCCCGGATGAGCGCCTCGGCGGCGTACCGGGTGTATTCCTCCCGCTCGCGCTGCATCCGGCGGCGCATGTTGTCCATCTCGGCCAGCGTGCGGAGGAGCTGGTCCTGCTTGTCCTCCAGCTGTCGGCGAAGTTCGTCGACCTCGGTGGCCGCGGCCTCGGCTCCGCGGTCGTCGGCGCGCGCGGTGTTGTCGGGGCGGTCGCTGTCGGTCATACGCATTGAATTATAGCAGCCGATGGTCAGGTCTTGGTTCGAGCGCCGGCCTCGCCGGCGCACCGAATCCTGGGGAGGCTTCGGAACTGAGGCGAAGCCCCGTTCTGAGTCTAAGACGGCAGGTAGAGGTCCTGACGGACGCGGGACAGCGCCTCGGTGACGTAGCGCGCGGTCTCGTTGACGACCGAGATGACGTCGGGGTAGGGCAGGCGTCGAGGACCCACCACGCCCAGGATGCCCAGCACCTGGTCCCGATAGAGATAGGTCGACGTGATGAGCGTGCATTCCCGCATCTCGGCGTAAGGGTTCTCGCGGCCGATGGTGACGTTCACACCCTCGTCCTGAGCCAGGCCGGCCATGAGATTGGCCAGCCGCTCCTTCTGCTCGAAGGTGCGGAGCAGCTCCCGGGTCGTCTCGATGTCCCAGAACTCGGGGTGATCGAGCATGTTGATGGCGCCACTCACGTAGAGCGTCCGCCCCCGCAGGACGGCCAGGATCTGCTCCATGATGGCGCGAGCTCGCGTGTGCAGCTCGTCGAGGGGGTCGGCCGGCGAGGTCTCCATCTCGACGATCTCGGCCACGGTGCGGTCCCGGAAGCGCCGGGTCAGCTCGCGGGCGATCTTGCGGACCTCCTCCGACCCCAGCGGCGGGTCGACGGTGATGGCGCGGGCCGTCACCCACCCCGAGTCGGTGACGAGGACGGCCAGCGCACGGTCCGTCTCCAGTGGGATTAGCTCGACGCGGCTGATGGTCGTGTGCTGCAGCGGCGGCGCCAGGAGCAGCCCCGTCATGCGCGTGGCGCTCGACAGGTGCTCCGAGGTGCGCTCCATGAAGGCATCGATGCCGGAGGCGCGGGCCGGCAACGTCTCCGCCGGCCGCCGGGGGCCCTCCGGGGGCCGGGGGAAGGACTCGACGTAGAACCGGTAGGCCTTGTCCGTCGGGACGCGGCCGGCGCTGGCGTGAGGTTGGGCCAGATATCCCATCTCCTCGAGGTCGGCCATGACGTTCCGGATGGTGGCCGGCGAGAGCTTTCGGAAATAGCGCCGCGCGAGCAGGCCCGAGCCCACCGGCTGCGCCGAGTCGACGTGTTCGCGGATCAGCGCAACGAGCACATCCCGGTGTCGCTCATCCATCACGCTCTTGTAACAATGGGGTGCGGGCAAGTCAAGCGAAGGCAGGACTACAGCAGGTCGACGAAGAGCGCGTCGGATCGGAGAAAACCGGCCTCGGTGAGGGTCACGCGCCCACCGCCGCGCTGGAGCCATCCCGCCTGCTCCCAATCCGCGATTCGCCGCCCGAGTGCCCGGTCGTCCCCGAGGCGCTCTTCCAGCCACTCGGCCGGCACGCCGTCGGCGGTGCGCAGCCCGAGGACCAGCCGCTCGCCCCGCCGCTGGCGGGCAGTGAGGCGCTCGGAGACGTCGAGGGGCAGAGCGCCGCCCTCGAGCATCGCGCAATAACGGGGAACGGGCTTGGCGTTGCCGTAGCGGACGTCACCCACGAAGCCGCAGGCGCCCGGGCCGCAGGCCAGATACTCGGCGGCCTGCCAATAGATCTGGTTGTGGCGCGACCGGAAGCCGGGGCGCGCGTAGTTCGAGATCTCGTAGTGCTCGAAGCCGCGGGCGGCGGCAACCTCGACCAGGGCCCAGTACTGATCGACGACGACGTCCTCGGACGGCAGCCCGGCGACACCCGTCGCCCCCCACACGCTGCCGGCGTCCAGTGTCAGCCCGTACGCCGACAGATGCTCGGGCTGCCAGTCTAGAACAGTCTGCACGGCGCGAGTCCACCCGGCGACGTCGAGCCCGGGCAAACCGTACATCACGTCCACGCTCACGTTGGCGTAGCCGGCGGCGCGGGCGGCGTCGAATGCCGTCCGGGCCTGGCCGGCGCTGTGGAGGCGTCCGAGTCGCGGCAGCAGGCCGTCGTCGAGCGATTGCACGCCCAGGCTGACCCGCGTGACGCCGGCGGCCCGATAGGCCGCGAGTTGCTCCCGCGACACGCTTTCCGGGTTGCACTCCACGGTCACCTCGGCATCAGCGGCCAGCACGAACCGTCCGCGCAGCAACTCCACGATCCTGCCGAGGTCATCGGGGGCGAGCAACGAAGGGGTCCCGCCGCCGAAGAACACCGTGACCAGGGTCACGTCCGCCGCCCACGGCAGCGCGCCCAACAGCCCGATCTCCCGCTGCACAGCGACGAGATACCGGGCCATCGCCCCGGCCTCGAGCGGCGCCGTGTTGAACGAGCAGAACGGACACCGCTCCGCACAAAACGGCACATGGATGTAAAACCCCAGCGATGTGCTGGTCGGCGAAGTCTCGGCCAGCACCCCGTACGGTGATGGCGATTCGGCGCGTGCAGCCGTGGGCGCGTCGAGGGGGCGGGTGGGCAGGGCCCCTGTGAGACCCGTTCCCTCCTTGGAAGACTTCGCGCGGCGGTGAAGGTGGGATCGAGTCAACGTGTCCATCGCCGCCGACTGCGTGGTCGAACAGGGGCCCTGCCCACCCGCCCCCTCGACGCCTACGGGATGTAGTTCCCGAGCCGCCACCAGCGCAACCAGTGCCGGTCGCCGTCCCACGACCAGTAGATGAGGAAGGCCTTGCCTTTGATCTTGTCGCGTCGGACGAACCCCCAGTAGCGGCTGTCCTGGGAGTTGTCCCGGTTGTCGCCCATCACGAAGTACGAGTCGGACGGCACCATCGTGGGCTCACACCCGTACGCGTAGCTGCAGTAGGTCGGCCCGACGTGGCTCGGGGGCGGGCCGGTGTGCTTCACGTAGGGCTCGTCGAGCCGGCGCCCATTGACGTACACGTCAGCCCCCCGGATCTGGATCCGATCCCCGGGCGTGCCCACGATGCGCTTGATGAAGTCGCGCTGCTCGTCCTGGGGATACCGGAAGACGATGATGTCGCCGCGTCGTGGCTGGCGCAGCCCGGGGACCCGCCAGTCGGTGAACGGGATCTCCGGCCCGTAGAGAAACTTGTTGACCAGGATGTAGTCGCCGACGAGCATCGTCTCCATCATCGAGCCGGAGGGAATGGTGAAGGCCTGCACGACCAGCGTCCGAATCACCAGGGCCAGGACGATGGCGATGACGATGGCCTCGCCGTACTCGCGAACGAGCGACTTGCGGCGCGTCTTCACCGCCACGTCGCCGGGGGCCCCGCTGCCGTCGGTGGAGCCGGTGGCGGGCACGCCGACCTTGGTCGTGTCGAACTCGACCTTGCGGTCGTCCATCGTCAGCTCTTCAGCACCGTCAGGAACGCCTCCTGCGGTACTTCGACCTTCCCCACCTGCTTCATCCGCTTCTTGCCTTCCTTCTGGCGCTCGAGGAGCTTCCGCTTGCGGGTGATGTCGCCGCCGTAGCACTTGGCCGTCACGTTCTTGCCCAGGGCCTTGATCGTCTCCCGGGCGATCACGCGGCTGCCGATGGCGGCCTGGATGGCGACCTCGAAGAGCTGGCGGGGGATCACCGCGCGCAGCTTCTCGACCAGGACCTTACCTCGCTCGTAGGCGTTCTCGCGGTGCACGATGACGGAGAGCGCGTCGACCGGGTCACCGTTGAGCAGGATGTCGAGTTTCACCAGGTCGGAGGGCCGGAAGTCGGCGAACTCGTAGTCGAACGACGCGTATCCCTTGGAGATCGATTTCAGCCGGTCGTAGAAGTCGGAGATGATCTCGGCCAGCGGGAAGTCGAATCGGATGTGCACCCGCTTGCCCAGGTACTCCAGCACCCGGTGCTCGCCCCGCTTGTCCTGGGCCAGCTTGTAGATGACCGTCATGAACTCCGTGGGCACGAAGATGGACGACGTCACCCACGGCTCCTCCATCCGCTCGATGCGGTCCGGGGTGGGGAGCTTGGCCGGGTTGTCGATGTCCAGGGTCTCGCCGGCGGTGGTCACCACCTTGTAGCGGACGGACGGCGCGGTGACGATCAGCGAGAGATTGAATTCCCGCTCCAGTCGCTCCTGGACGATCTCCATGTGGAGCATGCCGAGGAACCCGCAGCGGAAGCCGTAGCCCAGGGCCAGCGACGTCTCCGGCTCGAAGCTGAACGCGGGGTCGTTGAGCCGCAGCTTCTCGAGGGCGTCGCGCAGCGCCTCGTAATCGGTGTCCTCGATGGGGTAGAGCCCGGCGAACACCATGGGCTTGGCGTCCCGGTAGCCGGCGAACGGCTCGGCGGTCGGGCGCGCGGCCTCGGTGATCGTCTCGCCGACCTTGGCGTCGGCCACCCGCTTGATGGACGCGGTGAGGTAGCCCACCTGACCGGCCGACAGCTCCTCCACCGGCGTCATGTCCGGCCTGAAGACGCCCACCTGCTGCACGTCGTAGGTCCGCCCGTTCGACATCAGGAGGACGCGCGTGCCCGCCCGCACCCGGCCGTCGGTGAGTCGCACATAGACCACGACACCCTGATAGGAATCGTAAAAGGAGTCGAAGACCAGGGCCTTGAGGGGCGCTTCGGGGTCGCCCTGGGGTGGCGGGATGCGGTGGACAATGGCCTCCAGCACTTCGGGGACGCCGGTGCCGTGCTTGGCCGACATGGCCAGAGCCTCGTCGCCGTCGAGCTCCAGCATCTCCGTGATCTGCGACCGCGTGCCCTCGACGTCGGCGGCGGGCAGATCGATCTTGTTGATGACGGGGATGATGGTGAGGTTGGCGTCGAGCGCGAGGTAGAAGTTGGCCAGGGTCTGGGCCTCGATCCCCTGGGCGGCGTCGATGATGAGGAGAGCGCCCTCGCACGCGGCCAGAGCCCGCGACACCTCGTAGGAGAAGTCGACGTGGCCGGGCGTGTCGATGAGGTTGAGCATGTACTCTTCGCCGTCCCGCCCCCGATAGAGCAGACGCACGGTGTGAGCCTTGATCGTGATGCCGCGCTCGCGCTCGAGGTCCATGGAGTCTAGGACCTGGTCCACCGCCTTCTTGGCGTCCATGGTCCCGGTGAGCGCGAGCAGCCGGTCGGCCAGCGTCGATTTCCCGTGGTCGATGTGAGCGACGATGGAGAAATTCCTGATGCGGGCCAGGACCATAACGCCTCAGTCTAGCACGCCGATCAGGGGGGGATGCGCGCGTGGTCGGCCACCACCGCGCCGGATTCCAGGGCCGCCCCGGCGCTGACCTGGGCTCGCGCGCCGATCCGGGCCTCCGGGCCCACCACGCAGTCGCGCAACACGGCGCCCGGGCCCACCTCGACACCCTCCCACAGCACGGATCGCACGATCTGGGCATCGATCCCCTGGGCGGCGTCGATGATGAGGATAGCGCCCTCGCACGCTGCCAGGGCCCGCGACACCTCGTAGGAGAAGTCGAAGTGGCCGGGCGTGTCGATGAGGTTGAGCATGAACTCTTCGCCGTCCC
>JBOHPP010000193.1:0-12870 GCA_050731755.1 Candidatus Rokuibacteriota bacterium | reverse complement strand
GAGCTGCACTTCCTGGCCGGCCACCGTAACGACGTGCTGACCCGCGACCTGCAGCCTCAGGCCGCCAAGAGCTTCGGCTATCAGGACGACGAGACGAGCCTGGGCGTCGAGCGGTTCATGCGCGACTATTACCTGCACGCCCGCGCCATCCACCGCGTGTCGCGGCGGCTCATCGCGCGCTGCCAGGCCACGCTGTCACGACGCGACACCGCCGCCCGCCGCGACCGGCAGCAGGCGTTGGCCGACGGGCTCGTGTTCATCGACGGGCGGCTCTACCTGGCCGATGGCCGGGCGGACGTCTTCGCCGCCGACCCCGCGCGCCTGATGAAGGTCTTCTGGCATGCGCACCGTCTGGGCTGTGAGCTGAGCGTGGAGCTCGAGCGGGCCATCGAGGCCTCGCTGGACGTGGTGGACGACGCCGCGCGCCGCTCACCGGTGGCCCGGGACCTCGTCCTGGACATCTGCCGGATGTGGGGGCGGGTGGCCGTCACCCTGTCGGAGATGCACGAGCTGGGGCTCCTCGGCCGGTACCTGCCCGAGTTCGGCGCGCTGACGTGCCTGGTGCAGTACGACGTCTATCATCGATTTTCGGCCGACCGGCACTCGCTGCTGGCCGTCGAGCACCTGGAGGCCCTCGCCCCCGGACAGTCGGCGGAGTCCGAGGGGGCCGCTCAGGTCTTCACCGAGGTCGAGCGGCCCGAGCTGCTCATGCTGGGGATGCTGCTGCACGACATCGGCAAGGCCAAGGGCCGCGGCCATGTGGCCAAGGGCATCCCGCTCATCCAGACGTTGACGGCGCGCCTGGGGCTGCCGCCGGACGACGCGGCCGCCGTCGAGTTCCTCGTCGCCCACCATCTCACCATGTCGCACATCGCCCAGCGCCGCGACATTGACGACCCCAGGACGGTGGCCGACTTCGCCGCGACCGTCGGCGACCCCCAGCGGCTTCGGATGCTCTACCTGCTGACGTATGCCGACATGCGCGCGGTGGGGCCGGGCGTGCTGACCCCCTGGCAGGCGGCGGTGCTCCACGAGCTGTACGCGCGAACGCTGGCCCGGCTCACCGGCGGCCGCGGGGCGCGCCCGAGCCGCGCCCAGCTGGCCGGGCGCCTGCACACGCTGGTCCAGGACGACGTCTCCCGCCAGGCGGTCAAGGCGCACCTGGCCATGGTGTCCGACCGCTACCTGGCCACGACCAGTGTGCAGCGGATGGCCGAGCACGTGCGCATGCTGCACCGGCTCGACGCCGTCCCCGTCGTCACCGAGCTGTTCCACCACCCGGACCTCGGCTCCTCGGACCTCGTGGTGGTCAGCCGCGACCTGCCCGGGCTGTTCTCGCTCATCGCGGGCACGCTCGCCGCCCACGGCATCAACATCATCTCGGCGCAGATCGCCACCCGGGCCGACGGCATCGCCATCGACACCTTCCAGGTGAACGATCCCACCGGCGAAGCGGTCACCTCCCAGATCCACTGGGCACGGGTGCTCGACGCCCTGCGGGCGGTCATCGCCGGCGAACAGCGGGTGGAGGCGC
Organism: Candidatus Rokuibacteriota bacterium; assembly: GCA_050731755.1. Lineage (GTDB taxonomy): Bacteria > Methylomirabilota > Methylomirabilia > Rokubacteriales > CSP1-6 > JBOHPP01. The sequence continues at coordinate 11,336 of JBOHPP010000193.1, read as the reverse complement.
TGCTGGAGCAGCGCCGAGCCAGCCGCCGGACGGCGCCGGGGCCAGCGACGCCGCCCAAGATCGTCATCGACAACACGCTGAGCGACGAGTTCACGGTGGTCGAGGTGAAGTCTCCGGACCGCCTCGGCCTGCTCTACCTCATCACGCGGACGATGGCGGGGCTCGGCCTGGACATCGGCAGCGCGCGTATCGCCACCGAGATCGACCAAGCCTTCGACACCTTCTACGTCCACGACGCCACCAGCGGCAAGCTCGAAGCGCCCGCGGCGCGCGAACGGCTGCGCGCCGCGCTCGAGCAGGCGCTGATCGAGCCCCTATGAGCGCCCCCGGGACCCGGCAATGCTGAGCCGTTACCGCGAGCCCCTCCGCGCCTGGACCGACCCCGTCGGCCACGCGCTGTTCCGGCTGCGGCTGCGTCCAAACCACCTCACCGTGGCGGGGCTCGGCGTGAGCCTGCTGGCGGCGGCGGCGTTCGTGACAGGGCGAACGCGTACGGGCGGCGTGCTGCTGCTGCTGGCCGGGCTGTTCGACTTCTTCGACGGCTCCCTGGCCCGCGCCTCCGGCCAGGTCACACCCTTCGGCGCCTTCCTGGACTCCGTCATCGACCGGTACTCGGATATCGTCGTGCTGCTGGGCATCGTGGTGTTCTTCGCCCAGATGCCCCACGCCCGGGGCGCCATCGTGGCCATGGCCGGCCTGGTCGGCAGCGTGATGGTGAGCTACACCAAAGCACGAGCCGAATCGATTGGCGTCGAGTGTAACGTAGGGGTCATGGAGCGGCCGGAGCGCATGATCTGCCTCATCGCGGGCGCCGTGTTCGGCCTGCTGGAGCCAGCGCTGTGGGTCCTGGCCGCGCTGGCCAACGCGACGGCGATCCAGCGCATCCTCTTCACCCGCCGGGCGGTCCGCGACTCCGCCGTCCCCACCGGCGCCCTCCTGCTCGCCGGCCTGCTGGCGACGGGCTCGGCGGCGGCTGAGACGGCGCCCCCCGGCGCCCCGCCGATCTCCGCCGAGACCGAGCGGGCTTGGGCGCGAGCCGTCGCTGACTTTCAGGCGGGCGACGCCGGCCCCCTCGTTCGAGAGTTCTCGGGCGCAGTCGCCCAGGCCAGCCCCATCGCCGACTACCTGCGCTTCCTGCTGGCCGAGGCGCTGGCCCGGGTCGGCGATCTGGACGCAGCGCGGGGGGCGGCCCGGGCGGCGGCCGACCGTCATCCCGACAGCCGACTGGCCCCGGCCGCGCTCGTCCTGGCCGCCACCCTGGCCTCGAGCGGGGGGGACGACACCGACGCCCAGGCTATCCTCAAGCGGCTGATCAGCACCTACCCCGACGCGGCGGAGGTTCCCCAGGCCCTGTACCTGCTCGGCATGACGGGCGAAGCCCGCGGCCAGCCCGAGACCGCGGCGCTGGTCTACCGCCAGCTGCGCGTGCTGGCCCCGGCCACCGGCTGGGCGGAGGGCGCTAGTGACCGACTGGAGGCGCTCGCCGCCGCCGGCGTGCGCGTGCCCGAGCTGTCGGCGAGCGAGCGGCTCAAGCGCGCCGAGCGCCTGCTGCGCGACGGCGTCCCCAAGATCGCCTCCGATGAGGCCGAACGCATCGCCAAGGACGCGCGGGAGGCCGACGTCGCCGTGCGGGCTTTACGCGTCGTTGCCGATGCCTCGGCCAAGCTCGGCCGCTACGCCGTGGCGGCGAAGGCGCTGGAGCTGGCCAGCGCTCGCGCCCCCGCCGACCAGCGCCTGGGGCTTCAGCTCGAGGAAGGCCGGCTGTGGCGGCGGGCCGGTCAGCGCGAGCGTGCACTCACGCTATTCGCCGGTGTGGAAACGAGCGGCGCGGAGGCCGAGGCGGCGGAGGCGACCTATCTGCGCGCGCGGACGCTCGACGAGCTGGATCGGGTGGCTCCCGCGGTCACCGCCTACAAAGCGGTCGCGGCGCGCTATCCGGCCCGCGAGGTGGCGGGGGCGTCGCTCTGGCGCTTGGGCTGGGTCGAGTACCTCCGGGGTGACCTGCGCGGGGCTGCCAAGACGTGGCTGCGCATCCTGCAGATCCCTGGCGGGCGGGCGTGGCGGTTGCCCGCGCTCTACTGGGGAGGCCGGGCCACCGAGCAGACGACGGGAGCTGCGGCGGCGGCGTCGCTCTACCAGCGAGTGCTCGACGAGGCGCCGCGCAGCTACTACGGCCTGCTCGCCGCCCGCCGTGTCAGCGGGCCCGGCGACGCCGTGCCCGAGCCGGCCATCCGCCTGCCCGCCGATCCCCGCGACGCCCTGGCCGACGATCCCGGCTTCGCCCGCGCCGAACTGCTCCGGCGGATCGGGCTGGTGGAGTTCGCCGTCCAGGAGCTGGACGACGTGGTGCAGCGCTCCGTCGGTGACCCGGTTCGCCTCTACGGGCTGTCGCGGGCCTTCGTGGAGAGTGAGCGCTATCATCTGGCGCTGCGCATTCTGCGTCCCAACTTCCGGGGGCCCGCCGAGAGCGGCCACGCTACCCTGCCGCGCGCGTTCTGGGAGATGCTCTACCCGTTCGGCTGGCGGGACGAGATCAACGAGATCGCCGCTCAGACGGGCCTGGAAGCGTTCCTCGTCGCCGCCGTCGTCCGCGAGGAGTCTTCCTATCACCCGCGGGCCGTCTCTCGCGCCGGCGCGCGCGGGCTGATGCAGCTCATGCCGGGCACGGCCCAGCCCATGGCCGCGCATCGGGGCCTGCCTTTCGGCAACGGTGACTTGCTTGACGATCCCCGCACCAACCTCCAGCTCGGAGCCACGTTCCTGGCCGGGCTGATGCGCGAGTGGGGGGATCCCCGGCTGGCCCTCGCCGCCTACAACGCGGGCCCGAGCCGCGCCCGGCAGTGGTGGCAGTCCCGGCGGACGAACGATCTCGAGGCCTGGGTGGAGCAGATCCCCTTCGACGAGACGCGGCTCTACGTCAAGCGCGTGATGCTCTCGTGGGAGGAGTACCGCCGGATTTACGGCTCGCGCTAGGCATCGCGGGCGTCAATCCGGCAGGACCAAACGGCGTCAGGGTGCGCGGTCACGACCATGACCCGCCCGGCGGCGCCGCGTGCGATCATCCCAGATTCACGATGATGCTGCCGTCGCTCTCGCGTGGCGGCGGCACTGCCACGCCGTCGCCGTCAACAGTCCCGCTCCAAGGAGAAACGGAGACGAGAGATCCACGACATCGGCGAGCCCGCCCATTACCAGGGGCCCCAGGATCTGGCCGCTGTCCGTCATCGTGCGGAGCCAGCCGATGGCCGGCCCGTGCAGGGGGGACGGAACCTGATCGCCGATCAGGGCGGCCGGAAGCGCGGCCACAAAGCCCGCCGCGCCGCCGATCGCGAGGCTCCAGACGCCCAACATCAGCGGATGCCTGAGGAAGGTGACGCTGCCGAGCAGGGCGGCGTACGTCAGCAAGCCGGGAATCAGAACGCGCATGCGCCCCCGACGGTCCGAGACCCCACCCCCGAGCCACAGCGCCAGGAGTCGGCCGCCCACGTTCAGACTGACGACGACACCGACGGTCTCCGGGCCCAAGCCCGCTCGGTTGACCAGATGGAGCGGGAAGAGGAACACGAGAACACCGGTTTGAACGGCGATCAACACGGCGCTGGTCAGGCCCATGAGGAGCACACCGGGCGTGCGCAGTACCGCGGCGAGGATGCGCCAGTCGCGTGGCCTGCTCGGCGTAGTTGCCGGAGCATCCGGCCGTGCCCACCGTGCCATGGCAGCAGCCGCCACCAGCATACAAGCCGCTTCGAATACGAACGGGCTGCCCACCCCGACCGCCTGATACAGCCAGCCGCCGGCCGCGCTGCCCAGCAGCAGTCCGACCGTCTCGCTCATCAATAGCAGACCGACCGCGCGTCCACGCCGCTCGGCGGGATGATTGACCATGGTCGTGGTCGCCACCGTCGCGAACATGGCCCAGCCCACGCCGGCCAGGGCGCGGAAGCCCAGGAAGACGCCGTAGGCTGACGTTACAGCGCTGGCGATATCGCTGAACGCAATCAACAGCAGGCCCGTCGTCATCATCGGCCGCCCGAGGCGGTCCAGCAGGTATCCCGTCGGCAAACTGCCGACCCATTTGCCAATCCCAAACACGGTCGGGATCGACGTCACCATGCCGTAGTTCGCGGAGAATACCTGCTGGAGGTACAACGGCAACGTCGGCCGCAGGACGCCCTGGCCCAGGTTGAACAGGAAGGCGCCGGCGAGCATGGCAACTGCCTCGTGGCCCCATGAGGAGCGCCGCCTACCGATGATTGCTGGACCGCCCTGAACGCTCAGGCGACTGGTCGACGTCCAGGCAGCGGCAGGCCTCCCCGGCACGCTGGCGCGCCGGCGCCAGTAGTCTGTGGAGCACCTGTTCGAGCTGCCGCTGGAGCAGCTCAAGCTCGTCGATTCGTCGCTGCACGGTGGAGAGGTGAGCGCGGACCAGCCCGAGCAAGCGCGGACGCAGCGCCGTGCGAGGACGCCCATCCAGCGCGATCGTCAGTGTCTTGAGGTCATGAAGTGACATCCCCAGGGCGCGACCCCGGCGGATGAACACGAGATGGTGGACGTCGCGCTCGGTGTACTGCCGGTATCCCACCACAGTGCGCTTCGGCGGTGGCAGGGCGCCCACCTGCTCGTAGTAGCGAATGGTCTTCGCTGTCACGCCAGTTGTCTTGGCGACTCGGCCAATGCTCAACGCCATAGCTCACCTCCGGCGTTGGGGAGGATAGACCTTCCAGCGCCGGGAAGGTCAAGGCGTGGCCGGCGCGGCAGGACCCAGTTTCCCGTGACAGGCTGCCAGCCTGGCACCGTCATCTGGGCACTCTCGACGGCAGCATCGGATCGTCGCCACATAAATGCGCGTCAGCACGGTAGTTCCAACTTTGGCATCGCCCCTGCTCTAGCCTTCCGGCCGCCCTGCGGAACCAGACTAGTCAGGGCTGGAGCCAGACAACGGCTGTTCCCGCGGGTTCGATCGAAGTCAGGGGCAGTGCACTCGAACAGGTGGAGGGGCGCATGAAGCGGACGTGTGTAGCGGTACTGGTGGCGGTCGCATTGGTCATCCCGGCGATAGCCTTTGCCGAGGAACCGGTCGCGGCCTGGTGCGGCGGCTCGTACGGTGCTGCCGGCACGAACTTCGGCGAGTGCGTGAAGGTCGAGGCGAAGGCCCGAGTGGCCGGCGCGACCGGGGGCATGCGGGAACAGACCGTGAGCGTGCCCACCTTCCCCGAGTACCCGGCGACGATGGTGACGTTCGAGCGAGGCAGGGTCATCTACGACACCGGAAACGTGGACAAGGACGGGAGGGCGATCAAGAAGGAACTGAACCTCAAGTTCATCGCCGCTCCGGAGCGCTTCGGTGAGGTGGAGGCGCCCGGTACCGACTAGCGCTTCACTGCCCGGCAGTCGAGCTCCAGTCTGACGCCGGCCGCGCTCGCGGGTCCCACCGCGGGGGCGGCCGGTTCCTTTCTGCCCAGGTCCACTAGACCTGGGAGCCTATTGACTCCCTCCCGGCTCGAGACCACTATCCCGGCACCTCAGGGGGACCCGTCACCGAACGGGAGGCGCATATGTCGCGACTGTGGGATGCCTCGCTCGCCGCCGTCCTGTTCTTTTCCGCCTGCAGCGCTCACAGCAAGAAACCGATCGAAGTGGACATGCCGACGACGCAGAAACACTTCATCGTCAAGGGAGACGTCGGCCATGTGGTCGACGCGTCAAGTGCCGCGCCGGAGCGCCGAGCGCTTCCACCGGAGCCCACGGAAGCGCCCTGATGCCGCGAGCTTCCTGAGCCCCGCGGGGGCGGGCCTTGTCGCGCGCCGGCGCCTGTGCCAGACTCCGCCTCGCCACCGCGCTCCCAGGTGTGGTGAAGGCGGAGGGCTCGCGGGATGACGACACCGTTCACGCCGTTGGGACTCGACCACATCGTCCTTCGGGTGCGCGACCAGGCGGTGTCACAGCGCTTCTACGTTGAGCGGCTCGGCTGTACCCTCGACCACGTCAACGAGAAGATCTCGCTCGTGCAGCTGCGCTTCGGCGAGCAATTGATCGACCTCCTGCCCGCGGCCGACGCCGGGCCCCGCGAGGGCTTCGACCACTTCTGCCTGTCCATCCGCTGCGCTGATCTGAAGGAGGTTGCCGCAGCCCTGGCGCGGCAGGGCGTGGCGGTCGACGGCGATGTCGTGGATCGCCGGGGTGCCTACGGGCAGGGGCCTTCGCTCTATATCCGCGATCCCGACGGCTACCGGATCGAGCTCAAGCCGCGCTGAGCCGCTAGAAGCGGGCCCAGTGCCCGGGCACCCACACCCAGACAGCGCCGTTCCAGGCCCACGCCCCCGGGATCCACACCGGTGGGACCACATGGTGGCCACGGGGTGGCACGATCACGGTGAAGCCCGGGTGATGGAAGCCTGGCTGGCTGAACCCCGGCTTGGTGAACCCCGGCTTGGTGAACCCCGGATGGTGGTGGAAGTGGTGATGGCCCCAGTGGCGCCAGGGGTCGACGGGTCGGGGAAAGACGCTGGGACCAGGTCCACCGTGGCTCGACCACGCCAGGGCTTGACCGGGAGCGAGCGCCAGGGCGGCGGCCAGCACACCGGCGAAGACGAACGCGGTTTTCATCCCTATCCTCCTGGCCTAGAATGGCCCCTCACGATACTTCGACGCCGGGCGCTCGGGCGGTATTCGAGCCGCGGCGTAGCGGGAGGCCGGCGATGGAGGAGATGGCCGTCGGACCGATGAGCGCGAACGCGCAGGGCCGGCCCACGCCGGTTGATGCGGGCCGCGCGCCCCGGGACCTGCGCGAGTGGATCGCCGCGGCGGAGCGGATCGGTCAGCTCAAGCGGATCACCGAGCCGGTGAGCCGCAACGAGGAGATGGGGGCCATCACCTACATGGCGCACCAGACGATCGGGGCGCCAGCGCTGCTCTTCGAGAACATCACGGAGTCGCCGCGCGGGTTCCGGGCGCTGTGGAACCCCCTGGGCTCGAGCGTGGACCGCTTCGCGCTGGCCATCGGCGAGCCGACCGGGCTTGGCGTCATGGAGCTGATCCGACGCTGCAAGACGAAGCTCACCCAGCCGATCGCGCCTGTCGTCGTCGAGGGCGAGGGCGCGCCGGTCAATGAAAACGGCATGCGCGACGACAAGGTGGACATCCGCGGCTTCCCCGCCGCGCGCCACTGGGGGGGTGACGGCGGCGAGTACATCGGCACCTGTGACGCCATCATCACGCGCGATCCCGATGGCGGCTGGCTCAACGTGGGCTGCTACCGCCAGATGGTCCAGGGCCAGGACGAGGTCGGGCTGTATCTCTCCCCGGGCAAGGATGCGCGGCTCCACATCGAGCGCTACTGGAGCCGCGGGGAATCCTGCGAGGTGGTGATGTGCTGGGGCATCGACCCCGCCATGTTCATCGTCGCCTCGCAGACCTTCCCCAAGACCGTGTCCGAGCTGGACTACATCGGGGGCATGATGGGGCGCCCGGTGGAGCTGGTGAAGGCCGCCGCGACCAGCCTCTACTACCCCGCGCACGCCGAGATCGTGGCCGAGGGCGTCATCCCGCCCAACTCGCAGAAGCTCGAGGGCCCGTTCGGCGAGTTCACGGGCTATTACGGCCGGCCGGAAGACTTCGCGTTCCTGGTGCAGATCAAGGCGGTGCACTATCGAGACAATCCGATTCTGACCCACGCTCTCATGGCCGATTTTCCGGCCAACGAGTGCGCGCTGCTCTATTCCGTGGCGCGCTCGGCCCGCATCTGGAACGACCTCGACAAACTGGGGGTGCCCGGCATCCGCGGCGTCTACGCGCATCCGGCCGCCGCCGGCGGCTTCGCCATGACGGTGATCTCCCTGGAGCAACGGTACGCCGGTCACGCGCCCCAGGCGCTCGCCCTCGCCGCCCAGTGTCCGGGCGGCGCCTACTTCTCGAAATGGATCATCGCCGTGGACGACGACGTGGATCCCTCGAACATGAACCAGGTCGTGTGGGCCATGTCCACCCGCTGCAATCCGGTGGAGGACATCGACATCCTGCGCCAGACGTGGTCGACGTGGCTGGACCCGACTCAGAACCCGCCGGAGGAGCGGCCGTACGGCTCCAAGGCGCTGGTCAACGCCTGCATGGAGCACCGCTATCTCAAGCAGTTCTCCCGGCGGACGAAGGTGCGGCGCGCCACCTACGAGCAGGTGGCCGCCCGCTGGCGACAGCTCGGGTTCGCCGGCGAGCCGCCCCGGCTCTGGGCGCTCGACAACTAGGAAGTGAGCGATGACGACGCGATCGATCGCCGGGGCCGCGCTGGTCGCCCTGGGCACGGTGGCCCTGACCTCACGCCGCCCGATTGCCTGGCCACCTATGCGGCCGCGGCCATCGCCAAGGCGGACTTCTGGACCACGGGCTGGACGGGCATGCGGCTCGACATCGTGGCCTACATCGTGCCGTTTGTGTTCGTCTTCCATCCGGCGCTGATCTTCGTGGGAACGGCGGTCGAGATCATCCTGACGTTTTTCACCGCGTCGGCAGGCGTCGTGCTGCTGGGGATCGGCTGCGCGGGGTATCTGTTCCGGCCGCTCGGTTGGGGGCGGCGGGCCTGGACCTGGGCGGCGGCGGCGTTTCTCATCATGCCGCCGACGCCGGCGCTGCCCGTGCTGGTCGCCGACGCGCTGGGTCTCGGGCTAGGCGCCCTGTTCGTAGCCGTCGAATGGACGGCATGAAAATCGACGTCTTCCCCCATATCCTGCCCCGCAAGTACTTCGATCGCATGCTCGCGGTAGCGCCGCCGGGTCTGGCCCTGCAGAAGCGGATGTCGGGCATCCCCGTCCTCATCGATGTCGATCTCAGGCTTCAGATCATGGACCGCTACGAGGGCTACCGGCAGGTGTTGACGCTGGCCAACCCGCCGATCGAGCTCGTGGGCGGACGGGGACAGAGCCTCGACCTTGCACGGCTGGCCAACGACGAGATGGCGGCGCTGGTGGCCAAGCACCCCGATCGGTTCCCCGGCTTCGTGGCCTCGTTACCCATGAACAACCCCGACGCGGCGCTCGGCGAGATCGACCGCGCCCTCGACCACCTGGGGGCGACGGGCGTGCAGGTCTTCAGCAACGTCAACGGCCGCCCCCTGGACCGGCCCGAGCATCTTCAGGTGTTCGAGCGCCTGGCCCAGCGGGGGCTGCCCGTCTGGCTGCATCCGGCCCGCCCGGCGACGGCCCCGGACTACGCCGGCGAGCCGCGCTCGAAGTACGACCTCTGGTGGGCCTTCGGCTGGCCGTACGAGACCTCCATCGCCATGGGGCGCCTGGTCTTCTCGGGCCTCTTCGACCGCCATCCCGACGTCGTGATCATCACGCACCACATGGGCGCCATGATCCCCTTCTGCGCCGGTCGGGTCGGGGGCGGCCTCGATCAGCTTGGCTCCCGGAGCGACGACGCCGAGGACGCCGGGGCGTTGACCCGCCTCACGAAACGTCCCATCGACTACTTCAGGATGTTCTACGGCGACACGGCGCTGTTCGGCGCCTGGCCCGCCATGGAATCGGGCCTGGACTTCTTTGGCGCCGACCGGATCCTGTTCGGCACCGACATGCCGTTCGACCCCGAGAAGGGCCCGGGTTTCATCCGCGACACGATCGCCGCCATGGACCGGATGCGAGCCACCCCGGAGGACAAGGTGAAGATTTACGAAGGCAACGCGCGCCGGCTGCTCCGTCTCAAACTCGGGTGAGGGACACAATGGACTCTCGGCTCCTCGGACGCACGGGTCTTCAGGTCGCAGCATTGGGGTTCGGCTGTGGCAACGTGGGCGGGCTCATGGTCCGCAGCTCGCCTGCCGACCGCGAACGCGCCGTGGCGCGCGCGCTCGAGCTGGGCATCAATTACTTCGACACCGCGCCGTCCTACGGCGACGGGCTCTCGGAGCGCCACCTGGGCCAGGCCCTCAAGGCGCTCCGGGTGTCGCCGCTGGTCGGGACGAAGGTGCGCCTGGCGCCCGCCGATCTCGCCGACATCCGCGGCGCGGTGGGCCGCTCCCTGGAGGCGAGCCTCGGGCGGCTCGGGCTCGAGCGCGTCGACCTCCTGCAGCTTCACAACCCCATCGCGCTGGAGCGAGCGCGAGGGACGGTGGCCCTCAAGGACGTCCTCGATGACGTCGCCGCCGCGATGCAGGCCCTCCAGCGCCAGGGGGAGGTGCGCTTCTGGGGGATCACCGCGCTGGGGGAAACGGTCGCGCTTCACCACGTTCTCGGCAGCGGCAAGATCGACACCGCCCAGGTGTGCTACAACCTCCTCAACCCGAGCGCCGGCCTCACGGCCCCGCCGGGTCTGGCCGGCCAGGACTTCGGGCGCCTCCTGGATGGCGCGCGCGGGCATCGCGTGGGCGTCATCGGCATTCGCGCCCTCGCCGCCGGCGCCCTCAGCGCGACGGTCGCCCGCCATCCCGTGGCGGCGCCGGCCGTCGAGCCGATCGCTTCTGGCCCGGAGTACGCGGCCGACGTGGCCCAGGCCGAAAGGCTGCAGGCGCTGGTCCGCGACGGGCACGCCGAGAGCCTCATCGAGGCCGCGCTACGCTTCGTCGTGAGCCACGACGCGGTGTCCACGGTCCTGGTGGGCTACTCGAGCCTCGAGCAACTCGAGACCGCCGCTGCGGCGGTGGCTCGCGGCCCGCTGCCAGCCGAGGCGCTCAGCCGGCTGCAGGCGCTCTGGCGCGAGATCGCGTAAAGAAACGGAGCGGCCTAACTGGTTCCGGCGGCCCTGCCGTGTACGGACTGCCGGGCGGCGGCGATCTCCGTCTGAACGGCGTCCCGGCCGTCGAAGGGGCGGCCCGCTCGCCGGTACCAGTACTGTGCATTGTCGAGATCGCCCTCGAGCGTGTGCACGATGCCGTGGAGCCACGCGGCCAGCGTGGATTCGTCCTTCTGGACGATCTCGTGAGCCTGCTGCCACTGTCCCGCCTCCAGCAGCTCCACGACTCGCCTGATCGCGTCGATGGGGGGACGAGCGTCCATCACCGGCTGAGGCGGATCTCCTCGTAGGGGGCGGTGTACGGAAAGCCGGCGATGGCGGTGAACCGCGCGTCCGCCACCCCGGGGCCAGTACCGTTGAGAAACGTGTACCGCCAGATCGGCCCGAACATGACACGCTCGTGCATCAACCGCTGGACCTGCTGGAGCATCGCCCCGCGCTTGGTTCGATCCAGCTCGCGCGCCTGGGAGCGAGCCACATCGTCCAGATCCTGATAACCCCCGTAGACGTACGAACCGCCGCTCACCACAGCCGCGATTAGCGCGACGAACTCTTTTCGCGTCATGCCGGGCCTCCCGAGTCGGGGTAGACCGTCGACGGATGGGGGGTGTCGG
>JBOHPP010000192.1:0-7106 GCA_050731755.1 Candidatus Rokuibacteriota bacterium | reverse complement strand
CATCGGGCTCCGGGTCCGACTACAATACGGGCTCTCGGCACCATTGCGAGGCCGACCTCAGTGCCGGCGCCTGCGCGTGAGTCTACCCCCTCCCGCATTTCATGCGATGTGGGTCCGAGAAGCCGGTGGGGGGCAGGACTACAATGACGCCCTTCGCACCTCGAACAGGCCACCCACGGAGCGAGCCGGCCTCGCGACCCCCGCTACAATGACCGAGCTGGCGCGCCAAGGCAGTAGAATCTTGCCGCCATGACACCCCTCCTCCCCGCCGGCCGGCTGTAGCGCGCAATGGCCGAGCCGAAGCTTCGTATAGGCATCGTCGGCGCCGGCGCCAACACGCGCCTGCGCCACATCCCCGGCCTCAAGGCCATCGCCAACGTAGAGATCGTCAGCGTGGCGAACCGCAGCCGCGATTCTGGTGAGCGGGTCGCCCGCGAGTTCGGGATCCCCCGGGTATACGACACCTGGCAGGAGCTGGTAGGCGCCGACGACACCGAGGCCATCTGCATCGGAACCTGGCCGTACCTGCACTGCCCGGTGACGCTGGCCGCGCTGGAGCGGGGCAAGCACGTGCTGTGCGAAGCCCGTATGGCGATGAATGCGGCGGAGGCGCGCGCCATGCTGGAGGCGTCCCGGCGGAGGCCGCACCTCGTCGCCCAGCTCGTGCCCGCGCCTCATACGCTGACGGTGGATTCCACGCTCCAGGCGCTGATCGCCGACGGCTATCTGGGTGATCTCCTGGTCGTGGAGCTCTCCGCCGCGCAGAACCGGTTCGTCGATCGTGAGGCCCCACTGCACTGGCGTCAGGACGCTGCGCTCAGCGGCCTCAACATCCTCAACATGGGGATCTGGTACGAGGCGATGATGCGGTGGGTGGGACCGGCGCGGAGGGTGATGGCGATGAGTCAGGTGGTGGTGCCCCAGCGCCGCGACGCCGGTGGCCGGCCGCGGGACGTGCAGGTGCCCGATCACGTCGAGATCCTGGCCACGCTGGTTCGCGGCGGCATCGCCCATCTCCGCTTCGGCGCGGTCACCGGGCTGGCCCCCGCCAACGAGGTGTGGCTCTACGGCAGCGACGGCACGCTCCGTCTCGACGGCTCCAGCCCTCGCCTGTCGGGCGGCCGGCGCGGCGAGACCGCGCTCAAAGAGATCGCGATCCCGGCCGAGCGCCAGGTGGGCTGGCGTGTAGAGGAGGAGTTCGTCAACGCCGTGCGCGGTCGGGAGAAGGTCTCGCGCACGACGTTCGAGGACGGCCTGCGCTACATGGAGTTCACGGAAGCCGTTGCCCGGAGCGCCGCCGAGGGCCGCGCCGTGGAGCTCTGACCGTCAGGACGCGGGGCGCTGGTACTTCGTCGGCTGGCGGCGCGCCGGAAAGAACCACGGCCGCGGCATGCGCCCCACCGGCACTTCGATCAGGGCCGGACGGTCTCTTTCCAGAGCCTCCTTCACCAGCGCACCCACTTCGGCCGGCGTCGTAGCGCGCCGGCCGGCGACACCGAAGGCCTCGGCGAGCTTGAGGAAGTCGGGGTTGGCGAGGTCGGCCCCGAAGCTCCCGCCCCAGGCCTCGTCGAGGTCGCGGGCCACGTTGCCATAGCCCTGGTCGTTGAAGACCACCACGACGACGTTGATCCCGTACCGCACGGCGGTGGACAACTCCTGGACGTTGTAGAGGAAGCCGCCGTCGCCGCAAAGGGCGAGCACCGGACGATCCGGCCGCGCCACCTTGGCGCCGAGCGCAGTGGGAAACGCGAAGCCGAGGTTGCCGGAGTACGAGGAGGTCAGGTACGTCCGCGCGCGCGACACCGGCCAGTGCGGGCGCGTGTAGTACCCGATCTGGGTCATGTCGGGAACGACGATGGTTTCCTCGGGCGTGCTCGCTCGCAGGGCCCTCACGAACGACGCCTGCGGCTCCTGGCCCGGCGCGCCAGCCACGGCGCCCCGCACCGCTTCCCGTTCGGCTTTGCGCGACGGCCGCGGCGGCGCCGCCGCCCGGAGCCGCTCGAGCAGCAGCGCGAGCGTGGCCCGGGCGTCGCCGACGAGGCCCACCGTTCGCCGATGATTACGGCCGATCTCGTCGGGATCGATGTCGATCTGGATGACCTGCTGCTCAGGCCTGGGCATGGCCAGGGCCAGGCGCGTCCCCACGGCCAGGATCACGTCGGCGGCGGCGAAGAAGTGTCGCAATGGACCCTGGCCGGCCAGCGCCGAGCCCAGCGACAGATCGCTGTCGTCACTCACCGCGCCCTTGCCCTCGGCCGTCATGATCACGCCGAATTGCAGATATTCGGCGACGGCCGCCAGCACCTCGTGAGCGCCGGACAAATGCACGCCGCCGCCCGCGTAGACCACGGGTCGCGCTGCGGCGAGCAGCAGCTCGGCGGCGCGATCGATGTCGGTGCGGTCGGCGGCCGGCCGCGGCGAGTGATGGGCGCCCAGCAGCTCGGCTTCACCTTCCTCTTCCAGCGTCTCCGGCGGGATCTCGAGCTCCACCGGGCGGGGGCGGCCAGTCTTGAGCTGACCGACGGCCTCGTGCACGGAGGCGGGAATCTCGGCGACTTCGAGGACGCGGCGGCGCCACTTGGTGACCGGGGTGATGGCGGCCAGTTGATCGTCCACCTCGTGGAGCACACCCACGCGCCGGCCCAGATTCCCCCGAGGGATCTGGCCGGAGATCATCAGCACCGGCGAGGAGCACGCGTAGGCCGTGCTGAGCCCGGCCGCGGCGTTGAGCAGACCGGGGCCCGGCACGACGAGCGCGGTCCCGAAGTCTCCGCTCGCCCGAGCGTAGCCGTCGGCCATGTAGCTGGTTGCCTGCTCGTGGCGGGTCGCGATGAAGCGGATGACCGGCTCGTCGCGGAGCGCGGCCAGGGCGCCGTAGAGCTGGACACCGGGGAGGCCGAAGACCACGCGCACGCCCTCGCGGGCGAACTGCTGGACCAGCGCCTCTCCACCGGTCATTCGAGCCATGACGTGGGCCAGAGAGTAGCCCGCCGGGGCGGCATCGTCAACGCGGCCGCGGCCCTCACGACGCGCTTTGCCTTGAGACGTGGCGGCGTCCAATGATAGGTTGACGTGCCGAGTTCTGACCAAGGAGGCCGTGTGACGCTGGAAGAGATCCGTGATTGCGTAAAAAAGACCATCGACGAGTGCCTGGTTCAGATTCTCGTGGATCGTCCGGCGACGGAGCTCTCACAACACCAGCGGCTCCAGCTCCTCAGCCTCATTGACGATCTCTCGCGGCTCTTTCTCGACGTCCGCTTGCGCAGGTCCTGAGCGCGCGGCACGCCGACGGGGCCCGCCCTCTCGCCGCCCCATGAGAGGAGTCCGGCTCAGCATCCGCCGCGCCACCGTCCGCGACGTGCCGACGATCCTGGCCCTGATCCGCGGACTGGCCGAGTACGAGCGACTCGCCCACGAGTTGACGGCGACGACGGCCGGCCTGCGCCGCCACGGCTTCGGGCGGCGCCGCTACTTCGAGGCGCTGATCTGTCGCGACGGCCGTCGGGCCATCGGCTTTGCGCTCTTCTATTTCACCTACTCGACGTTCCTGGCGCGCCCCACGCTCTATCTGGAAGATCTTTTCGTCCTGCCCGGCGACCGCGGCCGGGGCGCAGGACGGATCCTGCTGCGCGCCCTGGCCCGGATCGCCGTCCAGCGGGGCTGCGGGCGGATGGAGTGGGCGGTGCTCGACTGGAACACGCCTTCGATCCGCTTCTACCGCGGGCTGGGAGCGCGCCTGCACAAGGAGTGGGTGCTCACGCGTCTCACCGGCGCGCCCCTTCGGCGCCTGGCCCGCGCGGCCCGCGCCGGAGCCCGCGGACGGCCGTCAGCCCGGCCTGGTCGGCCACGAGCACGAGCCCGATCACGAGCAGCAACGCGGTCATGAGGCCGGGCAGAAGCCACGGCGCCGGGCCGGCGAGGAAGCCGCTGGCGAACGGCCCCAGAAAGATCCCGCCGTCGACACCCACGCGATAGAGCGCGGTGCGCCAGCCTACCTGCTCGGGTGGCGTCTCGGCCCGGAGCAGGCTAAGAGGTAGGGTCCACGCTGCCATTCCCGCACCGAACAGGGCACAGCCCACGATGAGCGCGGCGAAGCCCCCGAAGGCCACCAGCGCAGTGCCGGCACCGAAGGTGAGCAGCATCACGCCCAGCACTCCCGTCGTGCCGCGCCGGTCGGCGAGCATTCCGGCCGGCAGGAGGCAGGCGATGTCGAAGAGCTGCACGGTCATGAGCAGTCGGGCGATGCCGGCCCGGCTCAGCCCGAACTCGCGGTCGCCGCGAAGCGGGATGACGAACTGCTCGAGTGTCGCGTACGTGATGGCGATGACCCCGCCCGCAGCGAACGCGAGCACGACTGCCGGCGTGACGGCCGCCGTCCCGCCCGCCGCCCGGCGCGCGAACAGCGGCCGGCCGGTGCCCCGGGTTTCCGCGGGCAGCGATGCCAGCACCAGCGGCATCGTCAGTATGCTGAGCAGCTGCGGCGCGCACGCCGCGAGCAGCGCGGCGTTCCACGGCATGCTGCTGGGCAGGAGTCCCACGACGACGGTGGCGCCGAGGACGCCGAGCATGGCCGAGAGCTCGAACGCGCTGAGCGCCGAGGCCAGCCGGCCAGTGGCCTGGTAGCGCAGGATCGCGGTGAGCCCGGCGACGATGCCGAGGGCGTGGCCGAGGCCCATGACGGCGCGCGCGCCGATCAGCACGGGCAGAGGCCCGCCGCTGGCCAGGGCGAGCACACCCGCACTGACCAGCAGCGGCGAGAGCAGAAGCGCGCGGCGCAGGTGGTGGGTGATGAAGAGACCGACCGGGATGTCGGCGACCATGCGCGCGAAGCCGAAGGCGCCGGCCACGGCGCCCAGCTCCCAGTCGGCGAGCCCGGCGTCGCGACCGAGCTCGGGCAGGAGCGCGGGGAACGCGCCGATCGACACGGTGGCCGAGCCCATCATCAGGCAGAGCAGGACGATGAGGGCCGGCGGTCGCACGTCGACCGATTGTAGGGCTAAATAGAGAGCGATGCCGACCCCGGGACCGCTTCCGCAAGATCGGTCCCATCACCAGCGCCGCCGTGTGGGCAGCGCGGGCCGGCTGGTGAGGCTCAGGCCACCCCGCGCGAGCTCTGGGCCACGCTGGCCGGGCCCAGGATGCCGAGGGCTCCGTAAAGAATCCGGCGCCGCCATTCCTGAGGGATCCAGACGCCGGCCGCGCGGACCAACATCCGTGGATCGCGCGTGATCCGGAAGCCGCGCAGGTAGACCCGGGCGGCCATCAAGGGGCGTCCGGCGTCGTCGTAGTACCAGGCGAACGTCTTGACACGCTCGCGGAGGCCGCGCATGACCGCGGCCCGGGCCTCCGGATCGTCGCGGAGCGCCGCGCGTTCCCGGACCAGCAACCGCAGCATTGCCGTGTCTCCGCGCGGCTGGTCGATCCGGTGCAGCGAGTCGGTGGAGAGCCGGAGCACGGCCAGCGGGCGGTCGATGTAGCCGAACTGCGCCCACTTGGCGAAACGGAGGAGGAATTCCCAATCCTCGGAAGACGACAGGCTCTCGTCGAAGCCACCGGTGCGCTTGAAGGCGTCGCGATGGAGGGTGAGCGCGCTCGGCTTGATAAAGACCTCCTGCAGGAGGTAGAGGTACATCTCCCGGCGGGGGATCACGATGCCCTCCGGGTGACTCACGCCGGCGAGACGGCGGCCGAAGAGCGGCGAGTCGCGCATGAAGGACGGCAGGAACAGATCGCCGTCGTGCTTCTCCAGGTCGCTGAAGACCGCCTGGACCTCCGGATGGCGCTCCAGAAAGCGAACCTCGTGAGCGAGCTTGTCCGGCTTCCACAAATCGTCGGAGTCGAGGAAGGCAAGCAGCTCACCGGTGGCCAGCGCGATGCCGGCATTGCGCGTGGCCGACACGCCGGCGTGGAGGCGGGGAACGTAGCGGACCCGCGGGTCCTCCACGGCGCGCAGCCGGGCGGCCGTGTCGTCGGTGGAGCCGTCGTCGACGACGATCGCTTCCAGATCCCGGTACGTCTGGGTCAGTACGCTGGCCAGCGCGCGGCCCACGACGTGCCCCCGGTTGTACGTGGGAATGATCACCGAGACTTTCATGCTTCCCGGCTACAGCATAGCCAGCGGCGGCCCGCCGGCAACGTGTGAAACGATTTCTTGTTCTTGGCGCGGAAAGGTGGGGAAGCCGGCTGCAGGGTTGGCGGGGCCGGCCTCCCTCCCCGCTACAGTCCGTAGAAGGCGGCCGGGTTGTCCCAGAGGATCTTGCGTTTGGCCCTGTCCGGGATCGGCATGGCCAGCATGGCTTCCGCCGTCTCCGGCCACTTGTGGTCTGGATGCGGGTAGTCGCTGGCGAAAAGGACGCGGTCCTCTCCGATCAGATCCAGCACTCGCGGCAAGTAGGGCTCGTCGGGCTCGCAGGAGATCCAGCATTGACGCCGGAAGTAGTCGCTTGGCTTCGAGCCCAGGCGCGGCTCGCCGGCGATGCCGTCGGTCTTCTCCGAGTGCTCGTCCAGACGCCAGAGCCAGTAGGGCAACCATCCGCAACCCGATTCCAGGAAGGCCACCCGGAGGTCGGGATGGCGCTCGAGCACGCCGCCGCCGATGAGGGCGAGCATGGCCAGCATCTGCTCGAGCGGATGCGACGCGGCGTGACAGGCGAAGAAGCTCCCGAATCGGTCGGCGCCCGCGGTGGGCAGGAAGGCGCCCACGCCCTCATGGACGCCGACGGCCAGGCTCCGTCGCTCGCACGCCGACCACAGAGGTTCGTACGCCGGATCGTCCAGATTGCGGCCGCGGACCGGGTTGGGGCGAATGAAGATGCCCCTGAAGCCCCGGTCGGCCAGGCGCTCGACCTCCTGGACGGCGAGGGCGGGATCGTGCAGCGCCACCAACATGCCGACCGGCTTGAGCCGCGCCGGCGCGTACGCACAGAACTCCACGATCCAGTCGTTGTAAGCGCGGCAGATCGCCATGGCCAGGCCGGCGTCGAGGTCGTCGACGGCCGCCATGTAGAGGCCCTGGGTCGGATAGAGAAACGCGACCTCGATGCCGCCGGCGTCCATCGCCCTGATCTGCGAGGGGGCGTCATAGCCCGCCTCCAGGTATTCCCCCG
>JBOHPP010000191.1:0-7609 GCA_050731755.1 Candidatus Rokuibacteriota bacterium | reverse complement strand
GGCCCGCACCGCGTTCCTGACCGCGGCCGTCCGCGCGCGCTCGGCGCGGTCGGCTGACGGCCTGCTGCGCGCCGTCGAAGGGTTCGTCACCCTCGGCGACGACCAGGTGGCGGAACGCTGTCTGCGCGAGGCCGAAACGTTCGCAGCCGACGAGTCGACGACTCGCGCGCGGGTGCGGGCGGCCGCCGAGCGTCTTCGCGAACGGTCGGCGACCGCAGAAGCATCACCCTGAAGGGGCCGGTGTGTGGTCGTCCGGTTGCACCGACTTGTCTTCGCGACTGGGGTTTCCACCACCACCACCACCAAGCGCCCTCCGGCTAACCCGGCGTTTTTCCGTTCGTCCCCGTCGGCATCGAAGTTGCCCTAACGAACGACGCGCTGCGTGAGACCGGTGACCGCGGCCCATTGACAAGACACAGGCGCCCCCCTAGGGTCGTCGCCATTCCAATGGGAGGGGGAGCTTTCGAGGGCGTAAACGGTTCGCAAATGACCGGCCGATGGTCAGGGGGAGGAGCGCGATGCCAACCCGCGCCAGTTACGAGTTCAAGATCGAGGGGCTTCTGGAGGGCCCGCCCGGCAAGAACGGCAGCGAGATAGGCCAGTTCAGGAATCTCATGCCTGAGCCGACCAGGGACATTGGACGGCTCGACTCGCCCGAGGCATGGCCGGATGGTGTCCGCCTCCGGGGCTACAACGTGTGCCGGTGGGAGGCGGACGGTTACGCGTACGGCGAGGCCCGAGACAAAACGTTGCTGAGCCTCTACGCCGAGATCACGTTCTTCATTGACGCCGGCATATCCGAACAGCACGTACAGGACAAGCTGCTCCCCGATGTCGCGTGGTTCTACAAGCTCAAGGGGCAGGCGTGGTTCAAGGATCTGGTCATGAGGCTCGAAGGGGACCCCACGAAGGGGACTCCCGGCTTCAACGATCAGCTCGGCGGCAAGCTGATCGAGCGCGTGCGTATGCGTGACTGGCGGTGGTACTGCGGTAATGCGGGCGGCGGGTAGAGCACGCCGCCGGGGGGGCGGTCATGCTGGTAACACTGGCGCTCGCCATTCTGCTGGTCGTCACCGCGTCCGCGGGGCACGCGGCCGAGAATGTCTTCGTCTACGGGGTGACCGGCCCCCCCGAGTCCCTCGACTCCGCCAAGGCCTTCACCGACAGGTCCGTATGGGCGACCTGGCTCCTGTGCGATGCGCTCATCAACATTTCGCAGGACGGGGCACGCCTGGAGCCGGCCCTGGCGGAGTCGTGGACGTTGTCGGACGACGGGCTCCGAGCGACCGTGCGGCTTCGGCGCGGCGTCGTCTTCCACGACGGGACGCCGGTCGACGCGGCCGCGGTCAGGTCCAGCTTCGAGCGCCAGTTCCGCCTGGACCACCAGCTCTACACGCCGGAGCCGCGCAACACCAAGGAGAAGCTGCTCAGCGATCTGATCGACGACATTCAAGTGCAGGACGGTTCGACGGTCGGGTTCAAGCTCAAGTACCCAGGCTTCGCCTATTTCAGCCAGATTGACGTGGTCGGTCCCGCTGCCCTGGCGACCGCAGGGCGCGAATTCGGGCGAAAGCCGGTCTGCGCCGGCCCCTTCAAGGTCGATCGCTGGCTGCCTGACCGCATCGAAATGGTCGCCAACGACAAGTACTGGGGAGGTCGACCACGCCTCGATCGGGTGATATTTCGCTTCATCGAGGAACAACGAGAAATCGTGGAGCGGCTCCTGGGGGGAGAACTGCACTTCACGCCGAACCTCCGGGATCCGGTGTTTCTCGAGCGCCTCCGCGAGAGCCCGCGGGTCAAGGTCGTCTCCGTGCCCGGGCTGAACGTGTACTACCTCGGCTTCTACACCGAGCGCCCGCCCTTCGACTCGCGTCTTCTCCGTCGGGCGGTCGCCCAGAGCATCGACGTCGCGCGGGCTGCGCTCTTCCTGGGGCGAGGGGCAGCCGTCGCGGCGAAGGGGCCGCTCTCCCCGGCGATGAGGGGATACGACCCCGCGGTAAGCCAGGCCGCCTTCGATCCCGACAGCGCGAGAAGGCTCGTGAGCCAAGCGGGCTTCGATGTCAGCCGCCCCCTGCGGCTCGTGCATGACAGCGCGGTCACGATGGACGCCGAAATCGCGGGGGCCATTCAAAGGGACCTGCGGCAGATTGGCCTAAAGGTCGAGCTCGTCGGAAAGCCGAGCTCGCGAGACCTCGTCACCGCGGTTCGCGCGCGGGATGGGGATATGTTCCTCTACAGTTGGCATCTGCGGGCACCCTACCCCGAGCGCTTGCTGATCCCGCTGTTCCATTCCGGAGCATCCGAGGCCACCAACCTCAGCCGCTACCGGAACATGGCACTGGACCGACTCCTGGACGAGGCCCTCCGTCTCCACGAAGGGCCGGCTCAGAACGCTCTGTATTCCAGGACTCAGCAGGTGATCGTCGACGACGCCCCGATGATCTTTTTGTACCACCTGACGCGCATGGCGGCTCAGGCCCAGAGAGTGCGGGGGCTCGATTTGAACCTGGGCGTGCTGCCGCACGACAAGCTCGTCAAGGTCGACCTCGTCCCCTGAAGGCTCCTGTGTCCGGCATCGAGGCTCGGCGATGAGGGCGGGCTCGCTGATCGCGCGCTATCGCCGCCTGAGCCTCCATGCGAAGTTCGCCCTCCATGCCGCGCTGTCGATCGCCGTGCTGTTCGGCATTCTCATCCCCGGCGTCGTCTACCTGCAGACGCGCGCGGTGCTCGAACAGGCCGAGCAGCGGGGGCTCCAGTTGGCCAAGGTCTTCGCCCACTCGAGCGTGCAGGCCCTGGTGGGCGACGACTTCCTTGTGATGCGTCATGTCGTCAACAGCATCGCGAGCGAACCCGATGTGCTCTACGCGACGATCCTGGGCCCCGACGGCAGGGCGCTGCTCCACAGCGATATGCGCGAGACCGGCCGTATCTACACGGATCCCCTGAGTGCCCGAGCCATCCAGGCCGACCGGCCGTTGATCCAGGAGGTGCGGCGCGACCGCGTCAGGGCCTACGACTTCACGGTGCCCATCTATGTGATGAACGACCGGCGTGCCGTGGCCCGGGTCGGCATCTCCATCGAGCGCGAGCTCGCCGCCATCCGGAAGACGCGCAACACCATCCTGGGTCTCGGCGTGGTGGCGCTGGCGGCGGGCGTGGCGCTGGCGGCGTGGCAAGCGCGCTCGGTCACGCGCCCGGTGGGGGAACTCGTGCGGGGCGCCCAGGAGATCACCCGAGGCAACCTGGCCCATCGCATCGACGTCGGAGGTGGCGACGAGCTGGGGCAGCTGGCCGCGGCCTTCAATCGAATGACCGAATCGGTGCGGGCGCTGATGGAGACCTCACGTGAGCTGTCCTCCACCCTTGACGCCGACGCGGTGCTGCGCTCGGTGGCCGTCCACGCGCTCGACCTCGTCAAGGCCGACACCGCGAGCCTGGCCCTCGCCGATCGCCAGACCAGGGAAGCTCGGGTCAAAGTCGTCCTGGGCGCGCGGACCGACGGGCTGCACCGCATTGTGGTCACGCCGGGGCGCGGCCTGGGCGGCGCCGTCCTGGCCACCGGCGAACCGATGGTGAGCGAAAACTACCTCGAGGACCGCCGGATCGTCCACGATCCGCTCTATGACACCGTGCTTCGGGAAGAAGGGATCGTGTCCGCGGTGGCCGTTCCCATCGTCCTCAAAGGCGACATCGTGGGCGTCCTGTGGGTGGCCAACCGGACTTCCAAGACCTTCGCCGCCGAAGACGTCGACGCGCTTCGACGCATGGCCCAGCAGGCGGCCATCGCGCTGGAGAACGCCCGGCTCTACCAGGATCTCAAGGGTTCCCACGAGGATCTGGTGACGGCGCAAGTCGAGCTGGTGCAGAAGACGCGCATGGCGGCCATCGGGGAGATCGCGGCCGCCGTGGCTCACGAGGCCCGCAACCCTCTGGGCGCGCTCAGCAACTGCGTGCAGATGCTTCGGGACAATCCCCGGCTCTCCGGCGAGGACGCCGAGCTCCTGGAGATCGTCCACACCGAGTCGCAGCGTCTCAACGAGATCGTGTCCGACTTTCTGGCCTTCGGGCGTCCGCGCCCCCCGCACCTGGAAGACGTGAACGTCCACGAGGTCATCGAGGCCACCCTGGCCCTGCTGCGGCGCGACGCCCGCTGCGCCCCGGCCATCGTCTTCACCACCAAGTTCGACCCCGCGCTGCCCTTGATCCGCGCCGACCGCGATCAGCTCCGTCAGGTCTTCTGGAATCTCTTCCTCAACGCCGTGCAGGCCATGCGTGATCAGGGCGAGTTGCGGGCGGAGACCGGGCACGAGGGCGGACGCGCTCACATCATCGTGCAGGACACGGGGCCGGGCATTCCGCCGACGGCGCGGGCCCGGATCTTCGAGCCCTTCTACACGACGCGGCCCGCCGGCACCGGGTTGGGGCTGGCCATCGTGCGCAGGATCATCGAGGAGCACCGGGGCGGGATCGGCGTGGACGACGATGCCGCCGTCGGCACCTGCTTCACCCTGACGCTGCCGCTCGACCCGGGAGCCGCGTGATGGCCCGGATCCTCGTGGTCGACGACGAACCGGGGATGCGCAAGAGCCTGGCCATCATGCTCCGCCGCGACGGGTACCAGGTGACGGAGACGGGCTCGGTGGCCGAGGCGGTCGGGCGGCTCAAGGGCGAGCCGTACCATCTGGTCATCGCCGATCTCATGATGGAGCCTCTGAACGGGCTGGACCTGCTGGCGCTCGTGCAGGAGCACCGGCCGAGATGTCCGGTGATCATCGTCACCGCCTTCGGCAGCCCGGAAGCCCGGGCGCAGGCGCTCCGCCGCGGCGCCGTGGACTTCCTGGAAAAGCCGGTACCGGCTCCCGAGCTGCTGGAGCGGATCCAGCGGGTGTTGCAGGACGATGGTCACTAAGATCCTGATCGCCGACGACGAGTCGGGGATGCGCAAGAGCCTGGCCATCATGCTCCGTCGCGAGGGCTACGCGGTGAGCGAGGCGGCCAGCGGCCAGGATGCCCTGGCCCAGCTCGGCGCCGACGTGTTCGGTGTGGTCATCGCCGATCTGCGCATGGATCCGGTCTCCGGGCTGGAGCTCCTGCGCCAGGTGAAGCAGCAGGCCAGCACCGACGTCGAGGTGATCTTGATGACGGCCTTCGGCAGCATCGAGTCCGCGGTGGAGGCCATGAAGCTGGGCGCCTACGACTTCATCACCAAGCCGTTCCAGCAGGAGGAGATCCTCCTGCGCGTCCGGAACGCCCTGGAGAAGCGCCGGCTGAAGGACGAGGTCGATCAGCTCCGGGCCGAGGTCACCAACGCGTTCGGGGTGGAGGGCATCATCGGGACCAGCGAGGCCATGCGCGAGCTACTGAGCCTGTTGCCCCGGGTGGCCCGGACCGACAGCACCGTGTTGATCACCGGCGAGAGCGGCACCGGCAAAGAGCTGGTGGCTCGCGCGCTGCACTCGGCGAGCCGGCGGGCGCAGGGCCCGTTCATCTCGGTGAGTTGTGCCGCGCTGCCCGAGCCATTGCTGGAGAGCGAGCTCTTCGGTCACGTCAAGGGCGCGTTCACGGGCGCCCTGGCCGCGCGCAAAGGCCTCATGGAGGAGGCCCACGCGGGCTCGTTCTTCCTGGACGAGATCGGCGAGGCTCCGGCCTCCATCCAGACCAAGCTCCTGCGCGTGCTCGAGGACCGTACCCTCCGGCGCGTGGGGGACAACCGCTTCATCGCCGTCGACGTCCGAGTCATCGCGGCCACCAACCGTAATCTGGAATCGGCCGTCCGCGACAAGGCCTTCCGCGAGGATCTCCTCTACCGACTCAACGTCATCCGGATCCATCTACCGCCGCTCCGGGACCGCATGGAGGACGTGCCGCTGCTGGCCCGCCACTTCCTCATCCAGCACTGCGGAAGGCTGGACCGGCGCCTGGAGGGCATCGCGCCGGCGGCGCTCGACGTGCTGCGCCGCCATTCCTTTCCCGGCAACGTGCGCGAGCTGAGCCACGTCATCGAGCGCGCGGTGGCGCTGGCCACGGGGACGATGATCGAGCCTCACGACTTTCCCGAACACCTCCTGCACCACCCGCCGGCCGGGCCGGCCCCGGAGGCGCCCGCCAACGCGCCGCCGTCGACCCTCCTGAAGGAGACGATGAGCAGCGTGGAGCAGGAAGAAATCCTCGAAGCCCTCCGCGTGACGAACTGGAATGTCTCGCGGGCGGCGCTGAGGCTCGGCGTCTCCCGGAACACGCTCCGCTACCGGATGGAGAAGTACCGACTGCACCCCTGATGGGCGTGACCACCGCGCCTGCTCAGGTCTCCACCACCACAGCATCGAGCGGGCTCGCGATGCCCGCGAACTCTGCGATTTCTCACCCGCCACCTGTGGCACGGCTGATGCTAGGCCTCGTTCGGCATGGCTGAGCGGGGAGGGGCTGTGAGGCAGGCGATCGACGGGTATCGCGGCGAGGTCGTTCTGGCCGCGCTACTGATGGCGGCCCTGATGGTCATCGTGCTGACCATCGTGGATGCCGTGGCGGCGGTCTCACCAGCACCGCCCGCGCCCGCCGCCACCGGTCTTCACCGGAACGCCGGGACCACCTCGGACATGAAGCGGTCGAGCTGGGGCCGCGGATCCTTGGGCAGGAAGAACGTCGGCACGAAGAGCATGTCCACCCCCGCCTCGCGCAAGCGGGCGAGCTTGTCGCGGACGGCGTTCAGCGAGCCGGCGAGGAGTTGGTCGCGCACGTAGGGCTCGGCGTAACCCATCCGGCGCATGACCGTCGTGGCCAGTTGCTCGACCTCGTTCCGGTCGTCCGTGAGCAGGAGTGGCATGTTGGCTGAGCGCCGGATGTCTTTGGCGTCGCGCCGGACCGCAGCGCAGTGCTCGTCCAGGATCTTGCCCTTTCGGGCCAGCGTCTCCGGCCCGCCCCAGACGTTCCAGTGGTCGGCGTGGCGCGCCACGATGCGCAGCATGACTTTCTCGCCGCCGCCGCCGATCATCAGTTCGGGGTGCGGCCGCTGCACGGGCTTGGGCATGAGCGGCGCATCGGCGAGCCGGTAGTAGCGGCCCTCGAAGGTGGCCTTGTCCTGGGTCCAAAGGAGCTTGATGACCTGGCACGCCTCGTCCAGGCGCTGCAGGCGCTCGCCCACCGGGGGGAACGGAATCCCGTAGGCCTCGTGCTCGTTTTGCTGCCAGGCCGCGCCGATCCCGAACAGCAGGCGGCCCCCGGAGATCACGTCGACCGTGGCGCCCATCTTGGCCACGACGGCTGGATGCCGGTACGTATTGCCGACCACGATAGTGCCGACTCGCAGACGGGGCACCAGCACGGCCAAGGTTGACAGCGTGGACCAGCATTCCAGAACGTCCCCCCGCCGATCGGGCGTGTTGGGCATGAAGTGATCGGTCACGCAAGCTGCATCCCAGCCGGTCGTCTCCGCGTGACGCCAGAGCCCGAGCACGCTGTCCCAGGCGCTGTTCGTGAGGCTCGTGAACAGTCCAAACCGCATGGCGGTCAACCTCCCTGATTCACTGCGCGTGGCACCACGCCCACGGCGGCGAGCTGAGAGCGCAGGTCGTCGCCGCGGTCCACCCGGAAGAGCACACCGCGGATC
>JBOHPP010000190.1:0-5477 GCA_050731755.1 Candidatus Rokuibacteriota bacterium | reverse complement strand
CGTCAACAAAGCCGCGCTGGGGCCCCTAGAGAGAGACCGGCTTAGATTAGATATTGACATTGGCTGTAGCAACTGATATTAGTGTATACGACTCATATGATCTTAGTGATAAGCACTAAGATATTGAAGAGGAGAGCACCATGAACACCATGCTTCGTTGGTCCCCGACCCGGCAGTTCCACTTCCACAACGACGTCGACGACCTATTCGAGAAGTTCTACTACGGCGCCACGGATGAGGCCGCTCAGCGTGCGTCGTGGCGTCCCGCCGCGGAGGGGCGGATCGAGAATGGCACCTACGTCATCCAGTTCGCCCTGCCGGGCGTGGATTCGAAGGACGTTGCGGTGTCCTTGATGGACAACGTCCTCACCGTCAAGGGCGAGCGCAAGGCCGATCATGACACCGCGGGCATGGATTATTTCGTCCGCGAGGTCGCGTACGGCGCGTTCCAGCGGAATTTCTCCCTTCCTGAGGGCGTCAACCCCGCCCAAGTGGAGGCGAAGTACGCGAAGGGCATGCTCGAGGTGAGGGTCCCCGCTCCGCAAGCCGCGACGCCGAGGACGATCGAAGTCAAGGCCGCCTGATCGAGGCCGGCCGGGACCGAGGCCGTGCCGGTGTCAACCGGCACGGGCCCGGCCTTCACAACTGCGCGGAGATCGCCACGCCACCCCGTCAGCATCACGACGATGCATGGCGGCCGCCCATCCCGTTCAGCCACCAAGCGTTTCCTGAAGCCCATGGACTTCTTGGCGCGGCCGCTATTGCTGGAGGCGGAAGAGATGAGGCCCAGGCGAACTGCGCGTCACGAAAACGGCGTAGAGCGTTGGCGCCACGCCAACGTCACCAGCCGAACTTCTAGTCTGGAGGTCGCAGGTTCGACTCCTGCCAGGCGCACCACACCACCAACCCCTACGAGACCTCGCGCCTCTCGAGGTGGATCGGGCGCGGCGCCAGCGGTGCTGGGCCTCCCGCGGCGACGCGCCGCCCTGAAAGAGATGCCCACGCCTCCAACGCCGCCCCGAGGACGTAGAAAACATCCCACGACCGCTTGAAGACGTCTTCGGGCGTCTCCCTGCACTTCGCGTCGGCGAGGCGGAGGCAACGAAGGCCGAGGCTGGCCAGTAGCCGTACTGGTGCGGCGCGCCGCGGCCGGCGCCGTCCCGATCGGGGATCCTTCAGCGCCAAACGAAACTGGCCCCGTCCGTATCTGAATGCGCGTCCGAGCACCCACCTCCTCGTCATCTGATGCGGGCGGATGATGTGCTCGACGATCGCCTCCCGACAGTGCCAGGCGCGCAAGCCCTGCGCCGTGAGCCTCCGCGTCAACTCTGTCTCGCTTCCCATGGCGTAGATCGACGTGCCATCGGGGCCGATGCTCTCGTCGAACCGATACGATGCTCGGAGGATGTCCGCTCGCAGGGCCATGTTGGGGCTATTGACAAAGCTGGATTTCACGGGGCCGGCCGGCAGCGAGCGATCGGTGATCGCGAAGGTGGGTCCTGGCGGCACCCAGTGGAGAAGCCACCGTTCAGGAGGGCGCGCCCACCGGGGTAGCACGGTGCCACCGAACATCGCGAACTCGCGATGGCGATCGGCCGCAGTCCGCAGCTCGACCAACCAGTCTGGGCGGGGGACGGCGTCGTCGTCGGTGAGGACGAGGAGATCGCCTTCCAGGGCAGACAGGCCCGCGTTCCGCGCGCGGTTCTGGCCCACGTGGCGCTCGAAAAGATAGGTCAAAGGCAGACGATCGGCGAAGCTCAGCACAATCGCCCGGGTCCCATCGGTACTGGCGTTGTCCACGACCACCAGCTGCCACCCGCCCTCTGGTTCCTTGAGACCACAATGGGCTGCCAGTACGGGGGGCAGCGTTTCGGCGCCGTTGTGCGTCGCCATCAGGACGGTCAGCATTGGCTATGCCGGTATGAGCTCCGGGATCGGTGGCTCACTGACTTCAGGAATCGACGTGCCCAGAAGCGTGGCGATCGTGGGGGCAAAGCGTGTGTTGGTGACCGGCGAGGCCAGGCGGCCCGCACTGATCCCCAGTCCCGTGGCCACAAACAACCCCTCAGCCTTGTGATCGCCGCTTCGCGTGCCCCGGAAGACACCTTCAATCGTTCCCGTCTTCGGCGAGTGAATCCTCGTGATCGGAGCGTCGCGATCCCATTCGACAAGGAGGTCCGGCAGGTCATGGAGGCGCGCGCCGGTATAGAGATCGGCCGTTCGCAGCACCTGCCGCACCAGGGGCTTGCCGGTGTCGAGATTGATGAAGGCCAGGAGATCCTTCGTGAGGGCGTCGGAGAATGCTTCGTACTCGTGACCCGGCCGAACCCGCCCGTTGGGCTCGCGGCTGACGAGGTTGATGCGAATGCCGCCGTAAACATCGTTGTTCGGCACCTGAAAGTATCGGCTCGCCCCGGGGTCGAGCCGGGTCACCGCATTGCCGAGGGCGCGCTTGGCGCGCGTGCGCGCCGGTTTCAGCCAACGGCGAAGCCTCCCGGGAAGAGTGTGCCAGACGATCTCGGCGACCTGGGCCATCCGACGCCGCGAGGCGGGGGTGGTGGGCTCAGCCTGCAGGCGCCGGAGCATCTCGTCGAGCAAGAACGTGCCGTCGTAGTGCGGCCCCATCCCATGACTCGCCATCACGAAGACAGTCGTCTGCTCATCGACCTCGGCGAGCAGCCTCCCCAGGGCCCGATCGATTGCGACGTAGACGTCCTGGAGGGGATCGCCGAGCGCGCGGGCCAGGGCCGGATCGTGCCTCGGATGCAAGGGGTCGCGGATGGACCAGAATTGGTGCCCGGCGCAGTGGCTCTCGGCGAAAACCCCGACGAAGAGATCCCACTCACCCTCGGCGAGGAAATGAAGAAGCATAGCCTCCTTGCGTTCGACCCCCAGCAGCAAGGCTTCGCGCAGATCCCCGAGGTCATTCCGCCGCACGAACTGGTCGCACTGCCGGACGGGATGGGGCCCGAACCGCGCCTGAACCTCGCTGCCGAGCGATGGCGGTGAGGTGCAGAACCCGAGCTCCGGGTCATGCGTCCCCCAGTCGACGATCTGGATACCGTGAATCCGCGGAGACGGCGAGGTCTTCGGCACGTCGATGATCGCGCTCCGACGGCCTGCGCGAGTGAGATGATCCCAGAAGGGGGTCCCCTTCGTATCTGTGGGGTTGACGGAGTAAAAGTCGTAGCTTCCGGTCTTGAGCTGGGAGTAGCAGTACCGCCCGTGATGGCCGGGCGACTGTCCTGTCCAGAACGACGGCCACACCGCGCCAACATAGAGTCCGGGGGGGTTGGCGATGACGCCCGAAGTGCCGCGCTCCAGGAGCCGCCGGAAGGTGGGCATGAGACCGGAGCTGGCCCAGTCGAGAATCAAGTCCTTGTCGGCCGCATCAATACCGATGAAGACGATCTTCGATCTCCCCACGGCGCGAACCCTCCGAACGACGGTAGCTCGCGACGCTAGCACAGCCTTTTAGACAGCCGCAATGTGCCGCCAGGACGACTTGCGGCCGGGCGCACTACCCCTTACGTCACCGAGATGCCCCAGATGTGCCGGGCGGCCAGGCCGATGACGTAGGTGACGGCGACGGCGGCGGCCAGGATGGCCACGTTGGTGAGGAGCCGCCGGCCCACCTTCATGCCGCTCAGGAACGCCAGGATCGCCGAGACGACGACGGTCACCAGCGCGCCGGTCACCAGCGACACCGCCACCGTACGGGTTCCCAGGGCCACCGGCAGCACCGGCACCAGCGCTCCCAGCAGGTAGGAGACACCGACCAGCACCGCCGAGCGCAGGGGACGCGCCGTCGCTTCGCCCGCGGCGGGGGCCTCGCCCAGGAACGCGCGCCGGTCCTGCTCCAGGCGTGTCATCTCGCGCTCGGAGCTGCCGGCGACGAAGGCCCCAGCGGCCATCGAAAAGGCGCCGGCCACGGCGACCGTTGAGGTGGCAACCAGGATCGACGCGGCGTCGGCGAAGGCGGCGAAGAAGCCGCTCACCGCGCCCAGGATCTCGACCAGCCCGTCGTTGAAGCCGAGAAAGAGGCTGCGCACGCTCTCCGGGTCGACACGGCGCTCGATTGATGCGCTCACCACTTGGTCCTCGTGGCGCAGCTCGTCTTCGAGGATCGTCCGCGCGGCCTCGCCCCGGCGCTCGCTCCGATATCGCTCCCAGAGGGTGAGGTATTTTCCGCACGCCGTAGATCTCGATCGCCTCCAGGACGAGGTGGATCGCCGGCGCCCCGAAGAGCCGGCAAACTCCGGTCAGGAGCCGGAGTTTGAGGCGCCGCCACGGGTCGAGCCTACGGGCGACCGGGCGGAGCGCCCGATACAGAGCGAGGTCAAACAACTCGTCTAGAACGAGCGTGCGGCCAAGCCGGTGGACGTCGGTGGCCGGCGACGTTACGGGCCGAGATCCTTGCCCGGCGCTCCGCGGCCGGCGTCGATCCATCGACAGTAGCGGGCGATGCCGCTGGTGATGTCGAAGCGAGGCTGGAACTTCAGCTCATCGGCCAGCCGCTGAACCTCCAGCGGTCCGCGCCGCCGATGGGCGGCGAGGTTGGGGTTCGCGGCCAGTTCCTCGCGGACTACGACTTCGGCTCGAGGCCAGGCGCGCCGAATGGCGTCAAGAACCTCCCGGACGGGGACATCGGCACCAGGGCCGAGGTTGTAGAGAACGTGGCGGAGGCCCTCGGCCTCCACGAGCCGCGCGTAGGCGTCGGCGACGTCCTCGACGTAGATCCAGTCCCGGGCGCCATCGAGCGTGGGTGTCTCGATAGGTCGGCCGGCGGCCACGGACTCGACCCACTCGGCGATCGGCGACAGCGCCGCCCGGTCGGGGCTCGGTCGCTCCATGGGGCCGTATGGCTGGGCCATGCGCACGATGATGATGTCGAGATCGAGCAACTCGCGCAGACGAATGGCGGCCCGCTCGGCGGCATACTTGGAAATTCCGTAGAGCTCCGTGGGAGTCGCCGGCGCCTCTTCGGGCACGGGTTGGTCGGGCGGTCCGAAGCCCACCGCTGCGCCGGAGCTCACCAGGACCACGCGATCGGCCTCGGCCGTCTTGGCCGCCTGCAGCGTGGCGATCGTCCCCAGGAGATTTACGGCGAAGAGGTCCGCGGCGCGCTCCCGCTCCCAGTCGGGGCGGGTCGCCGTCACCGCGGCGGCGTGGACGATGCGACCGACACCGTGGGCGCGCAGGAGCTGCAGGATGCTGAGGCTGTCGCGGACGTCACCCCTCACCCATGCCACGCGGTCGGCGACGCCGGCCAGGAAGCGGTAGACGGGCTGGTCGGGCGAGCGGTGGTCGAGGGCCACCACGCGGTGCCCGCGCGTGGCCAGGACGCGGGTGACGTTCAAACCGACGAAGCCGGCGGCGCCGGTGACGAGAATAGGCTTCACGTGGTGACTGTACTACACAGCTGCCCTTCCGGCCGCGCTCGAGCCGCGTCACCACCGCCGATGGCAACTGCGTTG
>JBOHPP010000189.1:0-20093 GCA_050731755.1 Candidatus Rokuibacteriota bacterium | reverse complement strand
GGCTGGGGACGATCGGGAACGACCGCGCCGCTCAGGCCCGGGCGGTCGAGCTCTACGGGGCGTCCGGGCGCGATGCCTCGGCCGTCGACCCCAACGTGCTGCCGGCGCTCATCGACACGCTGGCTCACACGGGCGACGGCGCGCGGTACGACGAGTTCCGGCAGCGGTTCCGCGCCGCGTCCACGCCGCAGGAGGAACAGCGTTACCTCTACGCGCTGGCCGGGTTCCAGTCGGCGGAACTGCTCGAGCAGACCCTCGAGCGCACGCTCAACGGCGAGATCCGGACCCAGGACGGGCCCTTCGTCATCCGCTCGCTGCTCATGAGCGTGTACGGCCGGGAACTGGCCTGGCGGTTCGTCAAGGCGAACTGGGACCGGATGGATCGGCTGTTCCCCAAGCACGGGCTCCGGCGGCTGTGCGAAGGCATCATCGCGCTGGCCACGCCCGAGCTGGAGCAGGATGTCCACGGCTTCTTCACCGAGCGCAAGATCCACCTCGGCGGCAAGACGCTCGAGCAGTATCTCGAGCAGCTCCGGGTGGCGGTACGACTCCGCGAGCTCGAGGGCGCCGCGCTCGCGCGTTACCTGGGGCGCGGGTCTTCGGCGGGCCTCAGGGCCAGGTGACGGTCACGCCGTCGCCGGCGGCCATGATCTGGAACGTGCCGTTCGGCTGGGGCGTATAGCCGTACGGGGTCCAGGCTATCCCCGGGGGGTTGGGCACCACGGAAAGAAACGGCCCCGACGTGATCCCCGCCGTGTTGGTCGCCGGCAAGGTCAGGTCCGTCAAGGCCGCCGGCAGCACGCCCATGTGGGCCGTGAACACGCTCACCGCTGTCCCGATGGTCTTGGCATCGCTCTGGGCTCGGGTGATCCGTGACTTGGCCGACAGGCTCTCGAACTGCTGGATCGCGATCGCCGCGAGGATCCCGATGATCGCCATCGCGACCAGCAACTCCACGAGCGTGAACCCTCGCGTGTCGCGACGGCTCACGCGTGTGTGACGGCGCCGGGCCATGATCATCTCGCTCGCCCTCCGGGGCCCCCCGGGGTGCACCCCGGGTGCCAGAGCCCTCTCTGCCCGAAATCGACTTTAAGACCGACACTTAGCGTACGCAGACAAATTTGACCAACTCGTCCCAGACTGTCAAAAATTGACACCTGCTTGACGCGGCTCGTCACCAGTAAGGCCTGCCCGATGCTCGCCCATAGGCGCCTGCGCGACCGCGTTATCGCGGCGCCGACGTGGACGTTTTCCACGAGATCCGCCGGGCGCGCCGAGTTCGGTCCCATCGCCACCCGCGGTGGTGCAAAGCCGAGGGCCCCCATGGTAGGGTGCGAAGCGATGACAGGCCGCGCGCTCACCATCGTCCTGGCGTTGGCGCTCGTGCCGGCCGCCGGCGAGGCTCTCACGGTGCAGGACGCTATTTTGAGAGCCAAACCTGCCGTCGCCCTCGTCACGGCGCGGGTCGACGCCGAGGTCACCATGAACTGCGGCGAGGGGCTGGTCACCGTGAAGCCGGCGCCGTTCGTGGAAACGGGCACCGGCTGGTTCGTCGACGGCCGCGGGCTGTTGATCACCAACGCCCATGTCGTCGACCCCGCCCACCGGCTGCCGCCCTGGGTCGCCCACGAGCTGAAGAAGAAGGCGATCGACCAGGCCTGCGTAGAGCCGGCCCTGCAGGAGCAGGGCATCATCCGGGGCCAGCGCCCGGAGCTCGAGGATCGGATCCGCCGTCAGCTCACCGACCGCGCCATGTCCGGGCTCAAGTTCACGTCGCGGCCCTCACTGACCGTGCTGCTCTCCAACGGCACCCTGCTCCAGGCCGAGGTCGTGAAGTTCAGCCCCCCCGCCCTGCTGGACGCCAGCGGGAAGCCTCTGCCCGACGCCGGTCGAGACCTGGCGCTCCTTCGCGTGCGCGAGGGCGTCTATCCCGCGCTGGCCCCGTTCCCGCGCGACGCCAGGATCGGGGATCCCGTCCATATTCTCGGCTTCCCGGGTGTGGTGCTGGGGCATGAGCTGCTGAACCAGAGCGTCACCGTGGAGGCCTCGGTCACCAACGGGGCCGTGTCCGGCTTCAAGCAGGACACGATCGGGCAGGACTTCGTGCAGACCGATGCGCCGGCCGCCCACGGCAACAGCGGCGGGCCGGCCATCGGCGACGACGCCTCGGTCGTCGGGGTGATCACGGCCGTGTCGCTCTCCCCCTCCGGCGGTGCGATCGTGCAGGGCTTCAACTTCCTCATCCCGGCCCGGGACGTCACGAAGTTCCTGGCCGGCACGGGCGCCGAGGTCGGGCAGAGCCAGTTCTCGCGCGTCTGGGCGGCCGGGCTCGAGGCGTTCTCCGCCGGACGGTACCGGGCCGCGCTAAGCCGCTTCGAGGAAGCGAACCAGCTCCTGCCCAACCTGGTCGACGTCAAGCGGGCGCTGGCCGAGGCCGATACGCGGGTGAAGAACCCGCCGCCCCGGCCGTTCCCGTGGGCGTGGGCGACGCTGGGGGTCACGCTGGTGAGCGTAGGAATTTACGGCGGCATGGGAGCCCGCCGCTGGTGGCGCAACCGCCACCGCGTGGTCCCGGCGCAGGTGATCGGGTTCATGGAGAACGGGCTCAATCCCATCCTCCTGGACGTGCGGACCAAGACGGACTACGAGACGAGTCCGCTGCGCTTGCCCGGCGCCGTGCGGGCCGACCCGGCGGCGATCGAGGAAGGACGCCAGGTGCCGGATCTCGAGCCCACGCAGCTGATCGTCGCCTACTGCACGAGCCCCGAAGAGAAGACCAGTGCTCAGGTGGCCCAGGCGCTGCGCAAGCGCGGCTTCAGCAACGTGAGGATCCTCAAGGGCGGCCTCGGTGGGTGGACCAACGCCCGGCTCCCGGTGGAGGGCAAGTCGGCGCTGCCTTCCATCGGGCTCGAGCTGTACAAGAACCTCACGCTCGGCGACATCGAGCGCCGCCGGGTGAAGGCCGGCGAGGTTATTTTCCACGAGGGCGACGATCCGCGCGGCGAGGCGTACGTGATCCACTCCGGCAGCGTGGAGATCCGCCGGCGGTTCGACGGAACCGAACGGGTCATCAACACGGTCAGCGAAGGGTTGCCGCTCGGCGAGATGGGCCTGTTCCGGGGCGGACCGCGTTCGGCGTCAGCGGTCGCCCGGACGGACGTGGAACTTCTGATCATCAAATGGGAGCGGCTCGACTGGCTGATCCGCAACCGTCCTCAACTGACCATGGAGCTGCTCCGCCGGCTCAGCAACCTGGTCGTCTCGACCGACGCCGAGCGCGCTGAGCGGGCCGGCCGCCCCGCCGGCTGAGTCCGAGGTCGCGCGCCGGCGTCCTGACGTGGTCCGCGTCGCCGTCCGCCGCCTGGACCCTGATCTCCCGCTGCCGGCGTACGCTCACGCCGGAGACGCCGGCCTGGATCTCAGGGCCGCCGAGGCCGTGACGCTCGCCCCAGGCGCCCGGGCACTCGTCCCCACCGGCATCGCCGTGGCGATTCCGCCCGGCTACGCCGGCTTCGTCCTTCCGCGTTCAGGCATGGCCCTGCGCCAAGGCGTGACGGTGCTGAACGCGCCAGGGCTCATCGACACAGGCTACCGGGGCGAGGTCAAGGTGCTGCTCGTGAACCACGACAGCGCACCGGTGACGCTCGATCGGGGCGAGCGCATCGCCCAGCTCGTTATCCAGCGTGTCGAGCACGCCGAACTGACCGAGGCAGCGGAGCTGCCGCCGAGCGAGCGCGGCGCCAGCGGTTTCGGCTCGACGGGGAGCTGACCGCCCGGGATCAGCCCGTGCGGCGCTCCTTACCCTCCTTGCCCGATAGCCCGCCCTCCAGGGACTCTTTCGCCGACTGCAGACCCTGGGAAGCTGCCTGCAGGGTGTCGGCCGCCCGGCCCCGGGCCGCGCGGGTCCGGTCGTCGATGAACTCGCGCAGCTCGCGCCCGTAGAACCACACCGCCGCGCCGCCTAGGATTGCGCCGAAGAGAAAGCTTCCAATCACGTGCGTCCTCCTTGTCGGGATTGCAAGTCGAGGTGAGAGCAAGGACGATGCCGCGACATCATCGCCAGCGTCCGGGCACCGGCGCCGCGCAGGCCGGGCAGCGGCCGCTGGTCGCCGTCAGCCGATCCTGAAGGATCCGGTAGCCGACGCGCTCGATGAGGAGCGCGCGGCACGACGGGCAATAAGTGTTCTCGAAGGGGCCCACCCGGCCCGGTCGGTTCCCGGCATACACGTACCGGAGACCCTCCTGCATGCCGATCTCGGCCGCCCGGAGCAGCGTGGCCACGGTCGTGTCGGCCCGATCGGTCATCTTGTAGTCCGGATGGAAGGCGGTGACGTGCCAGGGAACGTCGGGCGAAACCGAAACCAGGAACCGCGCGATGTCCCTCAGCTCGGCGTCGGAGTCGTTGAAGCCGGGAACGATGAGGGTCACGATCTCCATCCAGAAGCCGCCGGCGTGCAGGCGCCGGATGGTGTCGAGCACGGTGGCGAGCACGCCGCCAAGCTTGCGATAACGCCGATCATCGAACCCCTTGAGATCCACCTTGTAGAGGTCGACCCAGGGGCGGATGTACTCCAGCACCTCCGGGGTGGCGTTGCCGTTGGAGACGTAGGAACCGACGAGTCCCCGCCGCTGGCCCTCTCGGAAGACTTCGACCGCCCACTCGCTGGTGATCAGCGGCTCGTTGTAGGTGGAGGTGAGAATGCGGGCGCGGTGGTGGAGGGCCGTGTCAGCGATCTCTGCGGGCGTGATCCTTTGAGGGGGGACGCCCATCAGTGGATCGCGAAGCGCTTGCGACGTGATGGCGTTTTGGCAGTTCTTGACCGCGCAGAAGCCTGCCGTGTAGGAATGCGCGCCCTCGATCTCGAGGTTGAAGACATCCCCCTCGAACGATTCAGTGGCCACCGACTTGATCGGGACCAGGAAACACGCGTCACGATGGTAGGCGCGCCGGCTCGCTCCATGGTAGCGGTACCAGAACACCGTGTACTGCTCTGGTCGCCGGTGTACGACGCGACCTTCAATTCGGCACTCGGGGCTCAAGCGCGTGACATAAATGGAAGGAAGATGCCCGAGCCGCAGCGCGAGCCAGGCCACCCCGTAGGCGAGATCCCGGGACACCGTCGTCACACTCAGCTTGCCGCCAGGGTACTCGTGTCCATCACCGGCCACATACGCATCGAGAAACGCCTCCTGGACCGACGCGTCGGCCATCAAGACGGCCTCGGGAACACGCTTGCTGGCTGCGCCCTTTCCGCACAATGCCGCCAACAGAAGCGCTAGCGACGACTTCCCGACACCGACCGCAGTCGTCGTTCGACGGCGTACCTCGTGGGGACGCACGCCAAAGAGCTGCTCTAGGGCGTCCCGGACCTCAGCGCGAGCCTGTGTCTCGTGGGGGCCGAAAGTAAAGGCGAGATGGAGGCTGTGTGGCCTCCGTTTGGAGCGGACGACGCATCCCTCAGCGCAGTAGAAGCCCAGAAGGCGCGCCAGCGTTTTGTCCAGCGTTAACGATCTTGGGATTCCCGGGCGACGCTCGTTCGGGAAGCGGACTCGATCGGCCTCCACAAGAAGCCCTTGGGTTCTTGCGTACACCCAACGCTCCCTCCGTACCTTGCTCCGAACGTGTCGGATGTAGGACGGATGGCGATCGAGGCGAGCCGCGATCGTCCGGGAAGAATCTCCCCGCTCGGAAGCCGCCATGATCGCCTGGGTTTCAGCGAGGGAAAGGGAGCGGGGAATCGAGAAGGTGATCTGAACATCTTTCAGCAGCTGGATGACGTCGATCGTGATTCTCTCGCTGGCGATCATCGGTTTGGGCACGACCAAAAAATGCTCAGGTGTCAGGTCTCGCGCTGGCATCTCACGCACGTCGTCCCGATTCGGTGTCGTTGTGGCCAGCCAGCGATGGTCTGGTGTGCATCGGATCACGGGAAGATACATGGGCCGAATCACGGACACCAGACCTCGATACGAGTGTCTGAATGCCTTGAGCACTGACCGGAGCTGACCCGAGGCCGTGACGACTCGGGCGCCCTGGGGGAACCTGACCTCTCCGTCGGGGGTCGCCACACCGTCCATGGCGGCCTCAAAAATTGATCGAATCGATACCGGCCCCAAGGTGGTGAGTATCGGCGTCTCGGGCACGAAACAGTAAGCGCAGTGATAATCGCATCCGAGCATTCCGAACGAGAGCGCGCGAGCGCCCGGGTACGCGTGGAAGAACGGCTTCTTCTCCACCGGGTCGAGTTGGAGCCCGGTCACGTAGCCTCCCGGGACCAGGAGCCGGCCGTCCTCGTTCCAGCGCACCTTGCAGACGCCGCGCTGGCCGGGGAGGATGAGACAGCGATGGCCGCAGGCGACGCAACGCACCCGCCCCTCGGGCAGCCGCTCGTACAGCTCCCCTTCCCGCGCGAGCCTGGCCAGAACCTGCCCGAGCGCCGCCGCCGCCCCGTCCATCAGTCATGATTGTACGCGCGTGGCTCCTCACCGGCCGGCCCGGTGTGGGCAAGACCACGTGCCTCCAGAGAACCCTTGAGCGGCTCCGCCTGCCGGCCGGCGGGTTCTTCACCGAGGAGATCCGCGAGAGCGGCCAGCGACTCGGCTTTGCCCTCGTCACGCTGGACGGTCGCAGGGCCACGCTGGCTCACGTGCGACGGCGGGGCGCTCCGCGCATCGGAAAGTACGGCGTCGACACCGAGGCGCTCGACCAGGTCGGCGTGCCGGCGATCGAAGAGGCGCGACTCCGTGGCGCCCTGGTGGTGGTCGACGAGATCGGCAAGATGGAGATGTCCTCACCCGCATTCTGTAGTGCCGTCGAGCAGGCACTGGCCGGCGAGGCCCGGATGCTCGGCACGATCCTCCGCGCCAGCCACCCATGGGCGGACCGCATCAAGAACAACCCGGCCGTGCGTCTTATCGAGGTGACGACCGCCAACCGCGACGAGCTCCCCGAGCGTCTGGCCGCCCTGGTGCCTCAAGCGGTGCGGTCAACGGGGCGCCGCGCTAGCATGTGACCGCCACGGTGGCGCGGCATAGCGTCTGGCCGTCAGGCCGACGCTCGACATGAAGGAGGGACCATGGACGAGAAGCGGACGCAGCTGGTCTTGAACGTGCTTTCGGTGCTGGTCGTCGCCATGCTGGTGGCCTCGTTCGCCACCGTGATCGTCGCCGCCCTGGGAGCCCGCTGACGGCACCAGCGGTGATGCAAACGTACTAGAAGGGTGCGAAGAGCTGGCGGGTTCAGATACCTGCGAACAGGTAGCCGATCAGGACGGCGGCGCCGAAGATGGCGATCGCCGTGAGCACCAACGCGAGCACCATGTTGTCCATCATTCGACTGGGGTGAACCATCATCCCCCCACCATAGTTCCTACGGGGTCTGTCACTTTGCATGCCGGATGCCAGGCGCCTACGACGCGGTGGAAGTGCGTGTTTGCGCGCATTAAGCACCCGGCTCCGCGGGCTCGTTGTACCAAGACGTGTGCGACGTGACACTCATTGTGATAAATCGACGCGCGCGCTGTAGTGCGTTCGCATTACGAAGAGGCGGCCACTCGCCTGATCGTCCTGCTCGCCTTCGGCCTCGCGCTGTCCTCTCTCCCGCCATGTTCGCCTCGTGATCGATCTCAAGACCGCCGGGACTCTTGAGCTGGCCATTCCGGCGTCGATTCTGCGCCGCGCGCATGACTCTGGCGGCACTCGCCCGGGTCCCGCACTTCCCCGACCGAACCCGCCGTTCACGGGATGCCGGGTGGATCAGTGGTGGCTTTTGATCCCGACCGCGGGTAGCTCTCCGCTACTGCCAGGCTGCATCGCTCGGTATATGGACAACCGGTCGCCGCGCGACAAGGATTGCGGCCGTCTTCATGAAGATACGGTTGGGCTCTTCGGCGACTCGAAGGCGCCTGGCGATCACGGCGCTCGTTGTCTCGCTCTGGCTCCTGCTCGGCCCACCGGACCGAGGCAATGAGCCGATCTGGATCATCCGCGGCGGTTACGAGAGCCGCGACGTCTGCGAGGCCTTCAGGGAGCGCAACCCCAACCCACATTGGCTCCTGTGTGCCAACGTCGGTCGCTCTGCGCTCGAGCCGCCGGCCCCGCCCTTCAGGCAGATCGGCGGTGCGGCCGTTCGCTCACGGAGCGTCGGCCGCTTCGAGCCACACCACGTGACGCCTCCATAGTCAGACGCAATAGAGGTGAGGTCGCAGGTTCGAGCCCTGCTCCGCCCACAAGGATATGCGGCGGGTGCCCGGCGGCGGCCCGTGCCTCGTACCGGCCTCGACTTTCGCTTTGCCCGACCCGATGACGTCCCGCGGCTCGCTTCGGTCTTCACCCACCCGACCGCGGCCGTTTTCGCGAGGTGGCTCCGAGCACCCTACTCGCTGTTGCTGGCGCTCGACCGAGACGTGCCGATCGCGTACCAGTCTTTTTCCACCGTCGCCGGGCCGTCGCTGAGCCCCATCCTGTCCCTCCGATCCGACCAAATCTTCTGCGAGTATATTTTCAGCCTTCCGTCCCTCCGCGGTCGGGGGCTCATTGGCCAACCGAATACGGCCGCCTCTCATCTGTTGCTCGCGCGCGGCTTTCGGGAACGCTGGTGGACGGTCGATCGGCTCAATCACGCATCGGCGGACGCGTTTTTCCGAGGGTCCTCGAACGACCGGGTGGGAACGCTCACTCGCACCTCTCGCCTTGGTCGAGTCCGGTTTTCCTTCGTGCCGACCACCAGATTATCGACCCAACGGATCGCGCGACCCCTTGAGCTGCTGACGGCTATCCGCGGCCCCGTATCGCGCGTGGCGCTCCTTCTGAATCCGGCTTCCGTCGCGGGCGACGCGTCGCTGGTCGAGGAGACGAAGCGCGCCACCGAAACCTCGACAACCGAATTTCAGCTGGTCACCGTTCGCGAGACTGCGAGTCAAGCCGAGGCGTTCCGCGATGCCATGAGCCAGATCGCCAAGGCCGGCGCCGACGGGATGCTCGTGCTCCACGATCCCATGTTTGCCGAGCAGCGCCGCGCCATCGTTGCTCTGGCCGAGACGCATCGCCTGGCCACCGTCTATGAAGGTGCGCGGTTCGCCGAGGCCGGTGGGTTGATCGCCTGTCGGCCGCCGGCGCCTCCGGTTGAGGGGCTCCCGACTCCCTTGCGTCGCCTCAGTCTCGTCGAAGGCGAGGAGCATGACCTTGTCATCAATCGCAAGACCGCCCGCACCCTGGGCCTCACGATCCCTTCGTCGCCGCTGTCGCGGGCGGACCAGGTGATTGAGTGAGGGAGATGTCGAAGCCTTGGCGGGCCAGGCTCTCGGCGATCGCGCCGACAACGCCGCCGCCGAGGCGTCGAAGACGAGGGGGAGAAATGGCGGGCTCGACGGGACTTGAACCCGCGACCTCTGGATTGACAGTCCAGTGTGCTAACCAGGCTGCACCACGAGCCCGCGCAGCCCACACACGCTAACACGCACCCCCTGCCGAAGCAACCTCCCGGAGCGGGTAGTGTCCTAATTTGAGCGTGATATCAGGACACTGCCCCGGAGCGCGCTCGCTTGACAAGCCGGGGCCACCGGCCAGCATGGCAGGCTCCCGCCCTCCTCGGGGCGGGATAGCAGCCGTGACAGGAAGACAACGATGATGACCTCGTGGAAGCCCGTCCTGGCGCAAAGGGGTCCAGTTTCACGAGAACCAGGGCGAGATGACCGCCGAGGACGTCTAGTTCTCCTTCGAGCTGCTGATGGGCAAGGACGCCATCGCCACGACGACGCCCCAGTGGCGGAAGCTCATCGAGCGGATCGAGGTGGTCGACCGCCACACCCTGCGGCTCGTGTTAAAGACACCGGACCCCGACGTCCTCTTCGAGCTGTCGAGCGCCCGCGAGGTTCAGATCGTCCCCAAGAAGTACATCGAGTCGGTGGGTATGGAGAAGGCCAGCCAGAAGCCGATCGGCACCGGACCCTACCGCTTGGTGGAGTGGCGCCGTGGCGAGCTGATGCGCTACGAGGCCGTCGACAAGCACTGGCGCGTGACACCGCACTTCAAGGAACTGGTCTATCGCTTTGTGCCGGAGGACGCCACCCGGGTGGCGATGCTCCGCACCGGGGAGGCCGACATCATCGAGCTGCCGTACCTGAAGTCCATGTAGCCGCGGCGTCCGCCTTGACCCGACCGGTAGCGCGGCAAGAAGGCGCAGGTGCACGCGCGGGACACCTGTGCTATCCCTCTGGCGGAGCCCGCCCGCGGGCCCCGTACGCCAGGAGGAGCCCATGATCCGCCGCCTCGCCATCGCCGCGTCGCTCGTCGCTCTCGCTGTCGCGCCTGCGGCCGCCCAGGAGCCCATCAGGGTCGGCTTCCTCACGGCCTTGACGGGCGCGCTGGCCCAGCCGGGCAAGGAGATGCAGAACGGCATCGAGCTTCTGCTTCAGGAGCACCGCTCGACGCTGGCCCGGCGTCCGATCCAGCTCACCGTGCTCGACACCGCCAGCAACCCGTCGGTGGCGCTCGCCAAGGCGCGCGAGCTGGTCGAGCAGCGGAAGGTCCACGTCATCATCGGGCCTCTCGCCGCTTTCGAAGCCTACGCGGTCGCGCCCTACGCGAACACCCACCGTGTTCCGACGATCTCGCCGAGCGCCGCCGCCGACGATCTCACCCAGCGCAAGGCGGTGCCGTTCTTTGTCCGGGCCACGTCGAATTCGAGCCTGCCGACCCAGCCGTTCGGCACCTACGCGGCGAAGACGCTGGCTCACCGGAAGATCGCCACCATCGCCGACGACTTCGCCTTCGGCCACGAGGTCGTCGCCGGCTTCCAGCGCGCCTTCGAGGACGCCGGAGGCCAGATCGTTCAGAAGCTCTGGCCGCCGCTGGGTACGACCGACCAGGGGCCCTACATCAGCCAGCTTCGGCGGGATGTGGATGCGGTGTTCATCGGCTTCGCCGGAATCGCCGCCCTGCGCTTCCTCAAGCAGTATGAAGATGCCGGGCTCAAAG
The DNA here is from genome assembly GCA_050731755.1 of Candidatus Rokuibacteriota bacterium. GTDB lineage: Bacteria > Methylomirabilota > Methylomirabilia > Rokubacteriales > CSP1-6 > JBOHPP01. Next base: position 9,116 of record JBOHPP010000189.1, on the reverse strand, counting down.
GGCGGACTCCCGTGCTGGCGAACCAGACCGCGGTGGACGAGGCCTTGCTCCGCACCATGGGCGACGAAGCGATCGGCGTGGTTTCGACCATGCACTACAGCGCGGCGCTCGATACGCCAGTGAATCGGAAATTCGTCGCCGCGTACCGCCAGGCCTTCAGCGGGAACGACCCTGGCTACTACTCCGTCGGCGCCTACACCGCCGGCCTCTTCCTCAAGCAGGCGCTGGAGAAGGTGGCAGGTCGCATCGAGGATGCCGATGCCTTCCTCAAGGCGCTACGCGCTGTGGCGATCGCCGACGCTCCCGGCGGACCGATCCGCCTGGACCAGTACGGTCAACCCGTCCACAACGTGTACATCCGCCGGGTGGAGCGCAAGGATGGCCGGCTCCAGAATACGGTGATCCACACCATCGAGAACGTCAGTCAGTTCTGGAACTATCCCGAGGCGGAGTTCCTCAATGCACCGCCCTACTCGCGCACCCACCCACCCTGCCGGTACTGCTAGAGGAGGCTCGAAGGCCGCAGAGCATCTCGAGAACTCACACTATCCACGGCTGTCCCCAACGCGAAAATGTGACGGCCTGATCGGCGCTGAGGAGCGGTGCCGCCGAAATCGATCGGCCTGCCTCGCGTTGGGGGAGCCCGCCCGAAAAGATCGCGGTGGAAGGGCCGCGATCGATCGCGACGTCGCGCGACAGCCCGGCTGATGCGGCGATCTGCGCAATTGACTCTGCCCGATGCCCCTCCTACGGTGACGGCGGACCAACGCCGCTTCGAATCGGAGGTGACCGCATGACGAACCCGATCTCCCGCAAGCTCCGCAAGGAACTCGCCACCACGCTCACCCGGCTGCGAATCGCCGATTTCAACCACGGCGAGACCTCCAGCCTCAGCGGCGAGAACCCGGCCGATCTGTTCGACAGCGCACAAGCTGTGGAGCAGCGTGAGCTCGGCCATCTAGCCGCGACGCGCCTGGTGGATCGGGCCCGGCGGCTGCGGGCGGCGCTGGCCCGGGCCGAGCGCGGCGAATACGGGATCTGTGAGGAGTGCGGAGAGGACATCGCGGGTCGCCGGCTCGCCGCGCTGCCCGACGTGGTGACGTGTCTGGACTGCCAGGAGCGGCGCGAACGCTCTCCGGTGTAAACTCTGGCCGGTGACACCCCGATGACCCTCCAAACGACCCGAACCGTCGAGGAGCTCGAAGCCTACTGCGCGCGGCTACGAGCGGCGGGGCTCGACGCTCCGTGGTCCCGACCGGGACCACTCATCCCGCCCAAGCCCACCGCGACCCAGCCCCGGCTCTGGCGCTGGCGCGACATCGAGCCGCTGCTCCGTCAGAGCCCCGACTTCCTCAGTCCTCACCGGGGCGCCGAGCGCAGGGTCCTCCGACTCCACAACCCGGGTGTCCCCGAGCGGACCGTCGCCCACAGCCTCGTCCTGGCGATCCAGTACCTGTTGCCCGGCGAAGTGGCGCCGGCGCACCGGCACTCGCCGACCGCCATCCGGTTCATGCTCCATGGCGAGGGCGCCTACACGACGGTGGACGGCCAGAAGTGCGTCATGAAGCCCGGCGATCTGGTGGTCACTCCGGGTAACGCGTGGCACGATCACGGCAACGAGGGGGATGCGCCCGTCATCTGGATGGACGTCCTCGACTGGCAGGTGGTGCGCTTCCTCGAGAACCTGACCTACGAGGCCTATCCCGACGATCAGCAGACGACCTTCCGGAGTCCCGGCCGCGACATTTTCCATCCCTGGAGCCAGGCGTACGCGACCTTGCTCGGCCATGCCGAGCAGGAGCCCGACCCGTTCGACGACGTCCTGGTCGAGTACGTCGATCCGGCGACCGGCGGCTCGCTCCGCCCCACCATCGGCTGTTACCTGCAGCTCCTCCGCCCGGGCATCCGGACCCGAGCCCATCGCGAGACCTCCTGCGCGGTCTACCACGTCGTGCGGGGTCGCGGCATCACGACCGTGGACGATCAGACTTTCGAGTGGGGTCCGGGCGACTTCTTCGTCGTGCCCCCGTGGGCCCGGCACGCTCACGCCAACGCGGACGCCGCGCCGGCGGTGCTCTTCACCGCTCAGGACGTGCCGCTGCTCAAGGCGCTCCGTCTGTACCGGATGGAACCCGCGGAGCCGTGACCGAGCTCGGGACGCTTGCCTCGTCCCTGGGCGCTTTGCTCAAAGAACGGAAACAGACGGTCGCCGTGGCGGAGTCGTCCACGGGCGGGTTGATCTCAGCCGCGCTGCTCGCGGTGCCCGGCGCATCGGCCTACTTCTTGGGCGGCGGGGTGATCTACACGCAACCGGCGCGTCGCGCGCTGCTGCAGGTGCCCGACGAGTCACTCAAGGGCATCCGGCCCAGCACCGAGGCCTACGCGCTCCTGAAGGCGCGGACGATCCGCGAGCGCCTGGGCGCGACGTGGGGCTTGGCCGAGACGGGCGCCACCGGGCCGACCGGCAATCGCTACGGCGACTCGCCTGGCCACACCTGCATTGCCGTGGCGGGACCGGTCGAGCGAGCCATCACCCTCGAGACGGGTCACGGCGACCGCGAGAAGAACATGTGGGCATTCGCGAAGGCCGCGCTGGAACTGCTGGAGACGTCACTGCGCAAGTCGCCGGCGGGCGTCACACCTTCGGGTGCTTGCTAGAACTGTGCCCCGGTGGCAATCGTCGACGCCGTGACACCGCACACGGAGGTCTCGCCGGAGGCTACGTTCGTTCGTCGCAGTTCTTCAGCGTTCCGGTCACCACTTTCGACTCGTCCGGCACCACGCTACCCGGCGCCATCTCCTGGTGCCACTGGATCCGGTAGGTCACGGGAAATGCAAAGTGCATCGCCCGCAGGAGGCCGCACGCCTCCTTAGTGACGAACTCGGCCGGCACCCCGACTTCGGTGCCGGGCTCCACATAGAGCTCGATCTCCTGGGTCTCGAAGCGGATCACGATGTTGGCGGCGAGGACCAGCATTGCCGCCAGCGTGCAAAGTCGACGCGTCATGGTGGCCCTCCGGGCGCCTTCGCGTCCCTGATCCGACGCTAGTGCAAGGCCTGTGCCGAAGGTGGCGGTTTCAGCGATAATCCTCCCCGGAGGTCCCGTCATGAAGCATCGCATCGCGGTCATCCCTGGTGACGGCATTGGCAAAGAGGTCCTGCCCGAGGGCATGCGCGTCCTCGAGGCAGGGGGCCGGCGCTTCGGCTTCGAGCTCGAATGGAAGGTGTTCGACTGGAGCTGCGAGCGCTACGCCAAGACCGGACGGATGATGCCCGAGGACGGGCTCGAGACGCTCCGCACCTTCGAGGCCATCTATCTCGGTGCGGTGGGCTTCCCCGGGGTGCCCGACCACATCTCGCTGTGGGGGCTGCTCATTCCCATCCGCCGGGGCTTTCGCCAGTACGTCAATCTCCGACCCGTGCGCCTGCTGCGGGGCGTGCGCTCTCCACTGCGCGACCGCGGTCCTGCCGACATCGACATGCTCATCATCCGGGAGAACAACGAGGGCGAGTACTCGGAGATCGGCGGCCGGCTCTACAAGGACACGCCGGAAGAGCTGGCCGTGCAGCAGGCAATATTCACCCGGCGCGGCTGCGATCGCATCATGCGCTACGCCTTCGAGCGCGCCCGCCAGCGCCGCCGGCACGTGACCTCGGCGACCAAGTCGAACGGCATCATTCACTCCATGCCGTACTGGGACGAGCGCTTCGCGGCCATGGCCAAGCAGCATCCCGACGTGAAGACCGCTCAGTACCACATCGACATCCTCACCGCCCACTTCGTGCAGCACCCGGACTGGTTCGACGTGGTGGTGGCCTCCAACCTGTTCGGCGACATCCTGTCCGACCTCGGCCCCGCCATCGCCGGCTCCATCGGCATCGCGCCCGGCGGCAACATCAACCCCGAGAAGGAGTACCCTTCGATGTTCGAGCCGGTGCACGGCTCCGCCCCGGACATCGCGGGCAAGGGCATCGCCAACCCCGTGGCCCAGATCTGGACCGGCGCCATGCTGATCGAGCACCTGGGCCACGCCGACGCCGCGGACGCCATCGTGTCCGCGATCGAGAAAGTCGTGGAGGAAGGGCGCGCGGTGACCCGCGACCTCGGCGGCAAGGCGACGACGCGTGAGGCCGGGGAGGCCGTCGCCGCCCTGCTTTAAGGATGACGGCCCGGCCGGGCGATGGCATCATGGCGAAAGCGTTCCGATACACGTCATGAGCCGGACTCACCAATCCATGGTCGTCCTGATGCTACTGGTCGGCGCGTTCGTTGTCGGGGCGCCAGCGATCGGAGGCGCCGTCGCGCCTCCAGACGGTCCGCTGGTCCACGTCGAGCTCGTGAGCGAGGTCGCGAGCGTCCAGCCGGGCGCGCCGTTCTGGGTCGCGCTCCGGCAACGCATCGCACCGGACTGGCACACCTACTGGAGGAACCCCGGCGACTCCGGCGAGCCGACGAGGCTCGAGTGGACGCTCCCGCCCGGCGTCAGCGCCGACGCGATCTCCTGGCCACCGCCCGAGCGCATCCCCGTCGGCCCCGCCATGAGCTACGGCTACAGCGGAGAGATCCTGTTGCCCGTCCGCCTCACGCCGCTCTCGGACCTGCGCCCGGGCGACACACTGACCCTGCGCGCCGACGCGGCCTGGCTCGTCTGCGAGGACATCTGCATTCCCGAAAAAGCGACGGTCGCGCTGACGCTCCCGGTGGCGGCGGGCCGGCCCGCGCCCGATCCGCGCTGGGGCGCCGCAGTTGCCGGCGCACGCGCCGCGCTTCCGCGTCCGAGCCCGTGGCCGGTCGCGGTCTCGGTCACGAGGGAGAGCGTCACGCTGAGTGTGGCCGCCACCGGCCTCCTGGCGGAGCGGATCGACGAGGCCTGGTTCTATCCGCTCGAGTGGGGGCTGATCGAGCCCGCCGCCCCGCAGGCGCTCACCGTGTCGCCACATGGCCTCACGCTCCGAATCGCGCGCGGTCGCCTCCCGGAAGCGGCCGCCCGACCCGTGGAGGGCGTACTCGTCATCACTGAGAGTCTGGACGCCGGCCCAGTGCGACAGGCCTTCGCGGTGCTCGCGACACCGTCGGCCGCTGGCGGAGCCGTCGCGTGGTCGCCGCTGGTCCAGGCGCTTGCACTGGCGCTCATGGGCGGGCTCGTGCTCAATCTGATGCCGTGCGTGCTGCCCGTCCTGTCGGTGAAGACGCTCGCGCTCGTCGCCCACGGCGGCAGCGATTCTGCGGCGATGCGACGCCACGGTCTTGCCTACACCGCCGGCGTGCTGATCTCGTTCGCGATCGTCGCCGGCGCGCTCCTGGCCCTCCGCGCCGGCGGCGAACAGGTCGGCTGGGGCTTCCAGCTCCAGTCGCCGGCCTTCGTCACGGTGCTCGCCTACGTGCTCTTCGTGATGGCGCTCGCGCTCTCGGGCGTGGTGACGATCGGCGGGCGGGCGACCGGGCTGGGAAGCCGCCTGGCCGCGAGGTCCGGGTACGCGGGCTCGTTCTTCACCGGCGCGCTCGCGACGGTGGTCGCCACGCCGTGCACCGCGCCGTTCATGGCCACCGCCGTCGGCTACGCCCTGACCCAGCCGGCGCCGGTGGCGCTCGCGGTCTTCGAGGCGCTGGGGCTCGGCCTGGCCCTTCCCTATCTCGCGCTTTCGCTGGCGCCGGGCGGGGCGCGCCTGTTGCCGAGGCCCGGACCTTGGATGGAGCGGCTCCAGCAGTTCCTGGCCTTCCCGCTCTACGCGACGGTGGCGTGGCTCGTCTGGGTGCTGAGCCAGCAGGTGGGACCGAGGGGGCTCGCGATCTGCCTCGCCGGCCTCGTGCTGGTGGGTCTCGGCGCCTGGCTCTACGAGGCCACACGGCACTCCGCCGGCGCTGTGCGCGGCGTTGCCCGCACGGCGGCCGCCCTCAGCGTGATCACGGCTCTGGGGCTCGTGGCCCTCGGCGACGCGCCGAGGGCGGCCTCAAACGTCGAGCCCGTGGAGCGCGCCGATGGCGGCATCCCTTGGGAACCGTATACGCCGGACCGCGTCGCGGAATTGCGCGCCCGCGGCGTCCCCGTCTTCGTGAACTTCACGGCGGCCTGGTGCATCACCTGCCTGGTGAACGAGCGCGTCGCGCTGCGCTCGCCCGACGTGATGGCGGGCTTTGCGCAGAAGGGCGTGGCCTACCTCAAGGCCGACTGGACGCGCCGCGACCCGGAGATTGCCCGCGTTCTGGCCTCGTTCGATCGGAGCGGCGTGCCGCTCTATCTCCTGTACCCTGCGAATGGTAAGGGGGCTGAGCGGCCGCACGTGCTCCCGCAGATCCTGACGGAGAGAATCGTGCTCGAGGCGCTGGAAAGGAGCAGCGAATGACCCGCGACCATGTGACGAACCTGACTCGACGTGATCTCTTGATCGGCACTGGCGCCCTGGCGGGCGCGGCCACGCTCGCCGCAGGCGCCCGGGCCCACGCCGCTGCCACCGTGGGCCAGGCGGCCCCGGTCTTCAGCGCCACCGCGACGACCGGCAAGCCGGTGAGCCTGGCCGATCAGCGCGGCAAGATCGTCGTGCTCGAGTGGACCAACCATGAGTGTCCCTACGTCCGCAAGCACTACGAGACGGGGAACATGCAGGCGCTCCAGAAGGAAGCGCGAGGCAAGGACGTGGTCTGGCTCACGGTGATCTCGTCGGCGCCCGGCACGCAGGGCCACGTGGCCGCCGCCGAGGCCGACGAGCTCACCCGGACCCGCCAGGCCGCGCCGACGGCCGTCCTGCTCGATCCGAAGGGGACGGTCGGCCGGCTGTACGACGCCCGCGTCACGCCGCATATGTACGTGATCGACCCTAAGGGTCTCCTCGTCTACGCCGGCGCGATCGACGACAAGCCCACCGCACGCAGGTCCGACGTGCAGAGCGCCCAGAACTACGTCCGGGCGGCGCTCGAGGCGGTGATGGCCGGCCAGCCCGTCAAGACGCCGGTGACTCGCGCGTACGGCTGCACCGTGAAGTACTCGTAGGATGGGCCACGCGATCCGCCGGCGGCGGCTCTTCCGGGGCGCCGCAGCAGCGGCGTTGCTCCACGGCCTTCGCCCCGTGCTGGTCCGGGCGGACGACGCCGGGCGCGAGGCCATGGCGCGGGCCACCAACGCCGTCCTGGCCGCGCTCGACGAGACTCGGCGCCGACGCGCCGCGTTCACGTTCGCCGACACCGAGCGCCTGAACTGGCACTACATTCCGCGGAACCGCGCGGGCCTCGCCTTCAAGGACATGCCTGCGCGGGCCCGCGCCGCGACGCACGAGCTGCTGAAGGCCGGGCTCTCGGCGGTCGGCTACGCCAAGGCCGTCAACATCATCCGTCTGGAGGAGGTGCTCCGCCAGCTCGAGACGTTCGGGCTCTCCCGCGATTCCGAGAACTACTACGTCACGTTCTTCGGCACGCCGGGGACCGTGGAGCCCTGGGGCTGGCGCGTGGAGGGGCACCATCTCTCCCTCAACTTCACCATCGTGCCCGGGCGCCCGGTGGCGGTGACGCCGGCCTTCATGGGCGCGAACCCGGCCACCGTCCCCAGCGGGGCGCTCCAGGGGCTCCGCACCCTCAAGGAGGAGCAGGAGATCGGCCTGGCGCTGGCTCAGAGCCTTGGGCCGCCTCTGAGGCAACGACTCGTGATCGCCCCGCGTTCGCTCGGCGACATCGTGAGCGGCCCGGGCCGACGCCAGAGCCTCAAGGCGCCGGCCGGTGTCCCGCTGGGCGAGATGGGTGACGAGCAGCGCGCCCTCGCCCTGCGCCTCCTGGAGACGTACGCGCACAACATGCGCGCCGAGATCGCCGAGGCCGAGCTGCGCGCGATCCAGGAGGCGGGGCTCGAGCGGATTCACTTCGCCTGGGCTGGCCCGATCGATCCGTCGCGGGGCCACTATTACCGCCTGCACGGCCCCACGGTCCTGATCGAGTACGACAACACCCAGAACGAAGCCAACCACATCCACTCCGTCTGGCACGACCCCCGCAACGCCTTCGGCGCCGACCTTCTGCGCGCGCATTATCTTTCTGGCCACCACCACGCCTGAGGGGCGGGAGCTTCCTTGGCTCGTTACATCTAGAACGCTCCGTGGCGGCCCGCGCCCGAGGCGAAGCGTGCGGCGCCCTCGCGACTCTCGCCCGAGTCCCGCGTGGCCTTCCCGAGCACGAACTCGTTCGCCATCGCCTGATCGAATGCGAGGCCGAGCGACTCGTGCGCGGAGCGTCGATCGCTCCGCACGCATCGGAACGGGAAGGCGGCGATGGTACGGGCCAGCGCTTCCGCCTCCTCCCGCGCGCGGCCGGCGGGCACCACACGGTTCGCCAGTCCGAACGTGAGCGCCTCGCGAGCATCGACCGGACGCCCCGTGAGGATCATGTCGAGCGCGCGCGAGAGACCGATCAGCCGCGGCAGGCGGACCGTCCCGCCATCGAGCAGCGGGATGCCCCAACGCCGGCAAAAGACCCCGAAGATCGCCGACTCGGCCGCCACGCGCAGATCGCACATGAGCGCGAGTTCCAATCCGCCCGCGACGGCGTAGCCTTCGACGGCGGCAATCGTCGGTTTCGAGCACGCCAGGCGCGATGGCCCCATCGGGCCGTCGCCGTCCGACTCCACCCGGAGACCGCGCTCAGTCCCGAGTGATTTCAGATCGGCGCCGGCGCAGAACGTCCCGTTGGCGCCCCACAGCACCGCCACGCGGAGGGCATCGTCGCGCTCGAACTCGCGAAACGCCTCCACAAGCGCGCGCGCCGTCGGTCCATCCACCGCGTTCCGCGCTTCGGGGCGCTCCAGTACGATCGTGGCAATCGCATCACCGCGCTCGAGTCTCACCGCCATGGCGCTCTCTCCTCGTTCGGGACAATCACCGACCCAACGGGACAATCTGTGATTTCGAAACTTATCCCACGTCTAACTCCAAGAGATCGGCGAATTGCTGGACTGTTAAGCCCGCTTTGCGGATCAATGCCCGCAGTAGACCCGGTCCGAGCTCGTCGTGCAGCGGCACCGTCAGGATAACTGACGAGCCAGCTTTGATGAGGGTAACGTGACTACCTCACTGTCGATCTGGTCGCCAGCCGGCGCCCCCGGCAACCGCCTCGGCGCCCGAGCAAACCGGCAGGC
>JBOHPP010000188.1:0-7512 GCA_050731755.1 Candidatus Rokuibacteriota bacterium | reverse complement strand
AGGGGATCCCCATCGAGAAGGCGCGGGAGATCGTCCGCCTCATCAAAGACACCAAGCTGAAGGTGCAGGCCGCCATCCAGGAGGACCAGGTCCGGGTCTCCGCCAAGAGCCGGGACGACCTGCAGCGCGTCATCGCCCTGGTCAAGGAGCGCGATCTCGGGATCGCCGTGCAGTTCACCAACTACCGCAACGTCTGACCCACCGGCCGTGAAGGTCCATCTCACGACGCTGGGGTGCCCCAAGAACCAGGTCGACTCCGAGCTGATGCTGGGCACGCTGGCCGCCGCCGGCTTCGCCATCGCCGAGCGCCCGGAGGAGGCCGACTGCCTGATCGTCAACACCTGCGCCTTCATCGACCGCGCGCGGCAGGAGTCGGTGGAGACGATTCTGGAGCTGGCCCGGCTCAAGGAGGGCGGGCGCGCCACCTCGCTCGTCGTCACCGGCTGTCTCACTCAGCGCTACGGCGGCGAGATCATGCGCGAGCTGCCGGAGGTCGACGCCATCCTCGGCACCTCCGGGCTCGAGCGCATCGTCGACGTCGTCCGCCAGGCCGCCAACCGGCTGGACTGGGCCACCGCCGCGCCGCCCGGCTATCTCTACGATGCGGGGACGCCACGCCTGCTCATGGGACGTGTGCCCTACGCCTACGTGAAGATCGCCGAGGGCTGCGACATGGGCTGCACCTTCTGCGCGATCCCCCAGTTCCGAGGCCGGCATCGCAGCCGCCCCCTCGCTGATATCGTGACCGAGGTAGAGGGGCTGGCCCGCCGCGGCATCCAGGAGGCCATCCTGGTCTCTCAGGACACACTGGCCTACGGGCGTGATCTGCCGGGCAACGGGGACGTCGGCGACCTCCTGCTCGCGCTGTCGGATACGCGCATGCCGTGGATCCGGCCGATGTACCTGCACCCGGCCCACGTCAACGACCGCCTGCTCGACCGGTGGCGGCGAGCCCGCGTCGTGCCGTACGTCGACCTGCCCGTGCAGCACGGCGACGACACGATCCTGCGCGCCATGCGCCGCGCGGTGACGGCCCGGCGGATGAAGGAGATCGTGGCCGCGTTCCGAGAGGCGGTGCCCGGCGTGACGGTGCGCACCACGGTGCTCGTCGGCTTCCCCGGCGAGAGCGAAGCCGCCGTTGAGAACCTGCTCCGCTTCGTCGAGGACGTCCGCTTCGAGCGCCTGGGCGTCTTCACCTATTCGCCCGAGGAGGGGACGCCCTCGCCCGGCTTCCCCGATCAGGTCCCGGCCGAGGTCGCCGCCGAGCGGGCCGCGCTGGTTCAGGAGGCTCAGGACCGGATCGCCTGGGAGAGGAACCAGGCGCTGGTGGGCAGCGTGCAGGACGTCCTCGTCGACGGGCCGAGTGAGGATCCGGCGTTCACCTGGGAAGCGCGCACCGCCGGCCAGGCGCCGGAGATCGACGGCGTCGTATACCTCCGGGGCTCGTTCGAGCCCGGGAGGTTTGCCCGCGTCAGTATCGTCGAGGTCGAGGGTTACGAGCTGGTCGGCGAGCGGGCCTGAGCGGGCGGCGCCGCGCGCGGTCTCCCTCGCCGATCGCCTGGCCCTGATCCTCGCCACGGTCGGCGGCATCGGGAGGGTCCCGGTGGCGCCGGGCACCGTGGCTAGCGCGCTGGCGGCGCTTGCCCTCTGGGCGATTCCCTTCTCGGCTGGAGGCCTCGTGGTCTTCTTCCTGGCCGTGACGCTCGTCGGCGCGTGGGCCGCTCACCGCACCGAGCAGCTTCTCGGCGGCAAAGACCCCGGCGCCATCGTCATCGACGAGATCGCGGGAATGACGCTCGCCGTGCTGGCGCTGCCTCGCACGCCGGGGGTTCTGGCCGTGTCCTTCATGCTCTTCCGACTGTTCGACATCACCAAGCCGTTTCCCGCGCGGGTGAGCCAGCGGCTGCCGGGCGGGGCCGGGGTGATGATCGACGACCTCGTCGCCGGTCTCTATGCCCTGGCCACGCTCGCTCTGTTCCGCGCGGTGGCGGGATGGCCGTGACGTCGAGCGCCCAGGTTGTGAGCGTGGGCGTGGCGGGCGTGCCCGCGGGCGATCAGCTCGCGGAGGTGGCCGACGCGCTGGCCGCGGCCGGGCTGTCGACCGTGGCCCGCGTCCTGATCGAGGACGACGAGGCAGCGCTGGAACGGGCGCTCGCCGCGGACGTCGCGCTCACGATCGTCGTGGCCGGGCCCGGCGGCTCCACGGGGGACGTCGTGCGCCGGACGCTGGCCCGGCTGGCCGGCGTGCGGCTGGTCCTCAGCGCCCGCATGCTCGCCGCGCTGGAGGCGGCGGCCCAGCGGCGCGATCGTCCGCTGCCGCGTCGCGACGACCGCCGGGCGCTCCTGCCTCAAGGGGCCGTGTTGTGGGCGGCGCCGGACGCCGAGCCGGCGTGGATGCTCGAGGCGGGCGGTCGCGCCTTCGTCGTCTTGCCGCGCGGCGATGTCTCCGAGGCGATCGAGGCTCAGCTCGCCGGCTACGCCCAGGCGCGGCTCGGCGGGCGGGGGGAGGCCACGCGCACGCTACGGGTGGCCGGCCCCGGCGTTGCCGAGGTGGAGGAGCGGCTGGCCGACTGGCTCGGCCCCGCGTCCGGCGGTGGGCTCGAGGTGACGACGATGTCGGCCGACGGCGAGGTGTGGGTGAGGCTGCGCGCGCGGGGCGCCAGCCCGACCGCGGCCGCCGAGGCGCTGGGCGCCGCCGAGGGCAAGATCCGCGCGCGGCTCGGCGATGACTGCTACGGGCGCGACGACGAGTCGCTGGAGCGCGTGGTGGGTCGTCTCCTCGTCGAGCGGCAGGTGACCGTTGCCGTTGCCGAATCCTGCACGGGTGGCCTGCTGGGCCACCGGCTCACCGGCGTGCCGGGATCGTCCCGCTACTTCGAGCGGGGGGTGGTGGTGTACTCCAACCAGGCCAAGCAGGAGCTGCTCGGCGTGCCGGCGGACGTGCTGAGCGCCCACGGCGCGGTGAGCGGGCCATGCGCGGCGGCGATGGCGGCCGGCGTCCGGCAGACGAGCCGGAGCGACTGCGCGCTGGCCATCACCGGGATCGCCGGCCCCGACGGCGGCACGCCGACCAAGCCGGTGGGGACGGTCTTCGTCGGCGTCGCCGTGGGCGCCGAGGTGACCGCCCACCGCTTCCACTTCCCGGGCGATCGGGCGGCCATCAAGTGGCAGGCCGCACAGGCCGCGCTCGATCTCCTCCGCCGGCGCCTCCTGGAGGGAGCCCGATAGGGCCGATCCGCTCCTTCGTCGCCATCCTGCTTCCCGACGACCTCCGCGCCGCGCTCGGCGGCGAGGTCGAGCGGCTGCGGGCCGGGGCCCGTGGCGTCGGCTGGGTCGCTCCCGACAACCTCCACCTCACCCTCAAGTTCCTCGGCGGCGTGGAGGCGGCCCGCCTGGAGCAGGTCGCCGCCGCCCTGGCCACCACGGCCGCCGGTGGCGCGTCCTTCGACCTCGCTCTGCGCGGGCTCGGTGCGTTTCCGTCGCCCAGGCGTCCGCGGGTGATCTGGGCCGGGGTGGCCCGCGGTGGGGCCGAGCTCGCGGCGCTGGCCACGGGCGTGGAGGATGCGCTGGCCCGCCTCGGCTTCGCCCGCGAGGAACGTCCGTTCTCGGCTCACGTGACGCTCGGGCGCGTCCGGGAGCCGCGACGGGGTCCAACGCTGGCCGCCGCACTCGGCGCCGCGGCCGGGCGCGAGCTCGGCGGGTTCCGCGTGGAGCGCCTGGCCCTGATGCGCAGCGATCTCTCGCCTCGAGGGGCGCGCTATAGCGTGCTCGACTCCTGGGCGCTGGGCCGTTAACGACGACTCTGCCTCCGGGACCGTGCGTGAGGGGTCTCGACGGTCGGTGGGCCACCCGCCGGGGGGGTCCGCCAACGCCGGTCCCGGCGCCGTCTTCGTCCTCAGACATTGACGCCCCCCGGCGCCGACTCCTAGAATGCTCGAGACGCTTCATCGTCAGCGTGGTGCGCAGCCGACCGTCGGCGCCGGAGCCCCGGCGAAGGCGCCTGACGCAGAGGAGAGGTCCATGGCAGAGGTGAAGAACGACCGGCGGCAGGCGCTGGAGCTGGCCATCGCCCAGATCGAGCGGCAGTTCGGCAAGGGCGCCGTCATGCGCCTGGGCTCGGGCGCCCCGCTCGAGGAGATCGCCGTCGTCCCCACCGGCGCGCTCAGCCTCGACGTCGCGCTCGGCACCGGCGGGCTGCCCCGGGGGCGCGTCACCGAGATCTACGGGCCGGAGTCGTCGGGCAAGACGACGCTGGCGCTGCACGTGGTGGCCGAGGCCCAGCGTTTGGGCGGCATCGCGGCCTTCATCGACGCCGAGCACGCGCTCGACCCCGGGTACGCTCGTAAGGTTGGCGTCAACATCGACGAGCTCCTCATCGCCCAGCCGGACACCGGCGAGCAGGCGCTGGAGATCGCCGAGACGCTCATCCGCTCCAACGCCGTGGACGTGATCGTGGTGGACTCCGTCGCCGCCCTGGTGCCGCGGGCCGAGCTGGACGGCGACATGGGGGACTCGCTGCCCGGGCTGCAGGCCCGGCTCATGTCCCAGGCCCTGCGCAAGCTCACCGCGGCCATCTCCCGCTCGGGCGCGGTGATGATCTTCATCAACCAGATCCGCGAGAAGATAGGCGTAATGTTTGGGTGCATGCATTACACCACCCGCGTGACCCTGGCCGACGGGCGCAGCATGAAGATCGGCAAGATCGTGAACCAGCGGCTACCTCTTGAGGTTCTCTCCTGGGACCCGGCAACGGACAAGATCGAACCTCGACGCATCGTCAACTGGTTCAACAACGGGCGCGCCGATCACTTCCTGCAGTTCGAGGTCGAAGGCGGGCCCAGCGGCCGCCGCCACTTCGCCGCGACCGAAAACCACATCATCTTTACTCCCGACGGGCCGGTGCGGGCGGGCGACCTTCAGGTAGGTAGCGAGGTACTCACGGCGGTCACGGACTATGTCCTGACGGACGATCAGTGGCAGCTGATCCTCGGCGGCACCTTCGGCGACGGTTCACTCCGGAAGATGGGCACTCACTCCGCGATGTTCCGCGTCGGCCACGGCCAGGCGCAGAAGGATTACCTCCAGTGGAAGCACGCGATGCTGGCCCCGCTGGCTTCCTCGGTCCGACGGACGGGCCGAGGGTTCGGCTTCGACTCGGTGGCCATGCCGTGCCTCTCCGAACTGTGTAACGAGTATTACGGCGCCGACCGATGCCGTATCGCCACTGAGAGGGTCCTGGATCGTCTCGACGCTCGCGGCCTCGCGGTTTGGTATGGCGACGACGGCTCGTACGGTGGGTCCTACTCTCGCTGGGGTAAGGGGAAGGCCGTCCTCTACAATACGTCCCTCACCGGGGATTCCCGTCAACGAGTGCTAGCTGTGTTCGAGCAGCTCGGAGCGGGCAGGCCCCGTGACGACGGTCGTGGCTTCTGGTTCAACTCGGAGGAGACGCTGCGTTTCCACGCACTGATCGCCCCGTACCTGCATCCCTCGATGGACTACAAGCTTCATCCGAGCCTGCGAGGACGCTTCACGTGGCATCCGGATCTGGACAGTGTCGGCGCGACGCGGTCGAGTCGTCGGCGTCTCCGGGCGGTGCCGGCACGGGTGGTGCGCCGGTACGTCAAGCCGGGGCGGCAACACAAGCAGCGCTTCGACCTTGAGATCGAGGGGCATCACACGTATCTCGTGGACGGAGTGGTGGTGCACAACTCTCCCGAAACGCAACCAGGCGGGCGCGCGCTGAAGTTCTACGCCTCGGTGCGCATCGACGTGCGCCGCATCGAGGTCCTCAAGCAAGGAACCGAGTCGCTCGGGGTGCGCACGAAGGCCAAGGTGGTCAAGAACAAGCTGGCGCCGCCGTTCCGGGAGGCGGAGTTCGACATGATCTACGGCGAGGGGATCTCCAAGGCGGGAACGATCCTCGACGCCGGCGTCGAGCAGGGCGTCATCGAGAAGTCCGGCACCTGGTACACCTACAAGAGCGAGCGGATCGGGCAGGGCCGCGAGAACGCCCGGAAGTGGCTGCAGGAAAACGCGGCGGTTCTCGCCGACCTGGAGGCGAAGATCCGCGAGACTCTGGGGCTCCGCGCACCGGCGCCCCTCAAATAAGGGAGGACCATGGATCTGGATCGGCTCCTCGTCGCCACCGTCACCGAGGGTGCCTCCGACCTCCACCTCAAGCCCAACTCCCCGCCCATTTTCCGGGTCCACGGGCGGCTCGTGCCCCGTCCGGAGTTCGGCGTCATCACCGGCCCCGAGATGGAAGAGTGCGCCCGGCGCGTGCTGCCCGAGCGGTTCCTCAACCAGCTCCGGGACGGGCGCGAGGTCGACGTCGCCTACGCCGTGCGCGACCACGGCCGCTTCCGGGTCAACATGTTCCTGGCCACCGGCCAGGTCCGCGCCGTCATGCGGGCCATTCCCTCCAAGAAGCCGCGCTTCGACGAGCTGAGCCTGCCCCCGGTCCTCGAGAAGCTCTCCATGGAGCGTCGGGGCATGATTCTGGTCACCGGCATCACCGGCTCCGGCAAGTCCACCACGCTGGCGGCGATGATCGACTTCATCAACCGCAGCCGGAACGACCACATCATCACCATCGAAGACCCGATCGAGTTCTCCCACGAGGACATCAACTGCGTCATCAGCCAGCGGGAGATCGGCCACGACTCGCCGAACTTCGCCACCGCCCTCCGGGCCGCCCTGCGCGAGGATCCCGACGTGATCCTGGTGGGCGAGATGCGGGACCCGGAGACGATGGCGGTGGCGCTGCACGCCGCCGAGACCGGTCACCTCGTGCTCTCCACCCTGCACACCCTGAACGCCACCGAGACCGTCAACCGCATCATCGGCACCTTTCCGCCCCACCAGGAGCAGCAGATCCGCGACCAGCTGGCGGCGGTGATCGTGGGCGTCGTCTCCCAGCGGCTGGTGCCCAGGATCGGCGGCGACGGACGAGTGCCGGCCGTGGAAGTGATGATCGGCACCGCGCTCATCAGGGACTGCATCCGGGAGGCCAAACGGACGGCGGAGATCCCGCCCTACATCGCCCAGGGCACCACGCAGTACGGGATGCAGACGTTCGACCAGTGCCTGCTCAAGCTCTACCGGGACGGCGTCATTTCGTACGAGACGGCCCGCGAGGCGGCTACCAACGCGGACGACTTCGACCTCAAGGTCCGCGGCATTTTCTCCACGGCCGAGATGAGTCACGAGGAAGAGAAAAAGTCTGCTCCCGGGCCGGTCGGAGGACCGCCGCAGGCCAGCCCGTTCTTCAAGAAGAAATAGACGACGAGGTCGCCGCGCCCCGCCGCGCTCCCCGCCGGCCGCTGGATTCGCGCGCCGCTCGCCTGGCCGCCGGCGACCTGCTCTCCCGCCACGCCTGGACGCGGGCCGATTTGGGGCGGCGGCTGGTCCGACGCTGGGCGACGGCCGAGATCGCCGGCGAGGTCGTGGCCGACCTCGCCGCCCGCGGCTACCTGGACGACGCCGCCTTCGCCCGCCGCTGGGTGGAAG
>JBOHPP010000187.1:0-7919 GCA_050731755.1 Candidatus Rokuibacteriota bacterium | reverse complement strand
GGCAGATCGCCTACACCGAGCTGTGGGTCACGCCCACGCTGTGGCCGGACTTCAGTCCGGCCGAGCTCTACGGGGCGGTGGCCGACTTCCAGGGGCGGACTCGTCGGTTCGGCGGGGTGTGACGTGGGCTCGGCCACGATGACGGCCAGAGGGACACGCGTGTCCACCGTCGTGATCAAGCGGGTGGGGACCGCCGTGATCCTCATTCCTGTGTTCATCGGGATCGTGAAGGGGGCTCCCGCGTGGTTGTTCGTCCTCGTGGTCATCGCCGTGGCGGCGGTCGCCGCCGGTGAGCTGGGGCGGATGTTCGAACGGGCGGGCGTGCCGGTCTACGGACGGCTCGGTGTCGCGGCCGCCAGCGTCGTCACGGCGTCGTTCGCCACGCCGTTCATGACCCCGGCCGCCCTCGTGCCGGCGGTCGTGCTGACCGTGGCGATCGCCGCGGTGCTGAGCGCGCCGGTCTGGCTGGGGGCGCGGCCGTCTGTCGAACCGGTGGCCCTCACTCTGCTCGGCGTGGTCTACGTCGGCTGGTTCCTCGGCCACGCCATCTCCTTGCATCGGACGGCCGACGGGCCGGACCTCATCCTCTTCCTGGCCGGCGTAACCTGGATCGGCGAGTCGGCAGCCTACGCCGTGGGCTCGACGCTCGGACGCCACAAGCTGGCATCGGCGATCAGCCCCAACAAGACGATGGAGGGGGCGGTGGCCCAGTTCGCCGCCTCCGTTTTCGCCGCGGTGGGCCTGGCCGCCTGGCTCGTGCCCGAGTGGACGGCCATTCGCGCCGCCGGAGCGGGGGCCTTGCTGGGCGTGACCGGGCAGGTGGGAGACCTCGCCGAGTCGGCGATGAAGCGGAGCGTCGACGTGAAGGACACGGGAAGCCTCATCCCGGGCCATGGTGGCGTGCTGGACCGACTCGACGGCCTGCTTTTCAACGCGCCGGCTCTCTACTACTACGTGGCACTGGGAGTCAGGACGTGAAGCGGATCACGCTGCTGGGCGCCACCGGGTCCATCGGGCTGCGCACGCTGGAGGTGGTGTCGAGCTTCGCCGACGAGTTCTCCGTGGCCGGGCTGGGCGCGCGCGGCTCGAATGTCGAGCTGATCGCCGATCTCTGTCGCAAGTACGCGCCGGGAGCCGTCGCTCTCATGGACGGCGCCGCGGTGGACCGGCTGGCGCATCTTCTGCCCGCGCCGCGGCCCGAGTTGCTGGCGGGACCCGCCGGGTTGGTGGCTCTGGCGCGCGAGGTCGAGGCCGACATCGTCGTCTCGGCGCTGGTGGGCGGGGCCGGACTGCTGCCGACTATGGCCGCCATCGAGGCCGGGCGGACGGTGGCCCTGGCCAACAAGGAAACCCTGGTGATGGCGGGCAGCCTCATGACGGCGGCGGCGCGTCGGCACCGGGTGGCCTTGCTCCCGGTGGATTCCGAGCACAGCGCTGTGTTCCAGTGCCTCATCGGGCACAATAAGGGCGACGTCCACCGGATCCTCCTGACGGCCTCGGGGGGCCCGTTCCGGGAGCTGCCGACGGAGCGCTTCGTCCACGTCACCGTCGAGGATGCGCTCCGTCACCCGACGTGGAAAATGGGACCGAAGATCACGATCGATTCGGCCACGCTGATGAACAAGGGACTCGAGATCATCGAGGCGCGCTGGCTGTTCGACGTGGCCCCGCACCAGGTGCAGGTCGTGGTGCACCCCCAGTCGATCGTGCACTCGATGGTCGAGTACGTCGACGGCTCGGTGATCGCCCAGCTGGGCGTGGCCGACATGGGCGTCCCCATCCTCTACGCGCTGGCGTATCCGGAGCGGCGGCCAGCCCCGGCGGCGCGCCTGGACCTCACGCGAGTGGAGCCGCTGAGCTTCTTCCCACCGGATCTGGACCGGTTCCCCTGTCTGAGGCTGGCCCGAGCGGCCCTGGAGAGCGACGGCGCCGCGCCGGTGGTGCTCAACGCTGCTAACGAGGTGGCGGTGGCCGCGTTCCTGGAGCGGAGGATCCGTTTCACCGCCATCGCCGAACTTATCGAGCGAGCGCTGGAGATGTTCCCGTCGGGGGAGCTCACGTCGATCGCCGAGTGCATGGCTATCGACACCGAAGTCCGCCGGCGCGTTCAGGAGCTGATTGCGTGACTACCATCATCTCGTTCGTCGTCGTCATCGGGGTGTTGATCCTCATCCACGAGCTGGGTCACTTCCTGGTCGCCCGCTGGGCCGGCGTGGGGGTCGAGCGCTTCTCGATCGGCTTCGGGCCGGTGCTCCTACGCTGGCGCGGCAAGGAGACGGAGTACTGCCTGTCGGCCATCCCGATGGGCGGCTACGTGAAGATGATGGGCGAGGAGAACCCGATCGAGGCGGGCCCGGCCATGCCCTGGGATCCCGCCAAGGCGTTCGCGCTCAAACCGTTGTGGGTGCGGTTCCTCATCGTCTTCGCCGGGCCCGGGATGAACTTCGTGTTGGCGGCGGTGATCTTCATCGCCGTCCTGGCCACCATCGGACGTCCGGTGTGGCCGGCCGTCGTCGGGCGGGTCGTCGAGGGCGGGCCGGCCGCGGCCGCAGGCATCCGGACGGATGACGTGATCACCGCGGTCGAGGGACGGCGGGTTGAGTACTGGGAGGACGTGGAACGGGCCGTCAGCGCATCGGACGGTCGGCCCTTGCAGCTCGGGCTGAAACGAAACGACGGGCCAGAGACGGTGACGGTGACGCCGCGGGTCACCACGGTCCGCGATCCGATCTTCAAGGACGAGAAGACGGTCTGGGAGATCGGTGCCGGGCCGAAGCTCGTGCCCTACATCGGCGCGGTGAACCCGGGCTCGCCCGCCGAGCGCGCCGGGCTCCGGCCCGGCGACCAGGTGGTGGCCGTCGGCGGCCGACCGGTGTTCACCCCCGACGAGTTGATGCAGGCCATCCAGAAGCGGCCCGGCCAGACGATCGACATCACGGTGGAGCGGGGGGGTCGGCCGGTGACTCTCCAGGCGACGGCCAGCCGGTTCAAGGAGAAGGGGCCGCTCGGGCAGGAGACGGAAGTTGGCCGGATTGGCGTCAGCATCGTCACCGGGACGGTGAGCTACGCGGCCTACTCGCCGCCGGTGGCCGTCTGGTACGGCGTCGTGCGGACGTGGGACATGACCGTGCTGACGACGAAGGGCTTCTGGAAGATCGTCACCGGCCAGATCCCCTTGTCGAACCTCGGCGGCCCCGTGCAGATCGCCTCCGAGACCGGCCGGCAGGCCCAGGAAGGCACCGCCCCGTTGGCGATCTTCACGGCGGTGATCAGCGTGAACCTGGCCGTCCTGAACCTCCTGCCGGTGCCCATGCTCGACGGCGGCCACCTCTTCTTCTTCCTCGTCGAGGCGGTTCTGGGCCGGCCGCTGTCCGTGCGCAAGCGCGAGCTGGCTCAGCAGGTGGGCTTCGTGCTCCTCATGCTCATCATGGTGCTGGCGCTCTACAATGACCTGGTGCGACTCGACGCGTTTCGATTCTTCAAATAGGGCCGGGGTGACATGATCACACGGCGCAGGACGCGGCAGCTCCGGCTCGGGCGGCTGACGGTGGGCGGTGACGCTCCCATCACCGTGCAGTCGATGACCAAGACCGACACCCGGGACGTGCCGGCGACGCTGCTGGAGATCTGGTCGCTGGAGGCGGCCGGTTGTGACATCGTCCGCTGCGCGGTCCCCGTGAAGGAGGCCGCCGAGAAGCTGGGGGAGATCCGGCGCCAGATCCGGATCCCCCTGGTGGCCGACATCCACTTCAATTACAAGCTGGCCCTCATCGCGCTGGAGCAGGGAGTCGACGGTCTCCGCCTCAACCCCGGGAACATCGGGGGCAAGCCCTTCGTCCAGGAGGTCGTCAGCACCGCCAAGGACCGCAAGATTCCCATCCGAATCGGCGTCAACGCTGGTTCGCTGGAGAAGGACCTGCTGGCTAAATATGGGGGGCCCACGGCGCAGGGCATGGTGGAGTCCGCCCTGCGCCACATCAGAATCCTCGAGGACCTGAACTATCCGGAGATGAAGATCTCGCTCAAGGCTTCTGATCCGCTGATGATGATCGAGGCCTACCGGATGCTGGCCGACCAGGTCGACTATCCGTTCCACCTGGGCGTCACCGAGGCGGGGACGCCGGGCGTGGGGACGATCAAGTCCGCCGTCGGTCTCGGCGCGCTGTTGAGCGAGGGCATCGGCGACACGATCCGCGTCTCGTTGTCGGCCGACCCCACCGAGGAGGTGCGGGTGGGCATCGACATCTTGAAGTCGTTGGGGCTTCGCAAGGGCGGGCTCACCTTCGTGTCCTGTCCGTCGTGCGGGCGGGCCGACGTGGATCTGGTGAAGCTGGCCCGAGAGGTCGAAGAGGAGTTCAAAGGGCTCAACGAGGAAATCCACATCGCGGTGATGGGATGTGAGGTGAACGGGCCGGGGGAAGCGCGCGCCGCCGACATCGGTGTGGCCGGAGGCCGGGGCATCGGCCTGATCTTCAGGAACGGCGCGGTTGTCCGGAAGGTGCCCGAGCAGGACATCGTGCGGGCGATGCGCGAGGAGGTCGACAAGTTCATTGCCGAGCGTCGGGCCGCCACGGCCGCGGCCCCGGCGGAGTCGGACTGATGGGCCAATACCGCACTCACATCTTCGTGTGCACGTCGGGTGAAACCTGCCCGACTCAGGGCAACGTCGAACAGTATGTCAAGTTCCTGCGGGCGGAGTGCGCCAAGGCCGGGCTCAAGACCGAGGTGCGCGTCAACAAGGCCGGGTGTTTTTCCCAGTGCGGTCACGGCCCCATGATGGTCGTCTACCCGGACGACGTGTGGTATCACGGCGTTCAGGAGTCCGACCTCAAGGAGATTTTCGACTCCCACATCGTCGGCGGCACGCCCGTCCAGCGTCTGCGCTATGAGCCCGGCGTGAAGGGACCGAACAAGAAGCCGGGCGCTCACTGAGGCCTCTCGCCGCGCCCCCGAGGGGCTTCGGATGCCGTGAGTCTTGCCTCCTCGGGAAGCACGTGCTAAATTCTTGAAAAACTGGGCGTTGCCCAGTTTTTTACTTTAACGGGTCGGCCGATGCAGGATGCGGAGCGGAGCATCGAGGAACTGATCCAGCCCGTGCTCGGGCAGCACGGGCTGGAGCTGGTCGATCTGGAGTGGCGCCAGCACCGGCCACGCTCGGTCTTGAGGGTGTTCGTCGACAAGCCGGGCGGCGTGGGCATCGGGGATTGCGAGCGGGTGAGCCGCCAGGTGGGCGACCTTCTCGACGTGGCAGGGGTGATTCAAGAGTCGTACGATCTGGAGATCTCCTCGCCCGGGCTGGACCGGCTCCTGCGTACGGAGCGGGAGTACCACTGGGCCCGGGGCAAGCGGGTGCGGTGCTGGCTGAGCGACGGCCGCGAGGTGCGGGGCCGGCTCGCCGACGTGGCGCCGGAGCGGCTGGTGCTCGAGCGCGAAGGGGAGCGGGTGGAGTTGCCGCGGGCGGACGTGACCAGGGCCCGCCTGGATGCCGAGGTGCCCTGGCCGCGTCGGGGATGAGGACGGATGAATCGCGAGCTGTTGATGGTTATCGAGCAGATCGGACGCGAGAAGGGAATCGACCCCGAGGTTCTCTTCGAGGCGCTGGAGTCTGCCCTGCTGTCGGCTTCGCGCAAGACCTTGGGTGCCGCCGAGAACGTGCGCATGGAGATCGATCGCAAGACCGGGGCCCTCAAGGTTTACTGTCGCAAGAAGGTGGTGGAGGAGATCGCCGACCCCAAGCTCGAAATCGGGCTCCGCGAGGCCAAGGCGCTGAATCCAGACGCCGAGCTGGGCGACGAGCTGGAGCAGGAGCTGCCGCCCCAGGAGTTCGGGCGGATCGCGGCTCAGACGGCGAAGCAGGTCATTCTGCAGCGGGTGCGAGACGCCGAGCGTGACCGGATCTACAAGGAGTTCGAGGGCAAGGAAGGGCAGATCCTCCGCGGGGTCGTCCATCGGATCGAGAAGCGCAACGTGATCATCGAGATCGGCAAGGCGGAGGCGATCCTGCCCGAGCGCGAGCAGATCCCTGGCGAGCGCTACAACCCCGGGGACCGGGTGCGGGCCTGGGTGCTGGAGGTGCGCCGCTCCATCAAGGGGCCGCAGATCACGCTCTCGCGCACGCATCCGGGTTTCCTGGCCCGGCTGTTCGAGACGGAGATCCCGGAGATCCAGGAGGGCATCGTCCTGGTCAAGGCCGCTGCCCGCGAAGCGGGCGAGCGAGCGAAGGTGGCGGTGGCCTCGACCAAGCGCGACGTCGATCCGATCGGTGCCTGCGTCGGCCTGCGCGGCACCCGGATCCAGGTGATCAGCCGGGAGCTCCGCGGCGAGAAGATCGACATCATCGAATGGTCCCACGATCCGGCGACGTTCGTGGCCCGCGCGCTCTCGCCAGCCAAAGTGTCCTCGGTGACGATCGACCAGGAGACCGACGCTGACGGGCAACCGTCGGCCTTCGTGGTCGTCCCCGACAACCAGCTGTCCCTGGCCATCGGCAAGAAGGGGCAAAACGCGCGGCTGGCCGCGAAGATCACCGGCATGCGGATCGACATCAAGAGCGAGTCCGAACTGGAGGCCGAGCGCGCGACGGCTGAAGAGGGCGTGGACCGCGCGGCTCTTGCCGCCCTGGGCGGACTCGGCCCCGAGGCGGTCGAGGCGCTGGTGGCGGCCGGCCTCAGCTCACCCCTGGCCATCGTGCAGGCGGGGCGGGAACGCCTGGCCACAATCGTCGAGGTGAGCGAGCGTGCCGACACGGTCTATGCGGCCGCGGCCCAGTGGGTGGCCGACCACGCCCAAAGCGCCGGCAGTTCGGACGCTGGCGGATCCGAGGATGCGATCTCGGCGTGAGCGAGCGTGCCGGGCGCGTCGCCGGCGACGGCCGACCGCAGCGCACGTGTGTCGGGTGCCGGAAGATCCGGCCCAAAGCCACGCTGGTGCGGCTGGTGCGACGGGCGGACGGGACGGTGGTGGCCGACGCGGGCGGCCCGGGGCGGGGCGCCTACGTGTGCGTGGAGGCTCTCTGCGTGGAGCGGGCGATGAAACGGTTGGCCGCGGCATTTCGGAAGCCCTCCGTGGCCGCCCCAGAGTTGATTATGGTTGTGCGAGCCGCAGGGCGTGCGGCGACCGACCGGGCGCCCGCCCGAGGCGAGCCTGAGTGAGTCGTGCGAGCCGCAGGGCGTGCGGCGTCCGGCCGGACGCCCGCCCGAGGCGAGCCTGAGTGAGTTGTGCGTCGTAGCGAGCCACGGCGTGGCTCAGAGGAGGTGAGGAGGCATTGGCAGCGGCAAAGATAAAGATCATCGAGCTGGCCAAGGAACTCGGCGTCACTAGCAAGGACCTGATCCTGGCCGCCGAGGAGATGGGTAAGAAGGGCGTCCGCGCCATGTCGCCCCTCGATCTCCAGATGGCGAACGAGCTACGGCTCAAGCTGGGCAGAGGTCGTGAGATCCCTGAGGAGGCCAAGCCGAAGCGGGTGCGGGCCAAAGCGCCGAAGGAAGACGGCGTCGAGGGCCAGACGCCGAAGAAGCCCGCGCGAACGCGAAAGGCGAAAGCGGAGACGCCTGGCGAAGAGGTTCCGGTCGAGCTGAAGCCGGCGGCCACCATCGTCAAACCCCGGCCGGCCGAAAAGCTGGTGGAGGTGGAACCGCTGGCGGACGTCATCCCGGAGCCCAAGCCGGTCGTCTCCCCGCTGCCCGAGCCGGTGGCACCGCCCGCGGCTAAGCCGCTGGTTCCGCCGACGCCCGCCCCTCCCACGGTGAAGAAGCCGGAGCCCAAGATCGTCCCGTTCCGGCCGATCGAGCGGCCATCGCCGCCATTGCCGCCCAGGCCGGCGCCCCGGCAGCCGGCGCCGCTCTTCGCTCCGCCGCGAGTGCTACAGGCCCCGCCGCGTCCCCCGATGCCGCCCCGCGAGCCGAAGCGGGTCGAGCCCG
>JBOHPP010000186.1:0-10468 GCA_050731755.1 Candidatus Rokuibacteriota bacterium | reverse complement strand
CTGGATCGTCCGTCGGAGCTGCCGGGCGCCGTAGGTCGGATCGTAGCCCTTGTCGACCAGGAGGGTCTCGGCCGCCGGCGTGAGGACCAGCTCGATCCCCCGCTCGGAGAGCTGCTTGTTGATGCGGTGGACCATGAGCCGGATGATCGCCTTGATGTGCTCGGCCGACAGCGCGTGGAAAACCACGGTTTCGTCGATGCGATTCAGGAACTCCGGCCGGAACGCCCGCTTCATCTCCTCCAACACGCGGTCCTTCATCCGCTCGTAGGAGTGCTCGTCGGACTCCTGCAGGAACCCCGGGGTCACCCGCTTGCCGATGAGGCTGGTGCCGAGGTTGGACGTCATGATCAAGATCGTGTTCTTGAAGTCCACCACGTGGCCCAGCGAGTCGGTGAGCCGACCGTCGTCCAGCACCTGCAGCAGCATGTTGAAGACGTCGGGGTGGGCCTTCTCGATCTCGTCGAACAGCACGACCGAGTAGGGGCGCCGCCGCACCTTCTCGGTGAGAAAGCCCCCCTCCTCGTAGCCCACGTAGCCGGGAGGCGCACCCAGCAGCCGCGACACCGAGAACTTCTCCATGTACTCGGACATGTCCACGCGGACGAGCGCGTTCTCGTCGCCGAACAGGTACTCGGCCAGCGCCCTGGCCAGCTCGGTCTTGCCCACCCCGGTGGGGCCCAGGAACACGAACGAGCCCACCGGCCGCTTGGCGTCCTTGAGACCGGCCCGCGACCGCCGGATGGCGCGGGCCACCGCGGCCACCGCGTCGTTCTGGCCGATGATCCGGTCGTGCAGCGCATCTTCCATCCGGGCCAGCTTCGCGGATTCCTTCTCCTCGAGCTTGGACAGCGGGATGCCCGTCCACCGGGAGACGATGTACTCGATGTCCTCTTCCTCCACGAGCTGCTTGCCCTTGCCCTTGTTCTTGTCCCACTCGCGCTTGAGCTCCTCTTCGCGGTGGCGGAGCAGCTTCTCCTTCTCGCGGAGGGCGGCGGCCTTCTCGAACTCCTGGGCCTCCAGGTACATGTCCTTCTCGCGGATGACCCGCTCCAGCTCCTTCTCGATCTCCTTCACCTCGGGCGGGGGCGTGAGCGCCATCAGCCGCGTCCTCGATGACGCCTCGTCGATGACGTCGATCGCTTTGTCGGGCAGCTGGCGGTCGGTGATGTACCGGTCGGCCAGATTCACGGCGGCGGTGATGGCCTGCTCGGTGATCTTGACCCGGTGATGGGCCTCGTACTTGTGGCGCAGCCCGCGGATGATCTCGATGGCCTCGGGAACGGTGGGCGCCTTGACGATCACCGGCTGGAAGCGCCGCTCCAGCGCCCCGTCCTTCTCGATGTACTTGCGGTACTCGTCCAGGGTGGTGGCGCCGATGGTCTGGATCTCGCCGCGGCTGAGGGCCGGCTTGAGCATGTTGGAGGCGTCGATGGCTCCTTCGGCGGCGCCGGCCCCGATCAGCGTGTGCAGCTCGTCGAGGAACAGGATGACGTTCTCCGACTGCTTGATCTCCTTCATCACCGCCTTGAGCCGCTCCTCGAACTGGCCGCGATACTTGGTGCCGGCCACCAGCGCCCCCAAGTCGAGCTGAAGCAGTCGCTTGTTCAGGAGGACGTCGGGGACGTCGTGGTTGACGATCTTCTGGGCCAGCCCTTCCACGATGGCGGTCTTGCCCACGCCGGGCTCGCCGATGAGGACCGGGTTGTTCTTGGTCCGCCGGGCCAGGATCTGGATGACGCGCTCGATTTCCTGCTCGCGGCCGATCACCGGGTCGAGCTTGGTCTCCCGGGCCAGCTGGGTGAGGTCACGGGCGAACTCGTCGAGCACGGGCGTCTGCGAGCGCTTCTTGGGCCGGGGATAGTACTGATCACCGAGCAGGGCCAGCGTCTCCTGGCGCACCTCGTCCAGGCGCGCGCCCAGCGACTCCAGAATCTTGGCGGCGATCGACTGGCCTTCCTTCATCAGTCCGAGCAGCAGGTGCTCGGTGCCGATGTAGTTGTGGCCGAGCTGCCGGGCCTCCTCGATGGACAGCTCGAGAACCCGCTTGGCCTGGGGTGTGAACGGCACTTCACCGAACGTCAGCGTCTTGGGAAATCCGGCCAGCGCGCGCTCGACCTCGGCCTTGACCGTCTCCAACCGCAACCCGAGGCGCTGGAGCACGGCCGTGGCGATCCCTTCGCCGTCCCGGATGAGACCGAGCAGCACGTGCTCGGTGCCGACAAAGTCGTGACGGAAGCGGCCGGCTTCCTCCCGCGCCAAGATAATGACCCGTCGCGCTCGTTCGGTGAATCGTTCGAACACTGGTTTTCCCCCACCCCGTT
The DNA here is from genome assembly GCA_050731755.1 of Candidatus Rokuibacteriota bacterium. Taxonomy (GTDB): domain Bacteria; phylum Methylomirabilota; class Methylomirabilia; order Rokubacteriales; family CSP1-6; genus JBOHPP01. The sequence goes on along the minus strand of JBOHPP010000186.1, from coordinate 8,147 downwards.
TCCCTGGCCGGCAGCGCCGTTTTTCCTTCGCCGACGGCTAGTTAGTCGACTTGAGTATAGCCCACGCCGCCAGGGGTCGCCAGCGATATTCTGCCGACCCGACTAACTCTGCGAAAGTCTTGCGGGAACCTGGGACCGTCCCGACGCTGTCGTCACTCGCCGGGACGGACCTCCCGCGCCCGACCCTCGATTAGACGATACGCCCGCTCGGCGCGACGGGCCAGCTCGGGGTTGTGGGTGGCGATCAGGAAGGCGATGCCGCGCTCCGCCTGCAGGCGGAGGAACAGGTCGAAGATCACCGCGCTCGTCTTGGGATCGAGATTGCCCGTCGGCTCGTCGGCGAGGATCACGCGCGGCCGATTCACGAGGGCGCGGGCGATGGCCACTCGCTGCTGCTCGCCGCCGGAGAGCTCGCCCGGCCGGTGGCGCAGGCGGTCGGCGAGTCCGACCTCGACGAGCGCGTCGGCGGCATGGGTCCGCGCCTCGGCCCACGGGCGCCGGGTGAGCAGCGCGGGCACCATCGCATTCTCCAGCGCCGTCATCTCGCCGAGGAGGTTGTAGAACTGGAAAACGAACCCCACCTGGAAACGCCGGAAGCGCACCAGGCCCGCCTCTCCCCGGGCGTGCACGTCGTCGCCCTCGAAGCGCACCTGCCCGGCCGTCGGTCGATCCAGCGCCCCCAGCAAGTGCAGCAGCGTCGACTTGCCCACGCCGGAGGCGCCGACGAGGGCCACCACCTCGCCGCGACTCACCTGCAGGCTCGCGCCCCGGAGCACGCGCACGACCTCCGGGCCGGTGCGGTATTCCTTCTCGAGGTCTTCGCCGACGAGAAGGGGCTCACTCATGACTGTTGGAGCGGGGGCCGCGTGCTCTGTTGTACCGGGGGCCACGTGCTCGGCGTGAACCGTGGGTGGCCAGCGCGAGGTACGCATGGCGCCGACACGCCCAGTCGTCGGTCGGTAGACTTACTCATAGCGCAGGACGTCCACCGGAACGAGGGCGCCGGCGCGGCGGGCCGGCAGGATCGTGGCCAGGAACGAGAGGATCAGCGCGGCCCCGATCACCATCAGGAAGTCGCTCCAGGTGAGCTTCATCAGCAGATGATCGATCTGGTACACGTCCCCGGCCAGCCGGATGATCTTGTAGGTGTTCTGTACCCAGATGAGCAGCAGGCCGACCAGCGACCCGGCGGCGGTGCCCACCACTCCGATGGTCATGCCGACGGTGAAGAACACCGCGGTGATGCTCCCGCCGGAGGCGCCCACCGCCTTGAGGATGCCGATCTCCTTGCGCTTGTCGGCTACCAGGAGGACCAGGTGGCCGATGATGGCGAAGGCCGCCACCAGCACGATGATGGTGACGATCACGAACAGCGCGAGCTTCTCCAGCTGGAGCGCGGCGAAGAGGTTGCGGTTCATGTCCATCCAGTCGCGCACCCAGTACGGGAACCCGAGCTGGGTGGCGATGGCGGCGCCCGTCCGCTTGGCGTCGAAGGGATCGCGGAGCTTCACCTCGATGCCGGTGACCCCCGCCGGCAGCCCGGCAAACTCCTGGGCCTGACCGAGACTCATGTAGGCGATCGACGAATCGTACTCGTACATGCCGAGCTCCACCGTGCCGGCCACCGTGAAGCGGCGCATCTTGGGGACCAGGCCCACCGCAGTGATGGCCCCCTTGGGCGAGATCACCGTGATCGAATCGCCCACCACCACGCCCAGTGAGCGGGCCAGCTCGATGCCGAGCAGGAGGGCGGGTTCACCGGCGCTCAGCGGCTCGAGGCTTCCGCTGCGCACGTGCTGGCGGAGGTCGCCCAGCACCGCCGGCGTGGCCAGGTCCACCCCGCGCACGAGCCCGCCGTGGGCGCCGCCGCCGTCGCTGGTGAACAGGGCCTGCTGCAAGACGAACGGCGTGGCCGAGCGCACGCCCGGCACGGCCCGGACCCGTGCGGCGACGGCGGGCGCGTTGGCCAGCCCCCCGCCGCTCGCCTGGAAGATGAGGAGGTGGGGATTAGCCTCGATGATCTTGTCGCGGATGGAGTCCTGGAATCCGGTCATGACGGCCAGCACGAGGATCAGCGCGGCCACCCCGAGAAAGACGCCGCCGACCCCGATCCAGACGAACAGCGAGAGATTCGTCCGCTGCCCGGCGGCCCGGAGGTAGCGGAGTCCCAGGAACAACTCGAACGGAAGACCTCGCCTCACGGCAAGTCCCCTCCTCCACCCTCCGGTCGCAGGTGCGGGAACAAGATCACCTCGCGGATCGACGGTTGATCGCCGAACAGCATCACCAGCCGGTCGATGCCGATCCCCTCACCGGCTGCGGGCGGCATGCCGTACTCCAGCGCGCGCACGTAGTCCTCGTCCAGCCAGTGGGCCTCCTCGTCGCCCCGGGCCAGGAGCTGGGCCTGTTCGCGGAACCGCGCCAGCTGGTCGACGGGATCGTTCAGCTCGCTGTAGGCGTTGGCCATCTCGCGCTGGCCGATGAACAGCTCGAAGCGGTCGACCAGCCGGGGGTCGTCGCGCTTCTTCTTGGCCAGGGGCGAGAGCTCGATGGGAAAGTCCACCACGAAGGTGGGTTGGACGAGCGTGGGCTCCACCAGGCTTTCGAACACCTCTTTCCATATCTTCCAGGTGGCGTCGATCCCTTCGAGGCCAACGCCGCGAGCCGCCGCCGCCCGCCGGAGCGCTGCGGCGTCGGTGTCGGCGGTCACGGAGAGGCCCAGGGCCTGAGAGAGCCCCTCGAAGAACCCCAGGCGCCGCCAGGGCGGTCCAAGGTCGATGGAGTGCGGGCCCCAGGTGAGCGCCAGGGTGCCGCGGAGCGAGCGGGCCAGCTGTCCGAACAGCTCCTCGGTCAACGTCATGAGGTCCTGGTAGTCCGCATACGCCTGGTAGAACTCCAGCATCGTGAACTCCGGATTGTGCTGGGTCGACACCCCCTCGTTCCTGAAGTTGCGATTGATCTCGTACACCCGCTCGAAGCCGCCCACGACCAGGCGCTTGAGGTAGAGCTCGGGCGCGATGCGGAGGTAGAGGTCGATGCCGAGTGTGTTGTGGTGGGTCTTGAACGGCCGGGCGATGGCACCACCCGGGATGGGCTGCATCATCGGCGTCTCGACTTCCAGGAAGCCCCGGGCGTCCAGGAACTCGCGGATGCCCTTGATGAGGCGCGAGCGCATGGCGAAGAGACCGCGCACGTCCTCGTTGACGACGAGGTCGACGTAGCGCTGCCGGTAACGCGTCTCGACGTCCTTGAGACCATGCCACTTCTCGGGCAGGGGACGCAGCGACTTGGTCAGGAACTGAAAGTCGCCCACGGCCACCGTCAGCTCACCGGTGCGAGTGCGGAAGACCTCCCCGGTGACGCCGATGAAGTCCCCGACGTCGAGCTCCGTGAAGAGTGCATAGCCCTCACCGAGGCGGTCGGCCCGGGCGTAGATCTGGACCCGGCCGGTCTGGTCCATCAGGTGGGCGAAGCACGACCGCCCGTGGTGGCGGATGGCCACGATCCGGCCGGCCACGCTCACCGGGCCGATGGCGGCGAGCTCCTCCTCCTTGGCCGAGCCGAGCTGGTCCCGCAAGGGCTGCGCCCAGTGCGTGAGGGGAAAGCGCTGGCCGAAGGGATCGATCCCGCGCTTGCGGAGCGCCTCGAGCTTCTCGTAGCGCTGGCGGACGAGCGGGGGCAGCGCGTCGGGCTCGGGATCCGTCACGCTGGGCCCCCGCGGACGCCGAGCAGGAACGCCTTGATGAAGGGGTCGATCTCGCCGTCCATCACGGCGTCCACGTTGCCGACCTCCAGACCCGTCCGGTGATCCTTCACCAGCTGGTAGGGATGGAACGTATAGGAGCGGATCTGGCTGCCGAAGGCGATGCCCTTCTTCTCTCCGGTCAGCTCGGCCAGCTCGTCTTTCTGCTTTTTCTGGGCCAGCTCGTAGAGCCGGGCTTTGAGGATGCGCAGGGCCGTGTCGCGGTTGCGCAGCTGCGAGCGCTCGTTCTGGCACTGCACGACGATGCTGGTGGGCAGGTGCGTGATGCGGACGGCCGAGTCGGCGGTATTGACGCCCTGCCCACCCGGCCCGGACGACCGAAAGACGTCCACGCGGATCTCGTCCTCGCGGATGCTCACCTCGACGTCGTCGACCTCCGGCACCGCCGCCACCGAGGCGAAGCTGGTCTGGCGCCGCCGGGAGGCATCGAAGGGCGAGAGGCGGACCAGCCGGTGCACGCCCGCCTCGCCCTTGAGGTAGCCGTAGGCGTACTCACCGGTCACCTCGATGGTCGCCGACTTGATGCCGGCTTCCTCCCCCGGCAGCAAGTCCACGACCTCGGCCTTGAAACCGTTGCGCTCGCACCAGCGCAGGTACATGCGCGTGAGCATCTGCGCCCAGTCCTGGGACTCCGTGCCACCGGCCCCCGGATGGATCGACACGATGGCCGCCTTGGTGTCGTGGGCGCCGGAGAGCATGATTTTGAGCTCGAACTCGTCGAGGTCCTTCCGCAGGCGGTTCACGCCGCCCTCGATTTCGGCATCGAGGCTGGAGTCGTCGGCCTCCTGGACCAGCTGGAGCATCACTCCGAGATCCTCGACCTGGCGGTCCAACTCGCCCACCCGGCTCACCAGACGACTGAGCTCGGTGCGCTCGCGGATCAGCTCCTGGGCGCGGCGGTTGTCCTCCCAGAAGGCGGGAGAGGCCATCTCGGCGTTGAGTGCGGCCAACCGCTCGGTCTTGGCCGGCAGGTCAAAGATGCCTCCGGAGGTCGTCGAGGCGACGGCCCAGCTCGGCCACCTCGCGTTTCAGCTCACCCGGAATCACCGCGCCCTCCCCACGCCGCCGCGCCCAGCGCCGCCCCCGACATGCCCAGGGCCATCCAGGCCAGCCAGTCGCCAAACCGAGTGTAGAGGGTCTCGCGCACGCGCAGCGGGACCCGCCCGATCAGGTTGCCCCGCTCGAAGAGGCCCATCGCCTCCACGATGTCCCCGGTGGGAGCGACGAAGGCCGACACGCCGGTGTTCGCCGCGCGTACCACGGCGGTCCGATGCTCCACGGCCCGGAACGGGTACATCGCCAGGTGCTGCAACGGGCCACTGGTGCGGCCGAACCAGGCATCGTTGGTCATGTTCACCATCAAGCGCGCGCCGCCCCTGACGAAGCGACGCACCAGCGCGGGGAACACACCCTCGTAACAGATCACGACACCGAACGGGGCTGGCGGACCCGGGAAGACTACCGCGCGGGAGCCCGGCGTGAGCTCGGAGATGAACTCGGCCCAGTCACGGACGAACCCGATGACTCCCGACAACGGCACGTACTCTCCGAACGGAACCAAGTGGATCTTATCATACCTGTTTACGATCCCTCGTTCGGTCACCAAGAATGCCGTGTTGTAGAGCTCGGGTCCAGCCGGTCCCCGGGTCGCGTCGATGGTGCCCACCAGCAACGGCACGCGCCAGGTCTCGGCGAGATCCCGGAGCGCGCCCAGGAGCTCGGCGTCCTCGCGCAGGATCGTCGGCGACGCCGTCTCTGGCCACACGATGAGATCCGGCTTCTGGCGCGCCGCCGCCCGCGTCAGCTCGCCGTAGATGGCCAGGGTCGCCGCGGTGTGGTTCGCATTCCATTTGAGGGGCTGCTCGATGGCGGGCTGCATGACGACGACCTCCAGCTCGCCGGCCGGCGCCGGCTCGGCCAATCGCCAGGTACCGAAGCCCAGCGTGGCCGCCACCAGCAGCGTGGCGAGGCCGAGCCCTCCGAGCCCGCGCCAGCGCTCCAGCAGCACCGCGCCGGCGAGCGCCGCGTTGGCGGCAGCGATGACGAACGACACGCCCCAGACGCCCGCCAGCTCGGCGATCTGGATCACCACCAGCTGGCGATACTGCGAGTACCCGAGTGTGCCCCACGGAAAGCCCCCCAGCAGATGCCCGCGGGCCCACTCGGCGGCCACCCAGAGGAACGGCAGGACGAGCAGCGCCCAGCCCCGCCCCAGTCGGCGGCCGAGCCAGGAGACGACGCCGCCGACGAGCCCCGTCCAGAGCCCGCAGTAACCGGCCAGCAGTGCCGTCGGCGCCCAGGTGAGCGGCCACGGGATGACGCTGTAGACGCTGAAGGTGAAGTTCAGCCAGCGCAGGAGAAGCAGAAAGAAGACGAAGCCGGCCAGCCAGCTCCAGGCCAAAGCGCCGCGGGGGTTTCGCGTGAGCGCGAGGATGAACACGGGCGCCAGGGCGACCCACGCCGCGCCCGACCAGTCGACTCGGGGGAAGGCTAGAGCCAGCGCGGCCCCGGCGGCCAGCATGAGCGCCGCCGGCCCGCTCTCTCGTCTGAGCGTCTCGCCCAGCGCTCCGCCCCTCACCGACCCTGAGCCAGGCGGTCGGCCAGGAACCTCGGCAGGCCGGCCGCGACGATCTTGGCCCGCGCGGCGTGCACGTCGTAGGCGACCCGGCGGACGCTGACCCGGCGCGCCTCGGTGTCCCAGAGCGCCCACGCCGCCCGGGGATCGCGATCGCGGGGTTGCCCCACGCTGCCGACATTCACGATGTAGCGCGTGCCCGGGTCGATCGTGATCTCGCCCACGCCGGGCTCGTGCGCGCGCCCCCAGGAGCCTTGCATCCACACGCCGGGCACGTGGGAGTGCCCCACGAAGCACAGGCGCGTGGCGAAGGCGGGGAACGCGGCGTAGCCGTCCTCGGCCGACATCAGGTACTCCCACTCGTCGGGCTGGGCCGGTGAGGCGTGGACGAGCGTCGCGTCCTCCAGCTCCCGGACCAGCGGCAGCACGGCCAGCCAGGCCCGGTAGTCGTGATCGAGGCGATCGCGCGTCCACTCGGCTGCCGCCCGCGCGTAGGGGTTGAACCAGTCGAGCGCCAGCAGACCGGCCACCGCGTGCTCATGATTGCCGCCCACCACCGCCTGGCAGCGCTCGGCCACCAGCTCGATGCAGGCCGCGGGCTCGGCGCCGTAGCCCACGACGTCTCCCAGGCACACCACGGCGTCGGCGCGCCCGTGGGCGTCGTCGAGGACCGCCCGGAGCGCCTCCAGATTGCTGTGAATGTCGGAGATGATGGCGTACCGCACCGCCCGAGACGTCAGGTCGTCGGCCGCAGCTCTTTGTGGATCCGGTCGAGGACCCCGTTGATGAACCGGCTCGACTCACCGGTCCCGAACTTCTTGGCGATCTCGATGGCCTCGTTGATCACCACCTTGGGCGGGGCTTCCGCCCCCCACAGCATCTCGTAGACGGCCAGACGCAAAATGTTGCGATCGACGACCGCCATCCGCTCGAGGTCCCATCGCTCGACATATTGGCGGATCAGGTCGTCCGTCTTGGCCTGATACTGCTTGGTGCCCCGCACCAGCGCGTCGGCGAAGGCGCGCGTCTCGTCGTCGACGGGATGGTGGGCCCAGAAGTCGTCAGCGTGCGGCGTGGGGTCGTCGTCCCCGCGCAGGTCGAGCTGATAGAGGAACTGCAGCGCCACCTCGCGCGCCTTGCGTCTTCTGCCCATTACCGGTCTCGCCGGTGCCCGGACACCGTCATCGATGACGCCTCCGAGTCGCCGGTCCGCGCAGGGCGCCGACGAAGGCGGCCATCTCGATGGCGGCTTCGGCAGCCTCCTCGCCCCGGTTGCCCACCACGCCGCCCGCCCGCTCCCAGGCCTGCTCTTCCGTAAGCGCGATGACCACTCCGAAGGTGGTGGGCACGCCCGTGTTCAGCCCGACCTCGGCGATGCCCGCCGCCGCCTCGCGAGCGAGGTGCTCGAAGTGGGGCGTGTGCCCCCGGATCACCACGCCGATGCACACGATGGCGGCGTAGCGCCCGGTTCGGGCCAGGTGGGCGGCCGCCTGCGGCAGCTCGAAGGAGCCAGGCACCCAGGAGATGTCGATGTCGCCGGCCGGGACCCGAGCGGCCGCGAAGGCATGCAGCGCGCCATCGACGAGGCGCTTGGAGATCGACTCGTGGAAGCGCGCGGCGGCGATGGCGAACCGAAGGCCGCTCCGGCGGCGGCCGCCACCACCGGAGACCGCTGGGCGCTGCGAGCCAGGCGCGCGGCCGGCCATTTACTTGGAGGGGGCAGCGGCCGCCCCCTCCAAACCTCCCCGTTCACGCGCGGTGCAACGACCCGCCCCCTCCAAACCTCCCCGTTCACGCGCGGTGCAACGA
>JBOHPP010000185.1:0-4195 GCA_050731755.1 Candidatus Rokuibacteriota bacterium | reverse complement strand
AGGGCGCCTCGGCGACGAAGTGGTGCATCGACTGGTGGCGGGCGCGCACGTGCCGGGGATCGACGCGGGCGGCCATCGGCTCGATGCTCTTGCGCTCCCCCGGCAGGCAGAGCCCCGTGACGTACGCACGGAGTGGCTCCTCCCGGTCGCGGTGGCCGAGGGCGGCGGCGAGACGCTCAACATACGCGGCAAATCGCTGGATCCGAGCGGTCGCGGAGTTGGGCATGCCTCGAGGCTGACAGCGTACCCCATGAATCTCCTAACTTTTTTGACACAGTAGTACTAGGAGCCTGTCGGTATATCGAAGAGCGCCATGGCGTCGCCGGGGCGCTTCTGAGCGTTGGGGGGTATGGGGGGGTCATCTCGGGGCCCCCCATGTCCCTAACGAGGCTCCGCCTCAGACCGACGAGGCATGTTATCCGGGGGAGCCAAAGGAACGGGTTCATCGACCGGCTGGTGACCTGTCCGAAGCGGGGACAGGAATGGTTTTCTCTCTCGTTCGAGGAAGCAGTTGACACAGAGGCTCCGGCCACCGAGTACTACTGAGCGCGGCAGTCGCCGCGCCGTTTAGACCGCCCAGCGGTCGGTGGGCCCAAGGGCCCCTGGCGACCGGAGCCTCACGATGAGCATACCCCTGAGCGCCGCCACGGTGCTGGCCAAGCACGTCACGCTGCAACTCGAGAGCATCGATCGGATGTACCTGCACGGGTATGTCGCTGGCCTGCAAACCGGGGGCGGCGTCGCCTACTTCTTCCGGAAGCACTGAGGGCAGCCGTACGCCTCCTCGGCCTTGATGGCGCCCATCAGCACGGCGTTCGTGCGCGCCATTGAGCGGTTCGCAGCGGCGCACCGGCTCCCGCTGATCAGCTTTAAGCGGGGGGAACGGAAAGACACCGTGGCGGCCACGTATCTGGCCACGTTCCCGCGCCGGGAGGGGGTGCTCTTCGTCGGCAAGGCCCAGGAACGGCAGCGGGTGTTCCGCACCACCAAGCGGCAAAACCCCACGACCGGCGCCACGTATCCCTGGCTCGTCCGCGGCGTGGCGATGGTCAACCAGTATTACGTCTATCTGGTGGATGCCGACTTCGGCCCGCTGTTCATCAAGTTCAGCTCGTACTTCCCCTATCCGCTCAAGGTCTGCCTCAACGGCCATGAATACCTGAAGCGGCAGCTGGCCAAGGCCCGCGGGCCCTTCGAGGCGTTGGACAATGGGATTCGGGCGTGCGCCGATCCTCGCCGTTTGCAGGCGCTCGCCGACGGCCTGACGGCTGATCGGATCGAGGCGATGGTGCACAAGTGGCTGGCCCGGCTGCCGCACCCATGGACGCCCGCAGACCACGCCGCGAACTACCGCTACCGCCTGTCGATCCTGCAAGCGGAGTTCGCGCTCACCCAGATCCTCGACCGCCCCCAGACGGGGCGGCTCTTCTTCGAGCAGATCATCCGCGACAACCTGGACGTGGGCCGGCCCGACTACGTGCAGCTGATCTTCGATCGCCGCATCAACCGCGTAACCCCGGGGCGGTTCCGCACCCGGGTCGTGACCAGGGGTGTCGTGCCCTCCCTGCACATCGACTACAAGCGGTCGATGATCAAGCAGTACCACAAGGAAGGCCGGGGGCTGCGGACCGAGACCACCATCAACGACCCGCGCGACTTCAAGATCCGCCGGGGACTCAGAAACCTGCCCGCGCTGCGGCAGATTGGCTTTCAGGCCAACCGACGGCTGCTGGCCGTCCAACGATTGAGTCACGACTGTGCCCTCGGGGAGGCGGCGGTGCAAGCCGTGCTCCGGCCGGTGGTGATCGAGGGGCAGCGGGCGGCCGCCTTGCGGTTCGCCGACCCCCGGGTGCTGGCGCTGTTTTCCGCGCTGGTGATGTTCGATACCCTGCCCGACGGCTTTCGCGGCGTGGATCTGCGCGCGCGGCTCGTCCCGTTGCTCGGACTGGGCTCCGACGAGTTCCCGCGCGGACGGGTGAGCTACGACCTGCGCCGGCTGCGCCTGCGCGGGCTGATTGAGCGCGTTCCTCACTCGCACCGCGACCAGGTCACCGCGCTCGGCTTCCGCACGGCGCTGTTCTTCCTCAAGGCCCAGACGCGCATTCTGCGCCCAGGCCTCGCCCAGCTCACCTCTGACGATGTGTCCACGGACGCCCGCCTGCGAGCCGCGTTCACCCGCGTAGAGCGCGAAATCCACCGCGTCTGCACGAGGGCCGCCCTGGCGGCTTGAGAAAACGTGACTCAGCCGTGAACGAAACTGCCCGTCAAGGACTCTAGAAGGCGCCGAACTTCTCGTACGCCGCCAGCGGAGTCATGCCGCGCCGGACGCTCGCCCGCACCTTGTTCTCGGTTCCGACCAGGCGCTCGCAGCGGACCAGCACCTCCTGGGCGGCGCGGCGAGGAACGACCACCACGCCGTCGACGTCGGCCACGACGATGTCTCCCAGCGCGACACGAACGCCCCCGATGGTCAGCGGGTGGCCCCAATCCGTCACCCGCCAGCGAGGCACCGAATCTTGAGGATTGCGATAGCGCACGAAGGTGGGAAATCGTAGCCGGCTGATGAGAGCGGTGTCGCGGGTGGCGCCGTCGATGACGGCGCCCCGCACGCGGCGGGCCCGGCACCATTCAGCGGACAGCTCCCCGAAATGGGCGGCCGTCGTGTCGTTGGCGGCCAGTACCAGCACCGAGTCCGCGGGCATCGCCCCCAGCATGGCGAGGAACCGTCGCAAGGTGGCGTCGCGCTCGCGAGGCAGGCTGCGGTGAGCGCGGCCCCGGGCGGTGAAGGCGTAGCCCGCGGTCCGCATGTCGGGCGACAGCGGCTGGATCGCCGAGGGCAGCGTCTGGCGCTGCAGCCCCAGGTCGTCCATCACGTCGGTGACGGCGGCCGTCGGAAGCCTCGAGAATCGGCGCGGCAGGCTGTCGGTGCGCGTGGCCATGGGAGTCTCCCCGGCTGAGGATGGATCGCTGGCTCTTCAATACACCAGGCGCCGGAGCGGATGCGACCCGGACTTGGCGCGGGCCGATCAGCGGGTGCGCAGCCCGAGGAGGGTCCGCGGCGGCACGTAGTCGCCCGCGACGCCGAGCAGCAGGTCGAGGAGGCCCGGGCGCCGCGCGAGCACACGGGCGGTGACGTTGGCCAGCCGGCGCCGGCCGACGACGAACTGCAGGAGCCGCGTGAACCGCTCCTTGCCGGCAAAGGCCGCCCGCCTCGCCCGCGTGTAGGCGCCGAGCGCGGCCGCCGACCAGTCGCCGGTCCGGAACGCCTCGGCCGCCGTCTCGGCGACCAGCTCGGCCCCGCGCAGCGCGCTGAAGACGCCCTCGCCGGTGAACGGATCGTAGAAGCCGGCCGCGTCGCCGACGAGGAGCACGCCGCCCTGACGAGGCGGCGTTACGTGGTAGGCCAGCGGCCCCATCGCCTCCACGGCAGCGATCCGCTGGGCGCCGGCCACGCGCCGGGCCAGATGCGGAAGCTGCTTGACCCGGGCGGCGAAGAAGTCGTCGAGGCGACCACTCCACGGCGCGCCGTGGGCGAGCGGCACAACCAGGCTCATGTTGACGCGATCGGAGGCAAGCGGGTTCAGGATCGCGTAGTCGGGCGGGTCCACGAAGATCTCGCCGACGTCACGGCAGTCGGCAATGCCACTGACGTACGTGACGATGGCCATTCGCCGCAGACGATGGGGTTGGCGGCAACCCAGGCGGTGGGCGATCACCGAGGTCCGCCCGTCAGCGCCGACCACGAGGGGCGCCCGGAAGACCTCGATCCGGCCGCCCCCCTCGACGACCTCGACGCCGCTGACCCGATCCCCTTCGCGAAGGACGCCGGTGACGCGGACCTGCTCGCGCAGGTCGACGGGCAGCGCCCGGAGGCGGTCGACCAGGACACCATCGAGCGTGGCCCGGGAGACCCCGAGGGCATGACCGCGGTAGGGTCGCCACGGTCCGATGGCGCGATAGGCGCCGCTCACCGCCGTGCCGTCGGGCGCGGTGATCCGCATGCCACCCAGCCACGCGGCGCCGGCCGTGTCGAGCGCCTTGAGGACCCCGAGACGGTCGAGGATCCTCGTGGCTTCCGGACTCAGATACTCGCCGCAGATCTTGGGACGAGGAACGGTGCCGCGATCGAGCACGAGCACGTCCAGACCGCGCTCGGCCAGCAGGATGGCCGTGGCGGCGCCGGCCGGGCCGGCGC
>JBOHPP010000184.1:0-13371 GCA_050731755.1 Candidatus Rokuibacteriota bacterium | reverse complement strand
CCATGCTCACCGCCGCCTACTACGTGCTGCGGCGCCAAGTTGACGACCATGACCTCGGCGGCGATTACTTCGCCCGCCGCGACAAGGCCAAGCTTGCCAAGCGCCTCATCGCACGGCTTCACGATCTCGGCCTTACGGTGGAGGTGCGCGCGGCCTGACTCAGGGAGCATTTCTTTCTAACGAGTGCCGCGAGGCCAGCTCGAGCCGTGGGTGGCCTGTTCGAGGTGCGTACGGCTGCGTTCCGCTAGGCCGATTGATCATCTCGAACATGGCGTGCCGGCCTCGGGCCGTGGGTGGCCTGTTCGAGATGCGTATGGTTGCGTTCCGCTAGGCCGATTGATCATCTCGAACATGGCGTGCCGGTCTCGAGCTGTGGGTGGCCTGTCCGAGGTGCGTAGGGCTGCGTTGCTCTAGACCGATTGATCATCTCGAACATGGGGCGACATTCAGGTCGCAGGAGCGAGCGGCTGTCTCGGAATCCACACGCTTGAACCGAGTTGCCGATTGGGGTAAGAGACGAGCACGCATGACCAACGCGGAGTACGAGCAGCTCGTGGCGCTCCTCCAGGGCCAGTTTACTCAGGTCGAGCAGCGGTTGGACCGGATCGATCAGAGATTCGCCCAGGTCGATCAGCGATTCGACCAGATCGACGAGCGATTCGTCCAGGTCGACCAGCGGTTCACCCAGATCGACCAGCGTTTCGACACGCTGCAACGCCACGTCGATGATCGATTCCGCGAAGTCTTCGGCCATTTCGATGAGCTGTATCATCGCCTCGACCGGCGGGAGCAGGAGTACATCGCGATTCTGCAGGCGCTGCGGCGCGTCGAGGGCTTGCTTGCCGACGAGCGGGGCCGCCGCGAGATCGTGGAGCGGAACGTGGCCGACCTCAAACGGCAAGTGTCGCTCCTCCAGGCCCGCATCGAAGCGCTGGAAGGCCGCCTGCGCCAGTAGTCCGGTCATCGCGTCACCGACGGCCGGCCCGCCGTCTGAGCCTGCTGGATCAGCCGCCACAGACGGTCCGGCGTCATCGGCAGCTCGTTGATCCGGATGCCCAGCGGGGCCAGGGCATCGCTCACCGCGTTGGCGATCACCGCCGGGACCGTCATGGACGACGACTCGCCCAGGCCCTTGGAGCCGAGCGGCGTGAGCGGTGACGGTGAGACGACGTGGGCGATCTCGATCACCGGCGCCTCGCTGGCGGTGGGCACCAGGTAATCCATGAACGTGCCGGTCAGGAGCTGGCCGCTGTCGTCGTAGAGCAGTTCCTCGTACAACGCGCCCCCCAGGCCGTGCAGGGCGCCCCCGTAGATCTGCCCTTCGGCAATCATCGGGTTGATGATGGTGCCCGCGTCGTGGACCGTGACGTATTTGAGGATCGTGATGGCCGCCGTCTGCGGATCGACCTCCACCGCCATCACCTCGGCGATGAAGCCGTAGGTGTTGGAGGAGTTGACGCGATCTTCCGCGTCGACCGCCTCCGCGACCGCGAAGCCGAACACCGCGGTGGCCTGAAGCCCTGGCTCCATGCCCTCGGGCATGGAGGTCGTGTGCCAATGGGCGCGCCCGGCCAGGTCCTTGATGGAGTAGGAGACGCCCTTGCCGCCTGTGCGGTGGACGGCACCGGCGCTGAACTCCACCTGGTCGACGGGGAGCTCCATCAGATGGGCCGCGTATTCGCAGAGCTTCCGCTTCAGCTTGCGGGCGGCCAGCGCGACGGCGCTGGTGCCCACTGAGCCGAAGCGGCTCGAGTACGTCCCCGAAGAGATGGACCACACGCGGGTGAACGTGTCCATCTCGTCCACCACGGTGACGTCGTGCGGCTCGAGTCCCAGCTCGTCGGCCACGATCTGGGCCACGATCGTCTGGTGGCCCTGGCCCTGCGGCGTCGTGCCGAGGATGGCCAGGGCGCGGCCCAGCGGATCGATCTTGATCGTGGCCGAGTCCACCGCGCCGGATTTCGGCAGGTACTCGGGCTTGGCCCGGAACTGGGGATCGAGCGCCGTGGCCACGTAGCCCATGTTGGAGACCGAGGGGTCCACGGCCAGCGCCAGCCCGATGCCGAACCACCGTCCCTCGGCGCGGGCGCGCGCTTGCTGGCGGCGAAGCTCGTCGTAGCCGGCCAGCGCAAGGGCCTTGTCGAAGGCCGCCGGGTAGTCGCCGCTGTCGTAGAGGCCGCCCGTCGGCGTGCGGTACGGCATGTCGGCGGGCCCGAGGAGGTTGCGCCGCCGCACCTCCGCCGGGTCGAGGTCTAGCCGCTCGGCCAACAGGTCCATCATGCGCTCGGTCTCGAAATAGAGATGGCCGCAGGCATAGCCGCGGTTGGGTCCGGTGAGGCTCTTGTTGGTCATGACCACCGAGGCATCGACCTCGAGGTGCTGGAAGCGATAGGGCCCCACGAAGTTGCCGGTGGGGCGGAACGAGCAGCCCGGCTCCGGGCTCCTGATGTAGCCGCCGACGTTGTCGAGCCACCGGAAGCGCATGCCTCGGACGGTGCCGTCCTTGCCGGCAGCCAGCTCCCGATAGGCGATACGGTCGGTGCCCGAAGAGGAGGCCAACAAATGCTCGCCCCGGTCCTCGATCCACTTCACCGGCACGCCGGTCTTCATGGCAGCCAGACCGATCAGCGCGATGTAAGGATAGATGGAGGTCTTGATGCCGAACGAGCCGCCGATGTCGGAGGGCACGATGAAGCGCAGTCGGTTCTCGGCCAGGCCGAGCACCCGCGCCGTCAGCGGGTGCATGATGAAGGGCCCCATGAAGTTCGACCAGACGGTGAGCACGCCGTCGGTGGGTTCCCAGCGGGCGATGATCCCGTAGGTTTCGATGGGCGTCGACCCGTACTTGGGGAACTTGAAGCGCTCGCGGATGACGACGTCGGCTTCGGCGAAGGCGCGCTCAGGGTCCCCGTAGACGAGCCGGCGGTGGCCGGCCAGGTTGGTGCCGACCGTCTCGTGCAGGATCGGCGCGTCCGGGTCCAGGGCCCGCTCGGGGTCGACGACGGCCGGCAGCGGCTCGTACCGGACGACGACGCGTTCGGCGGCGTCCTCGGCCAGATAGCGGTCGCGGGCCACCACGACGGCCACCGGCTCGCCCACGAAGCGCGCCTTGTCCGTGGCCGTGCAGTAGTAGTGCACGGGCGCCGTCACGCCAACCGCGAAGGGGCGCGTGGCCTTCGCCACGTCGGCACCGGTGAGGACGCCGACCACGCCCTCCATCGGCAGCGCGGCGGACACGTCGTAGCCGAGAATTCGGGCGTGCGCGTGGGGCGAGCGGACGATCGCTGCGTGGTGCACCTGAGCGATCGGCGGATGGTCATCGATAAAGTTGCCGCGCCCGGTGAGCAAGCGCCCATCCTCGACACGCTTGACGGGTTTGCCGATCCACCCCGATGTCCTCATGGAGCGTCGCACTCTAGTCAGCGTCCGACTGCGCTGTCAAGGACGCGCGCGCGGGCCCACGCCTCAGTGGGCGCCGGGGGCCGGATCGATGCCTTTGAACGTCGCCAGCCGTCTGGCCAGGGGCGTGTTCCGGCTGCGGCCCACGCGCACCTGCCCCTCGATGACGACGCAGGAGATCCCCGGGATGTCGCCGCGGGCCATGGCCCCGACCGCGTCGCCAGCCTTCGAGGCCACCGGCGCGTCACAGACCACGAGGTCGGCGGGCTGACCCGGAGCGATGATGCCCGTCGCCAGGCGGAAGATGCGGGCGTTGTTGCCGGTGGCCAGGGCGATGGCCTCGGCCGGCGCGAGATCGCCGAGCGAGGCCATCTCGCAGACCGTCTTGATCACGCCCATGGGCATCACGCCGGTGCCGGTCGGCGTGTCGCTAGCCAGGCAGACCCGGCCGAGCGCGCCGGCCTCGCGGGCCAGGCTCAGGAGATAGAGCGCGGAGCGGAGGTTGCCGGCCTGCACGATTTGCAGGGCCATGTCGCTCTGTCTCACGATAGTGGCCAGCCCCTCGTCGTCGAGCGACGTGGTGCCGCCGTTGACGTGGCCGCAGACGTCGGGGCGGAGGTGGAGGAGCACGTCGTGGGTGATCGGGCTCGAGCCGGGAATGGAGGTGCCGCCGCTGTGGGACATCACACAGAGGCCGTGCTTCTGGGCCCGCCGGACGTCGGGCTCGCCGTCTCGGGGGTGGGCGTAGCCGCCGAACCCGTACTTGGCGTGACGCACGCCGTGCCGAGCCATCTCGGCGAAGTCCTCGTCGGAGAGGCCGGGCTCCAGGACCACCGACCCGGCGTGGACTCTCATCCCGTTGGGACGAAAATGCGAGAAGCACTTGGCCGCGGCGATGGCCAGAGCCTTGGAGGCGGCCGGATCGTGGGGCCGGCCGGGAGCGTGCACCCCCTCGCCGGCCGAGACCACGCTGGTGAGGCCACCGTGGACGTAGGAGTCGAGGAAGTCCACCGTCTTCTGGCGCGGCGTGTAGTCGCCGAGCACAACGTGGCAGTGAGAGTCGATCAACCCCGGAATGACCGTCGTGCCCTGGCAGTCCACGACCACGTCGGCCCTGTCAGCCTCGGTGCGACTCACCGCGCCCAGGGCGGCGACCCGCCCGTCCTCGACGAGGATCGCCTCCGCCTCCGCCCGCGGCGCGGCGAGGACGCCGGTCAGGAGGGTGCCGACGTTGATGAGGCCCAGAGTACCCATGGCGCCGTCAGTACTCGCCCAGACAGCGGTCGACCATGGCGGTGGCCGCCGCCCAGTCGTACGAGCGAAACATGCGCGTGTTCACGACCGGCTGGGCCGCCGAGTAGAACATCTCGTACTGGAGCTGGCGCCCGCCGAACTCCGTGCCCACGAAGTCCCACACCAGTTTGAGCAGCTTCACGCGCTCCCGGGCGCTGGCCACACTGGAGCGGAAGTAGCGCTCCATGTCGCCGCGGGTCTCGGCGCTGATGAAGCTGGCCTCCGACGACGGCAGCTGCTGAAACGCGCCCCCGGCCAACTCGCGCAGGGCCCGCAGCATGTCCACGATGAGCCGCCGCTGCAGGCTCATGCCGGCGTAAACGTACTGCGGGTGGGGACGGGCCACGCCCTCCAGGATCAGCGGATGGCGCTCGGCGGCTTGCACCAGCGCATCGAAGGTTGCACAGAGCGCGGCGATGTCGCCGCCCAGCGCGGCCTGGGCCGCCGCGCTCTTCTCTCCGCTGTGGACCTCGACAAGCTTGAGAGCCAGGCCGGCCATGAACTCGAGCTTCACGGCGAAGCGCACGAGCGACTGGAAGTTGGCCAGGGTATGGGACGGCGACTCGTGGAACTGCGCGTTGACCAGCGCCACGTCGCGGTGGATGAACACCTGCTCCCACGGCACGAACACGTCGTCGAAGACGACGGTGGCGTCCACCTCGTCGAAGCGGGAGGACAGGGGGTAGTCGTAGACGCTGGTGGCGGACTGGGCGAACGGCCGGCGCGGGTAGATCCGAACGCCGGGGGAGGCCGCCGGCGTCACGAACGAGACGGCGTAGTCCTCATCGCCCGGAACAAGCGGCGTGATGTAGGAGATGAACAACCAGTCGGCCAGCACCGCCGACGTCGTGATGCCCTGGCACCCCCGCACCACGATCCCCCCGTCCCGCTCTCCCACCACGCCGGGGAAGAGGAAGGGCTCGGGCTGCCGGTGGGCCGGCTGCGAGCGGTCGATCTGGGGCGGCACGATGCCGTAGGCCACGTAGAGATCGTCGTCGCGGGCCCGCGCATGGAAGCGGACGACGTTGTCCCCGAACCGGCGGCCGCCGCGGTCGAAGAGCTGCCGCCAGGCGGCGAAGGCGGTGAGCACGCACGCGACGTGGTCGGGCGTGCGGCCCATGAGCCCGTAGGACGCCTCCGCCCACAGCCGGTGCGCGCGCCGCCGGGCGGCGAGATCGTCGGCCGAGCGCGGCACCAGCCACATGGTGCTGTGACGGCGCGCGGTGGCGGGATCGACGAAGGTGGCGTCGGCCCCGGCGGGCGACCGGGCCCGATCGTAGGTCTCGGCGATCCTCCGGATCGGCTCGGCGAAGCCGGGGTGCTTCGTCACGTCGTCGACGCGCTCGCCGTCGAGGTACACGGCGCGGCCGTCTCTGAGGCTGGCCAGGTAAGCGTCTGCCGTGCGCATCGACCGTGTCCTCCGGGCGCCCACCTTGCCACACGCCCCCGGCCGGCACAAGGCGCTGCCGCGCGGCGGGTCCGTGACAAAACCGTTGGCGGATGATAAGGTCCGGCGCCGTGAGGCGGCCTCCCCTCCTCGTCGTGCTCGTCGCCCTGGTCGTGATCGCGCTCGGCGAGACGGCGGGCGCCGCCATGTCGCAGCTCCGCGGGCCGATCCAGCGCTACGCCGCCGCGCGCGTCGACGCCAATCGTGTCGCGCACGGGCTGTCGGGCTCCGCCGAGTACGACGACGAGATCCGCGGCCAGGCCGTCTTCCTGGCCGAGGCCGGGCTGTCCTTCTTCCACACCCATGCCGAGGGTGTGGGGCTCACCCTGTTCTTCGCCGCCACGCTGGTGGCCAGCGTGGTTCCCGGGCGCCGGGCGCGGGGCGTCCTCTACGTCCTGTTGACGGCCGGCGGGCTCTTCCCGCTGGGCTATCTCGTCTACGGCGCCGGGGTGCTCGAGTGGGGGCGGGAAACCGGCGTGGAGTTCACCGAGCGTTACGTCCTGACGGCGCTGGGCAGCGCGTCGATCGCCGGCCTGCTCGGTCTCGCCGCCGCGCTGGTGGCGGCGGGGAGGCGCGGGTGACGCCGGAGCCCGCGTGGCGCCTGCCGTCGCGCTGGGTGCTGCTGGTGGCCGTGGTCCTCATCGGGTGCGCCGAGGTCGGCGGCGCCTCCATGGTCCGTTTCAAGGTCGAGCTGACTCGCTGGGCGCGGGACGCGATGCTGGCCCGTCCCGAGGTCCACGGGCTGGTCGGCGTTCGCGACGTGGACGAGCGCGTCCTCGACGAGGCGCTGGTCAAGTTCGATGCCGGGCTGCGGCTTTTCCACATGCACGCCGAGGGCATGGGGCTGGTGATCGTGGCCACCACCACGGTCGCGGCCACGCTGGGCGGGGCCGGGCGCGGGCTCATGGTCGCGCTTCTCACGGCCGGCGGCGCGGGGTATCCTCTCGGCTACTTGCTGTGGAGCGGGCTCATCCCCTACTACGGGGTGGAGCCAGGGAAGCGGATGGCGGAGTGGCTGGTGTGGATCCCGTTCGGCGGCGCGACGATCCTGGCGCTGTGGTGGCTGGCCGGGCTCGTCGCCCTGCGGATGGCTCGCCGGTGAGCGCTCGAGTCGGCGCGATGACCGTCCTTCTGGCCGTTGTCCTGACGACGCCGGTGGCCGCCCACCACGTCGGCACCTACGTCCCCCGCGACAACGCCATCTCGGCGAACTTCA
This sequence comes from Candidatus Rokuibacteriota bacterium, assembly GCA_050731755.1. Classification (GTDB taxonomy): domain Bacteria; phylum Methylomirabilota; class Methylomirabilia; order Rokubacteriales; family CSP1-6; genus JBOHPP01. The sequence goes on along the minus strand of JBOHPP010000184.1, from coordinate 6,016 downwards.
AGCAGATCAAGTTCGCCGTGCAGGCGCGCAAGTTCGACGTGGCCCTCCGCCTGTTCGAGCGAGGCGACCTGCGCACCGAGATGCGGGCGCGGGCGGCCCGCCTGCCGGCCGGCCTGCCGGCCGGCCTGGAGGCGGCGACGCGGGCCGCCCTGGAGAGGGGCGATGCCGCCGACGCCGAGGGCCACCTGATGCTCTTCTTCTCGGCGCTGGCCCGCGACCTGGCCCGCGACGCGGAGCGCCAGCTGGCCGAGGCCGCGACTCCGCCGGCAACGCGGCTGGCCATCGGTCAGCGGTTCCTGGAAGCGATCTGGCGATACTACAACCTCATCGACTTCGCCGTGTCCACCCGGGACAGCAAGACCTCGGTCGCCATGCGCCTGGCCTTCGACGAGGCCGAGACCTACGCGAAAACCCCCGCGGCGCCGGGGGCAGCGCCAACCGTGGATCCGGACAAGCTGCGCGGCGCCTTCCGGCGTATGGCGCAGATCCTGTCGGACTTGATTGCAGCGTCGTCAACGTCAGCAAGGAGGGACTCATGAAGCGTGTCACGCTCCTCGCCCTGCTCGTAGCGGTCGCCGTCGTGGTCGCCCTGTCGGCGCCCGCCGGCTCCCAGTCCAAGGTGGTCAAGATCGGCGACCTCGGCTCCAAGATCGGCGTCTTCGAGGGCTACGGCAAGTACCAGACCATGGGCCTCACGCTCGCCGTCGAGGAGATCAACGCCAAGGGCGGCGTGCTCGGTCACAAGATCGAGGTGATCTCGGAAGACGACGACACCAAGCCGGCCCCTTCCGTCCGTAAAGCCGAGAAGCTCATCCTGCAGGACGACGTGAAGCTCCTCATCGGGGCGGTGTCCAGCGGGGCCACCATGGCCGTGATGGATGTGACCAAGAAGCACAAGACCATTCACTGGAACTCCGTGTCCTGCGCCGAGTTCATGCGCACGACCAAGTTCCACAAGTACTACTTCTCCAACCAGCCCGACTCCCGCATGCAGGCCAACGGCCTGGCCAAGTACATCGTCGACAAGATGGGCAAGCGCGTCTACATCTTCTACACCGACTACGCTATGGGGCAGTCGGACGGGCGGCAGTTCAAGACGGCGCTGGAGCGCCTGGGCGGCGAGGTGGTCGGCGTGGCCGGCGCGCCCCTGGACACCAAGGACTTCAGCCCCTGGTTCGGGGACATCAACGCCAAAAACCCCGACGTCCTGTTCGTGGCCTTCGCCGGCACCGACTCGCTCCGGCTCATGACCCAGCTCCACTCCTTCGGCATGACCAAGAAGTACAAGTTGGCCGGCATCGACTGCTTCCTGCTCCAGCAGGATCTGACGGCCATCGCCGAGCCGATGGAGGGCTTCATCCAGCTCAACCACTTCTCGCCCCACAACCCCGACAAGAACATGCAGGCGTTCAATCAGAGGTTCAAGAAGCGCTGGAATGTGGACGCCAACATCGCCGCCGGGTCCTACGACGCCGTCTACTTCTGGAAGACGGCGGTGGAAAAGGCCGGCTCCTTCGACCCCGACAAGGTGGCCGAGGCCCACGAGGGCCTGTGCATCGACGACACCCACATCGGCCGCCAGTGCATCCGCAAGGAAGACCATCAGGTCGTGATGGACATGCACCTGTACCGGGTGGAGAAAGGCAAGAACATCCCCATCGCCCGCATCGCCGGCTCGGACTCCATCGGCGAGCCCATGGTGGGCAAGGACCCGGTGGAAGGCTTCACCTGGGAGCTCAAGAAGAAGAACTGATCGCTCGCTCTGCGTCCGCCCGCCGCACGGCCCGGCCGCGCGGCGGGTGCGACGCGCGGCCGGTCAGCGGCCGGCCTCGACCTCCCAGAACTTCGGATACCGGGTGACGAAGCCGGCCGCGTCCACCTCGAGCTCGGTCACGAACGCCCCACCCGCGCTCTCGTACCGATACGTCGTGGCATCGAGGCGGCAGTACACCTGCGCGAGCGGCTCGAGGGCGAAGCTCGGGACGCGCAGCCAGGCCGCCCGCACCTCGGCCGCCTGGCCCACGGCCAGACCGAGTCGCCGAATGGGAAGCAGGTTGGTGGACGGGCTGAAGTTCAGGTCCAGATCGATGCACCCCGTCACCGCGGGACAGTCGCGTCCGTTGAGCCGCCAGCGACGGGCGGAGTCGACCGCCAGCTCAATCTCGACGAGCGTCTGGCCAACCCAGCCGGTCACGCGTCCCGACACCGTCTCCCAGCGGGAGGTGCCGACCACCAGGTAGTCGAGCCGGCACGGCTGCTGCTCCTGGACGAACACCGCCGTGCCGGTGAGATGCCAGCGGGCGTCCCGCGAGAACAGTCGAGCCGACTCATGACCCGGCTGATCCAGCCGGCGCCACAGCACCGACGCCGAACGCGGCTGCTCCATGTCGGGCCGAACATAGGCGATCGACCCGAGCTGGGCAAGTCGCGGGCTCGAGCCGGGCGAGGGCGTGATATTCTCGCCGGCACTCGGAGCCAGACCGATCGTGGATTACGTGGTCGCGGTCCTGCTGCCGCAGCTCCTGCACGGCCTCGTGTTCGGGGCCGCGCTCGGGCTGCTGGCCCTCGGGCTCACCGTGATCTTCGGCCTGCTCGGCGTGATGAACTTCGCTCACGGCGAGCTGTACATGTTCGGCGCCTACGCGGGCATCGCGGTCATCGGCCTCACCCAGTCCTTCTGGGTGGCCCTGATCGCCGCCCCTCTCATCGTCGGCGCCATCGGTGCCGTGACCGAGGTCGCCACCCTCCGGCCGCTCTACCGCCGGGAGCCGCTGTACGGCCTCATCCTCACCTTCGGGCTGGCCCTCGTCTTCCGCGAGGGCATCCGGCAGATCTGGGGCGGAGACATGCGGCGCATCCTGCCGCCCGTCACCGGCTCGACGCCGCTCTTGGGCATGACGTACCCGAACTACCGCCTCTTCCTGCTGGCCAGCGCCTCCCTGCTCCTCGTGGCCATTTGGCTGTTCTTCACCCGGACCCGCGCCGGCATCCTGGTGCGGGCGGCCGTGCAGGACGCCGAAATGCTCGACGGCCTCGGCGTGAACGTCCCCCGCCTGTTCACGCTCACCTTCGCTGGTTCGGCGGCGCTCGCCGCGCTGGCCGGCCTGCTGCTGGCTCCGATCTTCACGGTCTATCCGCAGATGGGCGTGGAGATGATCTTGCTCGCCTTCATCGTGGTGATCCTGGGCGGCATGGGCTCGATGGGTGGCTCGGTGATCGCCGCCTTCGTCATCGGCATCGCCCAGAGCCTGCTCACGCTGTGGATGAACCCCCAGCGAGTGGCCATCGCCATCTTCGGCATCATGATCCTGGTGCTGATCGTGCGGCCCCGCGGCTTTTTCGGGCGGGAGGGCGTCCTTGAGTAGGCCGATCACGTGGCGGGCCATCGTCGTCTTCGCCGCGTTGGCCGCGCTGCCCCTGACGCCGTGGATGTCGAAGTACTACCTGCTGCTGACCTTCGATGCTTTGCTGTTCGGCGCCGTGGCCATGAGCCTCGACCTCCTCATGGGCTACACCGGCCTCGTCTCCTTCGGGCACGCCGCCTTCTTCGGCCTGGGCGCCTACGCGACGGCCGTGCTGCTGGAGCGCGGCGTCCTGTCCCTCTGGCTGGCGCTGGGCTTCGCGGTCCTGATCGTCGGAATCTACGCGGTCATCGTCGCCTACTTCGCCACCACCCGCCGCGGCATCTACTTCGCTCTGCTGACTCTGATCTTCGCCGAGGTCGTCTACACCTTCTTTCGCTACACGCAGACCTTCGGCGGCTCGGATGGCATCCAGGGGCTGCCCGCTCCCCATCTCTGGCCCGGTCTGGCCATCGACACGCCGGCCCGGAACTACTACCTCATCCTGGCCTACCTGGCCCTGGCCTGGATCGTATGCCGGGTGCTCGTGGGTTCGCACTTCGGCCGCGTGCTGGTGGCCATCCGTGAGAACGAGGATCGCGCGCGCTTCCTCGGATACAACGTCCAGCGCTACAAAATGGCGGCCTGCGTCATCTCGGCGCTGCTCACCGGCCTGGGGGGCGCGCTTTACCCTGGACGGGCAGCCTACGCCACGCCCGACCTCATGCTGTGGACGGTGTCCGGGGAATTCATCATCATGGTGATGATCGGCGGTCTGGGAACCCTGGTCGGGCCCGTGATCGGCGGCGCCTTCTTCATCGTGCTCCAGGAGAAGGTGTCTTCCTATGTCGATTGGTACTTCATGGTGATCGGCCTCGTGCTGGTGGGGATCGTCCTCTTCATGCCGCGCGGTCTGTTCGGGCTGCGGCGGGCTCTCGGGCTCGGGTCCCGACGGGCGACGGCCTGACGCCGCCGGCGATGACCGTCCTCGCGGTCGACGGCATCTCCAAGCACTTCGGGGCCCTGGCCGCGCTCTCCCGGGTCAGCTTCGGCGTCGGCGCCGGCGAGGTCTTCTCGGTCATCGGCCCCAACGGCGCCGGTAAGTCCACCCTGTTCAACGTGATCTCGGGGCTGCACGCGCCGAGCGGCGGCCGCGTGAGGTTCCAGGGCGAGGACATCACCGGGCTCCCGCCCGAGGTCGTCAACCGCAAGGGGCTGGCCAAGACCTTCCAGATCACCAACATCTTCCCGGAGATCTCCGTCTTCGAGAACGTCCGGGTGGCCGCGCAGTCGCGCGCCGCCGAATCCGGCCGCCTGGCTTCCCTGTGGCGGCAGACCGACGTCGAGGCGCCGGTCACCGAGCTGTTGGAGGCCTTCGGGCTCGCCGCCCGCCGCGATGAGCTGGCCGAGAACCTGTCGCACGGCGAGCAGCGCTATCTCGAGGTCTGCCTGGCCCTGGCTACCCGGCCCACCCTGCTGATGCTCGACGAGCCCACCGCCGGCATGACTCCGGGCGAGACCCGGGAAGCCACCGCCCTCATCAGGAAGATCGCTCAGGCCCGCGGACTCACCGTGCTGCTCATCGAGCACGACATGAGCGTGGTGATGGGCATCTCCGACCGCGTGGCCGTCCTGCATTTCGGGGAGAAGATCGCCGAAGGATCGCCGGACGCCGTGCGCACGAACCCCGACGTGATCGCGGCCTACCTGGGAGGCGCCGACGACTGATGCTGCGGATCCGGGATCTCCACGCCGGCTACGGCGCCACGCCCATCCTCTTCGGCGTCTCTCTGGAAGTCCGGGAGGGGGAGGCGGTGGCCTTGCTCGGCCGCAACGGGATGGGCAAGACCACGCTGGTCAAGACGGCCATGGGCTTCCTCAAGCCCTGGCGGGGCAGCGTCGAGCTGGACGGGCGAGCGCTCACCGGGCTGCCGCCTCACGAGATCGCCCGCCGGGGAGTGGGGCTGGTGCCCGAGAATCGGCGGATCTTCCCTGGCCTCACCGTGCGCGAAAATCTCGAATTGGGCCTCTCCGCCGTCGCCCAGCGTTCGTCCGCGCTGCGCAGCGAGCGGCTGGAGGCCGTATTTCGACATTTCCCGCGCCTGCGGGAGCGGATCGAGCAGCCGGGTAAGACGCTCTCGGGCGGCGAGCAGCAGATGCTGGCCATCGGCCGCGTGATGATGGCCGGCGCCCGCCTCATCCTCATGGACGAGCCCACCCAGGGGCTGGCCCCCGCGCTGGTGCGCGGGATCCGCGAGATGATCGGCGACCTCAAGCGGCTCGGCGTCACCGTCCTCCTCGTTGAGCAGAACGCCCGGATGGCGCTGGCGGTCTGCGACCGGGGCTACGTCATGGAAAAGGGGCTCATCGTGTTCTCCGGTTCCTCTCGTGAGCTTCGAGAGGTGACTCGCGAAAAGTTAGGGGTTTAGACATCTTCGGCGGAGTCGGAGCTCGAAACGTGGTCGAGTCATGAGAGCGTGGGTGGAGCACACACTCGGCGGCCGCGGCTGGCGGCAGAATCTCCTGCGGGCGGGGCTGGCACTGGTACTGGTGGCCGGGCTCGTCTGGGCGCTGCCCATCCGCCGCCCGGGAGAGAGTGGCGGCCACCACGCCGCGTCCAGCCGCGTGCTCGATCACTTCGAGCGCGCCGGCGTCACGGAGTTCCGCGAGGGGCA
>JBOHPP010000183.1:0-31752 GCA_050731755.1 Candidatus Rokuibacteriota bacterium | reverse complement strand
ACCTCGGCCTCGACCTCGACGATACCGAGCTTGCGGGCCACGGCCTCGGCGGTGGCCCGGCTGTCGCCGGTCAGCATGACGATGCGCAGGCTGGCCTCCCGCAGCAGGCGCAGCGCCTCCGGGGTGGAGGCCTTGATGGGGTCGGCCACGCCGATGAGGCCGGCCGGACGGCCCTCGATGGCGATGAACATGACCGTCTGGCCGTCGCGCCGCAGCTCGTCAGCCCGTGCCGCGAGGTCGCCAACGGTGACGCCCGAGTCCTCCATCAGCCGCCGGTTTCCGAGCGCGACCGCCCGACCCTCGACGCGACCGACCACACCCTTGCCGGTCACCGATTGGAACTCCTCCGCCGGCCCTGGCCTCACGCCCCGCGCTTCGGCGCCGCTCACGATCGCCGCCGCCAGCGGGTGCTCGCTGGCGCGCTCGAGACCGGCCGCCAGCCGCAGAACCTCCTCTTCCCGAAAGCCCGGCGCCGCGACCACGCTCACCAGGCGAGGCTTGCCCTCGGTGAGGGTGCCCGTCTTGTCCACGACCAACGTGTCCACCTTCTCGAGGACCTCGAGCGCCTCGGCGTTCTTGATCAGGACGCCGGCCGTGGCCCCGCGGCCGGTGCCGACCATGATCGACATCGGTGTGGCCAGGCCCAGCGCGCAGGGGCAGGCGATGATGAGAACGGCCACCGCGTTGACGATGGCGTAGGCCGCCCGGGGCTCGGGGCCGATCGTCGCCCAGGCGATGGCGGAGATGATCGCCACCGCGACGACGGCGGGGACGAACCACGCGGAGACCTGGTCGGCCAGACGCTGGATGGGCGCGCGGCTGCGCTGGGCTTCGCTGACCATGTGAACGATCTGGGCGAGCAGCGTCTCGCTGCCGACGCGCTCGGCGCGCATGACGAAGCCGCCCGTGCCGTTGACGGTCCCGCCGATCACGCGGCTGCCCGGCGTCTTCTCAACGGGGATCGACTCCCCCGTGACCATCGACTCGTCCACCGCGCTGGCGCCCTCCAGCACCACGCCGTCCACCGGGACTTTCTCGCCCGGTCGAACGCGGAGCCGATCGCCCAGCTGGATCTGATCGAGGGCGACGTCCTCCTCGGTGTTGCCGGCGCTCAGGCGCCGCGCCGTTCGCGGGGCCAGGTCCAGCAGGGCCTTGATGGCGCTACTGGTCCGGCTGCGGGCGCGCAGCTCGAGCACCTGGCCGAGCAGCACCAGCACGGTGATGACGGCGGCCGCCTCGAAGTAGAGCCCGATCTCGCCGCCGTGCGCCCGAAGCGACGCCGGAAAAAGTCCGGGCGCCAGCGTGGCCACGACGCTGTAGGCCCAGGCCATGCCGGTACCCAGCGCGATCAACGTGAACATGTTGAGGCTGCGGTTGACAACCGAGAGCCAGCCGCGGACGAAGAACGGCCAGCCGCCCCAGAGGACGACCGGGGTAGCGAGGACCAGCTGGAGCCAGGCGGTCATCCGGGGCAGGATCCAGTGACGCAGCGGTTCGCCAGGGATCATGTCGCCCATGACGAACGCGAGCAGCGGCACGCTGAGGGCGGTGCTCACCCAGAACCGCCGCGTCATGTCGGCGAGCTCGGCATTCTCCTCGGTCGCCGACGGCGTGCGGGGTTCCAGGGCCATGCCGCAGATGGGACACGTGCCGGGCACCGGACGAACGATCTGCGGGTGCATCGGGCAGACCCACTCCGTCGCGACGCCGGACGCGGCGGGACGCTCGGGCTCGAGCGCCATCCCACATTTCGGGCAGGCGCCGGGCCGGGCCTGGCGAACCTCGGGGTGCATCGGGCAGGTGTAGACAGTTCCGCGCGTCGCGGCCATATCGTGGCTCACCCTAACTCCCTTGCCGGCTTCGTGCCACCTCGGCGCGCAGAGAGAAGCTACCTTTCGTCACGATCTTCTCTCCGGGTTTGAGGCCGTCCAAGACTTCGGTGGACTCCCCGACCGGCGCTCCGAGCTTCACCGGGCGCTCGACGAATCGTCCCTCGGTCGTCAGCCATGACATACACCACGCTGTGGTCACCGATGGCCTGGACGGCCCCGCGCGGGACCATCAGCCGGCGCCGGTCCGAGCCCGTCTGGAACTCGAGGCTCACGAACATGCCGAGGCGCAGCGCCTGGTTGAGATTCGGCAGCTCCACCCTGACCCTGGCCGTTCGCGCCGCCGGATCCACGCGGGGGTCGATGTAGGACACCCGGCCCCGAAGCCGAATCTGCGGCACGGCCGGGATGATGACTGTCGCTGGCGTACCCACGCGGACGGACGGCAAGTCCCTCTCGTAGAGGTCGCCGACCACCCACACCGTGCTGAGATCCGTGACCGGAGCAACGCGCCTTCCTTGACGGCTTCCAGCAGCGCATCCCGTGTGAAGCGTCCTCCCAGGGCTTCACGCTTTCGGCCGACGGCCTCTTCCAGGTAGATCACCATCACCACCGCCGTTTGCACCGCCGTGCCGAACAGCGCGATGAATCCCACCCAGACCGCGACCGAAAAGTTGTAGCCGAGGGCCCAGACCAGGTAGATACCGCCGGCCAGGCCGAAGGGCACGGCGAGCAGCACCTGTTTGCATTTCCAGATGCGACCGCGTACGCTGAAGCTCAATGCGATCGTGCCTTTGTTCGGCGACAGGCCTGAAGCCATTGACGGTGGCGCTCCTTGGGGTGCTCCTGGTGCTGTGCCGCGGGGACGTCGCCCAGGCTGCGCTCGCCCCGATTGGCCAGGCCGAGTGCGCGCTGTGCGGTGAGCAGAGCCGATGCGGCGCGCCGTCGATGCCACACTTCGCGCTGCCTGCCACCACCCTGCCCAGCTCGGCCTGGGCGGCAGCGCCTGCGGTGCTTGTCATCCTCGCGAGCGCCACCGCGGTCGTGGCGTATGCCGACCGCCAGGTCGGCCCGCTCGCTCCGCGCTCGCCTCCCGTCATTTAGCCTCCCAATCGTCGTTGTCAGCAGTATGTGAATACCACCGGGAAGGTCTCTCCGGGGTAGATACTAAGGAGGTGGAACGCCTATGCGCCCTATAACGTTCCTGAGCATCGGCATCCTGGGACTCGCCCTCGGGACGACGTTCGGGTTTGCCCACGAAAAGACACCGGGAAGCGCTAAGAACGATCCGACCGCCGCCTGCATGGACATGATGCACGGCGCCGCGATCACCGAGGAAGGCCAGAACGCCATGCGCGAGTTCATGCAGTCGGACCGCGCGCCCCAGGCGATGGCCAACATGATGGAGATGGCCCGCCGCATGGGGAACGGCGATGTCATGCTCGGCATGACCCGGATGATGGAAATGATGGGCGGGACCGGGGGCGGCATGATGAGCGGTCAGGGCATGATGTCGCCCGGCCACTAGCCGCGGAAGTGAGGCGGCCATGACCAAAGACATGGCCCGGACCCGACGCCACATCGACGTCCCGTACGTGAGCAGCGTGGCCGCTGCCGATGCGACGGGGACCTGGGCCCACCCCTCGCAATCAACGTTTCGCCGAACGATGACGGTCTCGGCTGAGACTCGCACGTGCGGCTACTGGCCACTCGGCGACTGCGCCGTCATCGGCTGTGGGCGTCGTCAGACGCATGATCCGCCTCGGAAGGCCCAGCCCGAAATTGAGGATCGCGTGAACGTCGAGCGATCGCGGGTCAGGATGCTGGCGGGAGCTGTGGTGGTGGGACTCACTCTCACGACCGGGATTCGGTCTCTTGCCGGATCGGGATCTCCTCCCGGGATGACGGTCTACAAGAGCCCCACCTGAGGCTGCTGTGACGCGTGGGTGGACCACCTGCGCCAGCACGGATTCACGGTCAAGGTCGAGAACATGAAGGACCTCCGGCCGGTCAAGACCAAGCACGGTGTGCCGGCGGACCTCGAGGCCTGCCACACGGCGCTCGTCGACGGGTACGTCGTCGAGGGCCACGTGCCGGCCGACTTGATCGTCAGGCTTCTCCGGGAACGCCCGAAAGTCGCCGGCCTCGCCGTCCCCGGTATGCCGATCGGCTCACCTGGCATGGAAGTCGCAGGGCCTCCGCCCGCACGATACGACGTGTTCATGTTTGACAGGAACAAGAAGCAAGGCGTGTTCGCGAGCCGGTGAGTACCAGTCCACGCGCTGTACACACCCTGCTTCTGCGGCTGCCACCGCGTCGGCCACACGAGCAACCGCGACTGCTACATCAAGGCGTCCAAACGGGGACGGGACACTGACGTTCGTGCGTCTCGCCCGCCGGGAGGACCCGGAGCTGGAGCGGCGGTTCCGCGACGTGTTCCGGGCCTGGGCCGCCCGGACCCCGGCCTTCCTGCCGTGGCCGTGGCCGCGCGGAGCGCGGGAAGGCATCTTCCTCACGTGGCGCCGGAGCCCGCGCTGACATGACCCGGTGCTGGGCCGCTGCCGCCGCCGTTCTCAGCATGGCGCTCGCCGGTACGGCAGTCGGGCACGCCCAGCCGCGGACGCCGTTGAGGAACGTCGTGGCGGACCAAATCGTCCAGCAGATCGCCTACTGCAAGGGGGAGTACCGGCTCACGATGGCCACCGGCCAGGAACGTACCGTCCGAGAGATCAACCTCCGCTTCAAGACGGACGCGAGCGCCTACGGCCCTGAGCGCGGGCGGCCGGTGCTGCTTCCGGCCGGGATGCAGGGCGATCGCGCCCAGCTCATCTTCAGCGATCCGGAGGATCTCAAGCGCTTCCTCGTCGAGCGCTGCGACGGAGGGCAACGATGACACGGCGCAAGTTCCTGGAAACGGCCGGGCGCCTCGGCTCCGGCGCCGGAGCCCTCGCGACTGGCTTCGGGCTCGCGGCCCGCACCGACGGCGCGGGCGACGCGGCCGTTCGCGAGATCCAGCTCGAAGCGCGCGAGGTCTCGTGGGAACTGGCGCCGGGCAAGACCGTCAAGGCCATGGCCTACAACGGAAGCATCCCGGGTCCCGAGATCCGCGTCCGCGAGGGCGAGCGCCTGCGGGTCGTGCTCAAGAACGCGCTCGGCGAGCCGACGACGATCCACTGGCACGGCGTAGACGTCCCCAACGCCATGGATGGCGTGCCCGGAGTCACGCAGGCGCCGGTCCCGGCCGGCGGGACCTTCGTCTACGAGTTCGAGGCGCGGCCCGCCGGGACGCGCTGGTACCACACCCATGTGGACGAGCACCGCCAGCTCGACCTCGGCCTCGCTGCCCCGCTGATCATCGAGCCGGAGGCCAGAGAGCCGATGGCCTACGACCGCGAGGTGACGCTCGTGCTCGACGACTGGGGGACGGGCACGGGTCGCCCGCTGCCGCCGACGGTCGAGGGCGTCGCCGGCGGCCGCGGCGGGATGGGCGGCATGATGGGCGGCCGCGGGATGGGAGGGATCATGCGCGGCATGATGGGCCAGCGCAACGACCCTCCGTACGACACCATGACGATCAACGGCAAGACGTATCCGGCCACGGAGCCCCTCCGGCTGAAGAAGGGCGAGCGCGTGCGCCTCCGGCTCATCAACGCGAGCAACGAGCACACGCACGTCATGCGCCTGGGCGGCCACCGCCTCCGGGTCACCCACACCGACGGCAACGCGCTCCAGGCGCCCGTCGAGGTCGACGCGATTCCCCTCGCGCCGAGCGAGCGGTACGACGCCGTGGTGATCGCGGAGCGGCCGGGGGCCTGGTTCCTCCAGTGCCTTCAGCCCGGCCACGCCGAGGCCGGCGAGCGGATGCTCGTGCTCTACGACGGGCACGATGGCGGGAAGCCGGCGCCGACGGAGGAGCGGCTCGCCGACCTCGACCTCTGGCACTACGGCCTCGGCCGCGGTCGGCCTCTCCTGCCACCGGCGTCCGGAGTCACACGGACCTTCGACCTCACGCTGAGCGGCGGCATGATGGGCAGCGACGTCTGGACCATCAACCGCAAGGTCTACCCCAAGACCGACCCGCTCACGCTCAAAAGGGGCGACCGCGCGGTCGTGCGCCTGGGCAACATGAGCCCCGAGGCGCATCCGATGCATCTGCATGGCCAGTCGTTCCGGGTCCTGGCCGTGAACGGCGCCCGCTATGCCGAGCCCGTCGTCAAGGACAGCGTCGACGTCGACGCGCACATGGGCTCGGTCGTGCTCGAGTTCACCGGCCACAACCCGGGCGACTGGTTCTTCCACTGCCACAAGCCGATGCACATGATGGGCGGCATGATCGCGCTGGCCCGGATCGGGTAGATCGACCGCGTGCCCGCCGCCCTCATCGGGCTGCTCCTGGCCCTGGCCGGCTGCGATCGCCGCCCGAGCATAACCTCGTCGCCCGTCGCCCTGATCCGTCCAAGCTCTCGTCTCAGCTTCCCGAGCTGGATGTGCCAGCTGCTTCACTGGTAGGCGGGACAGAAAACGAGCAGGACAGGCGACAGTCCCGCTTACGAGCATGGCGCCAACGAGTGCCGCCGCCCACCACCGCCGCCCGAGCCCACGCGGCGGTGCCGAGGACGGATCGCTCTCCTGCTCATGGCCCCCGTTTCTTCATCGCATCGTTGACTGCGCGATCGCGGCTGCCTTCGCTGGAGAAGCGGCAGGGGTCGCCAACCGGGGAACAAAGCGGCTGGCCGGCGGGTTTGAGATCCGGGATGACGGAAGCGCTGGGCTTGCCTCGATGAACACCACCTCCGCACTCTGTGATATACTCACACCTCGAATGACAGCCTGCAGACGTTGCTTCGGTACGGCGTGCTGAACATGCGAAGCGCCGTCATCTTCCTGTTGTTGGTCCTGGCCGCCTTCGCCCCAGCGTGGGCGCTGGCCCTGAGCCACTGCCCCGCAATGAGCGCCGCCTGCCAGGGGCCGTGCGCCACTTACGCCTGCGCGTCTCTCCTAGCCCCGCTCGTTCACGCCCCAGGCCAAACAGGGGGGGTCGTTCTACTTTCCCTGGAGCGGGTTCCCGCTTTCCTGTTCGGCGCGCCCGACCCCCCTCCGAGACCACGCCTCTCCGCCTAGTTCTGCTGGTCTAGCCGCGCCCCGCTAGTGCGTTCTCTCGCGGTTAACGCGCCTTCGCTAGACCACGTGTGGCGGCGCTCCGCAAAGAGCCGCTCGGAAACGTTCTTGGCCCCGCGGGCAAGAGTCTTTCGCGCGCCAAGGACTGTGACGGAGGAGGACGTGCCTGAAGCCTCTTCATGTGCCGCGGTGCAACTGCTGGCGGCATGAACACTCAGTTGAGCATCGAGGGAGCCTCGAACCCGAGATGCGTTTGCCGCGCGACAGCGCTCTGCATGGCGTTCTCTGTCGGCGGTACCGGGCTCGACGGCGGAGCCGCGAGAACAGCTCATGAGAGAGCGCTCTACGCGACGCTTCCATCGCGCATCGAGCTGACCCACAGTGCCGACCCAGTGCGGCTCGGCGTAGCGGGAGAGCCCGTGTCCGGCTGCACCGAATTCGTGTTCGCGTTGGAGCCCGAGCTGATGCGCTCCCGACGCGTCCAACCCGTCCTGGAGCGGATCCATCACTGGCTCGAGTGGATGCCGGAGGAGCGCATATGCGCCCCCGGTGACCGCCAGCTCCGTCTCGAGGCATGACTAAGAAGGTCCCCTCATGATCAACTGGCTCATCGAAGTTTCCCTTCGCAACCGGATCCTGGTCATCGCGCTCTTCGCGCTCGTCGCCGGGTGGGGTTGGTGGGCCCTACGGGCGACGCCGATCGACGCGATCCCGGACCTCTCCGACAACCAGGTCATCGTCTTCACCGACTGGATGGGCCGGTCGCCGCAAGAGGTGGAGGATCAGATCACCTATCCGCTGACCGTGAGCCTCCAGGGTCTGCCCGGTGTCCGTGTCGTGCGCTCGTCGTCGGCGTTCGGGTTCTCGATGATCAACGTGATCTTCGAGGACCGCGTGGACCTCTACTTCGCGCGCACGCGGGTTCTCGAGCGCCTGCAGCTCCTGTCGAAGTCGCTGCCGCCCGGCGTCGTCCCGACTCTCGGGCCCGATGCGACCGGCGTCGGCCACGTCTTCTGGTACACCGTCGAGGGAAACGGCTACTCGCTCCGCGACCTTCGCTCGATTCAAGACTGGTTCATTCGCTACCAGCTCAACGCCGTGCCTGGCGTGGCCGAGGTGGCGAGCGTCGGCGGCGATACCCGGCAGTACCAGATCGACGTCGACCCGAACCGCCTCCGGGCGTACCGCATCACGCTCTCGGCGGTCGTCGACGCCGTCATGCGGAGCAACCGCAACGTCGGCGGCAACGTGGTCGAGGCGAGCGGCACCTGGTCCGTCGTCCGCGGCCTCGGGCTCATCGAGAGCGTCCGTGACATCGAGCAGATTGTCGTGGCTGTCGACAACGGCGTACCGATCTACGTGAAGCAGGTCGCGGACGTCAAGGTCGGGGACGCCTTCCGCATCACCGCCCTCGTCAAGGGCAAGGAGGAGGCGGTCGGCGGCGTGATCGTCGCCCGCTACGGCGTCAGCACCGTGGACGTCATCGAGGGGGTCAAGAAGCGGATCAAGGAGCTCCAGGCCGGGTTGCCGCCCGGCGTCAGGATCGTCCCCTTCTACGACCGCTCGGCCCTGATCGACCGATCGATCGACACCCTGAAGCAGGCGCTGATCGAGGAGGCCATCGTCGTCACCCTGGTGAACGCGGTTTTCCTCCTGAACCTCCGCTCGATCCTGATCGTCACGATCCCGCTCCCGCTCGCAGTGCTGGTCGCCTTCCTCTTCATGCACTACCTGGGCGTCAGCTCGAACATCATGTCGCTGGCCGGGATCGCCATCGCGATCGGGGTGCTGGTCGACGCCGCCATCGTCGTCACGGAGAACGCGTTTCGCTTCATCGAGAAGCACCGGGTGAACACGCGGAACCGCCACCGGGTGATGGAAACGGTCCTCGACGCGACCCGCCTGGTCGGCCGGCCGATCTTCTTCGCGATGACGATCATCATCCTCGCCTTCATCCCCGTCTTCGCCTTGACGGGGCAGGAGGGCAAGCTGTTCCACCCCCTCGCCTTCACGAAGACCTTCGCGATGGTCGGGGCGGCGCTCCTCTCCGTGACGCTGGTGCCGGTCCTCTGCAGCCTGCTGATCGGCGGAAAGATCCGGCCCGAAGAACGAAACCCGGTGATGCGGGCCTTCGTCTGGGCCTACCGCCCAGTCCTTCGCTTCGCGCTCCGCCACCGGGTCTTCACGCTCGGCATCGCCGTCCTCGTCGTTGCCGGTGCGGTGGCGCTGATTCCTCGCATCGGCTCGGAGTTCATGCCGCCCCTCAACGAGGGCGACCTGATGTTCATGCCGGTGACGGACCCGGCCATCTCGCTCCCGCAAGCGATCGGGATCGTCAAGAAGCAGAACGAGGCGATCGAGAAGTTCCCGGAGGTGGCCGGCGTCGTGGCGAAGATCGCGCGCGCGGATACCTCGACCGACCCGGCGCCGGTGAACATGACGGAGACCGTCGTCAGCCTCAAGCCGGAGTCCCAGTGGCGATCGGGCATGACCCGTGAGCAGCTGATTCGGGAGATGGACGAGGCGACCACGATGCCTGGTGTGTCCAATATCTGGACCCAGCCGATCATCAACCGCATCAACATGCTGACCACCGGCATCCGGTCCGAGGTTGGCGTCAAGATCTTCGGCACCGATCTCAACGTTCTTCAGAACAGGGCGCGGGCCGTGGCCGACGTGCTGCGCCAGATCCCCGGCGCTGCCGACGTCTACCCGGAGCAGGTGACCGGCGCCCCGTACCTGGACATCCGCGTGAACCGCGAGGCGGCCGCCCGCTACGGGATCACAGTTGGCGCGATCCAGGACGTGATCGAGACCGCGGTGGGCGAGACCAACCTGACGCTGACCATCGAAGGGCGGCAGCGCTTCCCGGTGCGCGTGCGCTACGCGCCGCAGTACCGGGCCGATCCCCAGACGCTCGGAAGCGTCCTGGTCACCGCCCCCAACGGCCTTCAGGTCCCGCTCGCGCAGCTTGCCGAGATCCGCCACGTCACCGGGCCGGCCATGGTCAACGGCGAGAACGGCCTCCTGGTCGTCACCGTGCTGCTGAACGTTCGCGGGCGCGACGTGGGGAGCTTCGTCGAGGAGGCGCGGCGGGTCGTCGCCGAGAAGGTCCAGCTCCCGCAGGGGTCCTATATCCAGTGGAGCGGCCAGTACGAGAACACGATCCGCGCACGGGAGCGGCTCCAGATCGTGATCCCCGTCGTTCTGGCCGTCATCTACATGCTGCTCTACATCACGTACCGCTCCTTCCTGGAGGCCGCGCACGTCCTGCTGGCGGTACCGTTCGGCCTCGCGGGCGGGATCTACCTGCTCTACGCCCTCGGCTACAACTTCTCGGTTGCTGTCTGGGTTGGCTTCATCGCGCTCTTCGGCACGGCGGTCCAGACGGCGGTCGTGATGGTCATCTATCTCGGTGAGGCCGTCGCACGGAAGCAGGAGGAGCTCAAGGGCCGGCTTACCCGCCAGGCGCTCGTCGAAGCCGTCGAGGAAGGCGCACTCCTCCGGCTGCGCCCGCTCGTCATGACGGCCTCCACTGTGGTGGCGAGCCTGCTGCCAATCATGTGGAGCACCTCGACAGGTGCCGAGGTGATGAAACCTCTCGCGACGCCGGTCCTGGGCGGGATGGTGAGCTCGCTGGCGCTCGTGCTGATCGTGACGCCGGTTCTCTTCTACTGGCTGAGGGAACGCGAGCTCGTCCGGGCGGAGGCGCGCGAGCGGGCCGGGGCGCGCGTGGTGCAGAAGCGGCCGGCGCTGGAGTCGGCCGAGTAACCCGAACCTATCAAAGGAGGATATCCGATGAACCGAGTCCTGGTGGCCATCCTCGGGGCGCTGCTTGTGGTGGGCACGCTGACCGCGATCGCCTCGAGTGCCGAGAAGGTGATCCAGACCCACAAGGCGAAAGACGTGACCATCACGCTGAAGAACGACGGCGGCCAGCTGACGAAGGGGAAGAACTCCTTCGTCCTCGAGTTCACGTCACCCGACAACAAGCCGGTCGACGTCGGCAAGGTCGCCGTGCAAACGACGATGACGATGCCGGGCATGGCGCCGATGTCGGCCGACGCGACCCTGAAGCCGGACGGGCCCGGACGCTATCGCGGCGCGATCGCGTTCCCCGACACCGGGACCCGGCAGACAACTGTGACGTGGGACGGTCCCGCCGGGAAGGGCTCGGCGAAGTTCTCGCTGCCCGTGCGCTGAGCCGCCTCTATGCGCACGCGGGCTCGAGTGGTTTTCATCGTGGTCGGCCTGATCGGGACGGTCATCCCGCGGTTCGGCGACGCCCAGGCACCGCCAGCGGCTGGCGTCAGCGTCGATGACCTCGTGGCGCGGGCGCTCGCCGAAAACCCGGAGCTCCGCGCCGCCCGCACGGAAGTCGATGCCGCGAAGGGACGCCTGCTCCAGGCCGGGTTCCGGCCCAATCCGATGCTCGATCTGAACGGCTCACGGAACCTCATCCCTGCGATGACAGACAACAGTCAGTCGATCGGTATCACATGGCCGCTCGACCTCGGCGGCCGGCGTGGAGCGCGGACCGCCGTTGCGGCGCGGGAGCTCGCGGTGAAGGAGGTCAATATTCAAGATCGCGAACGCCGTCTTGCCGCAGACATCCGGATGAAGCTCGGCGAGCTCTTCGCCGCCCAGCGAGACCTGAGAATCACCGAGGAGCTGCTTGCCGCGAACCGCGAGAGCCGGCGGCTCATTCGCGAGCGGGTGCGGGAAGGCGCGGCGCCGGCCCTCGAAGAAAGCCTCATGGCCGTGGAGATCGCCCGCCTGGAAGCGCAGCGGGCGACGCGGGCCGGTCGGGTGGAAGTGCTGAGGCTGCAGCTCACGCCCCTCGTGGGGCTCCCCCCGGTCCCACGGCTCGAGGTCTCGGGCGACATCGAAACACCTCTATCCATTCCCGACCGGGACCGCGCGCTAGCGCGGGCGCTCGAGCAGCGGGCCGATCTGCGGATGGCCGCGCTCGAGGTCGAACTCGGGCGGGCTCGGGTCGAGCGCGAGCGCGCCGAGGGCCGCTACGACGCGAGCCTGATGGCCCGGTACACCCGCGAGGAGACCGGGTTCGACCTCATGGGGATGAACGGCGACGGCCGCTCCCGGCCGATTCAGGACACCTTTCACATGTTGATGTTCGGCGTGTCGATCATGCTCCCCGTCCGTCACCAGAACCAGGGGAACATCGCGGCCGCGCTCGCCGAGACCGAGGGCGCCCAGCGTCGCCGCGAGGCGACGGAACTCATTGTGCAGCAGGAAGTCGTGTCCGCCTACGCGGGATACGACGCGGCCATCCGCTCGGCCGAAATCTACCGGACGCAGGTGCTCGAGACGGCGCGCCGCAACTTCGGCGTCGTCCGCCAAAGCTACGACCTCGGCCGCATAAACCTGCTCGATGTCGTCGCCGAGCAGCGCCGGCTCATCGAGCTCGAGATGGGGTATACCGAGGCGCTCAAGCAGCGATGGGATGCTGGGGTCGAGATTCAGCGCGCCGTCGGCGTGGTGCGCGACCAGGGGTGAGTCATGGATCGTCAGGACGACTTCGAGAACGAGCTGAATGGAGAACTCGACGAGCGGCCGCGATGGCGCCGCTGGGCGCTTCGCGGGGCTGGGGCGCTGGCGCTGCTACTCGTCGGCGCTGCGGCGGGTGCCGTCTGGAGCGAGCGCCGCGTCGCGAACAAGGAGGTCACAAAGCCGGCGGCCGAGCCCGCGGCCAGCATGCCCGCGATGCCAGGTATGCCGGCGGCCTCGAAGTCGACGCCTCAGACAGCGCCGCGGAGCCAGACCGCATCGCCATCAGACGGAGCACAAAAAGCGGAGGAGGCGCTCGAGGTTTCCCTGCCGCCCGAGGCGGTGACCCGCGCGGGGTTGAAGGTCGCGACCGTGCGGACCGAGCGCCTCGTTCAGCCGATCACTGTGCCGGGAACCCTCAGTTCGAATGTGTACCGCGACACGAAAGTGGCCGCGCTCGTCGGCGGAGTGGTCAGGCAGGTGCTCGTCGAGCTAGGCTCACCCGTGAAGCGCGGCCAGCCGCTCGCCGTCATCTTCTCGAACGAGCTGGCCGAGGCGCAGATGAAGTATCTGTCGATGCAGGCGATGCTGCATGCCGACCACCAGAAGGTCAAGCGGACCGAGAAGCTGGTCGCGATCGGAGCGGCAAGCCGCCAGGAGCTCGAAGAGGTCCAGGCTGTCCGTGATGCGCGCGAGAGCGAGGTTGCCGCGGCCCGACAGCGGTTGCTCCTGCTCGGGCTCACGCCGCAGCAAGTCGACCGCGTGCGGGGGGCGGGCGACGTCGTCTCCGACGTGACCGTGCCGGCGCCGGTGGACGGCGTGATCATCACCCGGGCGGTCAACCCCGGTCAGGTGGTGATGCAGGGGAATGATCTCTTCGTGGTGACCGACCTGAGTACGGTCTGGGCCATCGGCGACCTCTACGAAAAAGACTTCGGTCAGGTCCGTGTGGGGACCGAGGCCACCGTGATGCTTCCTTCGGGGCCGTCACGACGACTGACCGGGCGGGTGGCCTACATCGATCCCCGCGTCGACCAGGCGACTCGCACCGCGAAGATCCGGGTCGAGGTGCCGAACCGAAACGGCGAGCTCCGTCTCGGGATGTACGTGAACGTCAGCTTCCAGGCCGGCCCTGAGCGAGCCGTGAGCTTGGTGCCACGGGCGGCACTGCAATCGGTCGGGGAACGGACAGTGGTGTACCTGCCCGTTCAGGACGGCGAGGGGCGGTTCGTCGAGCGCCCCGTGAAGCTCGGCCAGGCGGTCGGCGATTTCGTCGAGGTGGTCGAGGGCCTCAAGCCGGGCGAGAAGGTCGTGACCGAGGGCAGCTTTTTCCTGCGCGCCGAAGCGGCGCGCCTGCGGTCCAGCAGCTGAGCCGGCACGAAGCAACGCAGTGGGCGCACCAGACGGGCAGCGCCGTGGGTCTAACCAGCGTGGGCGGGAGATCGTCTCGGGCTGACGGGAGGAGCATCATGAACTCGTTCCACGCCTCGGTTCTGGATCATCGGTCTCGGCGTCGCGGTGCTGACGACCGGGTGCTCGGTCGCCTCGCAGTCCGCTGACGTCAAAGACCTCGTGCAACGCCGGTATCAGCTCTCGCGGATGGCGCTCGAACCGTCAGGGCGACAGGGCATCGTGACCCGACGGGGGACGGTTCTGGTCCTGGGTATCGACGGCGTCCCTGCCAACGCGCTTCGAGTCATCCGGCCCGCCATTTACCCGCCGCAGTCGTTCGTGTCGAAACCGGTCCGGCACCTCGACAACTACGCGCCTGTTCGCATCCCGGCCGATGGGCCTCTGCCCGAGGCTCGGGATGAGTTCACGTTGCCACGCGGCACCCGTCTCGTCGTGCTCGACCGCAAGGTGGAGCGCGACCGTGTCCGCCTGTTCACGCACACGCTCGAGCCGATTCGGAGGGCAGACGGGACCACGGCCTGCGGCTGCACGGAATTCATCTTCCCCCTCGAGAGGACCGAGGGGACTGCCGCGCTGCACCGCCGGATCGACCGCGTGCTGTCGCCGGCGGCGTGAGTCGTCGGCGCGGTCGCCGGCATAGCGTGGGCCCGCAGGCCCCGCGGGTCGGGTCTGCAGGCCGTTCTCGCCCCCCGACGCCGATCAGCGCCAGGACAGCGGCGGCTTCGCGCGGGCGGCAGGGCCCCGTCGCTACGGGGCCCTGAAGAGCCTGTCCGGCAGGCCGCTATTGACCTGGAAGTCACCGAACAGGAGGACGAAGGCCCGGGTGTTCAGCTCGGCGTCCCGATAGAAGATGCGCCGGGTGTGGATCGTGAACGGCCCGACCTTCTTGTAGTCGAACCACACCGACCGGAGGGGCGCCGGACCACCGATGCCCGGCCACACGCCAGGTTGAAGCTGGAACTCGACGAAGAGGACGTGGCCAGTCTCCGGGTCGATCGAATACGTGTAGCGGTCGCTCGTGCGGCCGATGCCGGGCTGAAACGTGGCCTCGAGGACCTCCACCGGCCTGCCGCGGAATGACGCCGTTCCCTTGTGGGTGAGGATGACGCCGGGGTCCTTCAGCTTGAACGGCACCCCCATCCAGTACCACCAGTTCACGGCCTGGAAGTGCGCGCGCCGGAGGGCCTCCTCGCCCATCTCCGGCTTGCCGTTCACCGTCACCCACGGCGTCTCCCCGTCGAAGCCCTCGACCTGGACGCCCTTTCCCGTGATGATCTCGACCCGCGCCCGGCCGTGCCGCTTGAGGTAGTAGAGGCTCTTGGCGGCGGCGACTTCCTCACCCTGCGGGCCGAAGACGATCCGGCTGAGCGTGAACGTCATGTCCCTGAGACCGTCCCAGGCTTGCATCCCTCCGTGAGCGGCGATGACCTTGTCGAGCAACGCCTGGGCCCGTGCGTCTTGCCCGGAGGCGGTCCCCACCATTGCCATGACGACCGCGAGCAGCGTGAGGCCCCCCGCCGCCCATGCCGACACGTCGTTCCGCTCCGATCTCCTACGCATGGTGCGCTCTCACGTCTCGTCCCGGCGCGAGGTGCGTGGTGCCCTCGCGTCGACGGCACAGTGTTGCCGCGCGCGATCCGCGTGGGGCCGGGCCATGGCCTCATTGAGAATTGAGTTCCCGGAAGTGCCCGGAAGCAGCCACGCCTGCCGCATGCGCGGCGCGCGCAGATCTTGCGCCTCCACGTTAGGGTCGTCAAGGCCTCCCTGACCGCCTTGATCGCATCGTCCTCCGAGCTAACGTGGCGGCGTCGCTCGCATGGGCGGTTGGCCAGGGCCCATTGGTATCTCTGCCCGCGCGCTCTCTCAAGGGTCTCGCTCACCGTCTCAGCTGAGTCGTGGGAACGCTTAGTTAGAGGTCACCCCGCCCCATCTATCGCCCCGGCAGAAAGCCCCGCGCGCCGCCTGACCCGGCGACGGCGGCGGCAGCGGCAATGAACCGCCGCAGCGTCTCGCGCATGCTGCTCACGACCCGGGCTGCCCGGGCCTCGTCGGGCGGCACCGGGTTGCGCTTGGCGGCCGCCGCCCACATCGGGTCGACCATCATGCCCCCGAGGAACGTCTGGGCGTCCTCGAAGCCCATGCGCAGCGCCACCCCGGTCCGCGCGTCGTGCGCCGAGACGACGAAGTCGGCGAGGTTGTAATAGCGCCACGCCGCGTTGATGAGTTTTCGGGCCTGGTCGCGCCGCCGCTCGGCCGGCACGTCGGCCGCCGAGAGGCGGGCCAGCGTGTCCGCCAGGCGCTCGTCGGTCAGGAAGATGAGGAAGATCGCGAGACGTAAGTCCACGCCGGGCAGGTTGCCCCGCCGGAGCGCCGACCGCAGGCCGTCCTCGAGCCCTCGCGGCAGACGTTTCTCCTGCTTTTCCATGGTTCCGTGCACGACGCCGTCGTCGAAGAGCCGGACGGCGAGATCGAAACGGCCGGCAGCGGTGGCGGCCTTGATGTCCTTCACGTTCTTGGTGATGTCGTCGTCCTTGGGAATGAAGGTGCCCACGTGGTGCGCCGTGGCCGGCATGGAGCCGCCGAGGCTCAGGAGTGCGAGCCCGACGACAAGGCGCCTCATCAGCGACCCCGGGCGGGTTCGCCAGCGACGATCAACTGGCTCGCGAGGACCAGAGTGACCAACGCCATGGCGACCAGGGCCGCCCCGCCAAACGGGATCCAGAACAGCCACTCGGCCAGATCCTTCGCCGGCTGGAGCCCGAGCACCGGGATCATCGCGCTCCACGCGAGATAGCCGAACGGATAGAGGAGCCCGCCGGCGGCCAGCAGCACGAGCAGGATTGCTGCGAGGCGGCGCGACACGACGAAGGTTCGGATGATGATACCGCCGGCGAGCATCACCAGGGCCATGCCCTCGCCGTGGAGGTGGAAAAGGCGCAGGGCGAAGTCCGAGCGAGCGAGCAGTGTGTCGATGACCGGCGCATCGATCTGCCGCACGCCGACCAGCCCATGCACCAGTGGCCGGGCCTCGACCGCCGCCCGGTTGGCCCGCTCGAGGTCCACTTTGAACTTCGTCATGGCGCCACCACCGATCTCGGCGAGCACGAGGAGGACGACGGCGGCCAGGATGACCGTTGTCGGCGGGAGCCGAAGCCCGCGGGCCCGATCTTCCGTCTCCTCTGGACCCCGGGCCCGGGTGCGGACGAGAACGACTCCGTTGACGAACGTCGCGACCCAGAGCCCGAGCAGAAGGGTGGCGCCGAGCGGGACGAGCACCCAGGCCGCCGCGAGCGCACGCCCAGGCTCGACGCCCTCGAGCGGAATGGCGCCAGCCCAGATGACGTAGCCGAGCGGAAAGCCCAGGCCGCCCAGGGTGACCAGCCCATACAGGACCGCTCGGAGCCAGCGGGGCCTCACGACGGTTGCGATCACCATCGCGAGGGCGAAGATCATCAGGCCGTTGCCCTGGCCGTGCAGGTGGAAGAGGCGCAGCGCTCCATCCACCTTGACCCGCACCTCGTCGACAATCTCGTTATCCACGTCGGCCGCGCCGACGAGGCCGTGGACCTCGGGGCGTTCGAGGACTCGCGCCCGGGTGAAGGCGTCGATGTCCGGCTTGAAGCGTCCCATGGCGGCCCCGCCCAGTTCGGCCAGCGTGATGAGCAGCGCCGCGGCCAGGACTACGAGGCGCGGCGGCCGACGCCACGCGTCCGAGCGGCGGGCAGGCGTCACGATCGGGGCGGCGGCCAGGCTGGGCGTGGCGAGCCGCCTCACCCGCCCGTTCACCAACAGGAAGCCGACGGCACCGACAAGCACGGCGAGGGCCACGATGGCGGACGAACCGGAAGGAATCAGCAGCAGGCGTTCGGCCAGCTCGATCCCGCGGTCGCGGCCATAGAGGAGGATGAACGCGCTGTAGGCGAGGTAGCCGATCGGAAAGACGCCGGACAGCCCGATCAGTCCGGACAGTCCCCGGCGAAGCCACCCCGGACGCACCAGCGAGGCGATCACGGTGGCGAGGAACAGGATCACGAGCCCCAGGCCCTCGGCGTGGGTGTGGAAGAAGGAGAGACCGGCCTCGATGGTGAACACGATCTCGGCGACGACCTCCGCATCGTACTCGCGGGAGCCCGAGAGTGAGTGGGTGGCACGCGCAGCGAAGATGCGGTCGGTGGCGAACTCCTGGATCTGGGGTCGGAGCAGCGACATCAGCGCTCCCCCCGTCGTGCCCAGCGCGAGCAGGAGCACCGAGAGGAAGACCAAGGTCAGAGGTGGTCGCTGCACTATAGCGTCTTCCAGACGACACGGCCCGTCCGGTCGAACAGGACCAGGACAGGCGTCCCGTCCGGTGCCACCTGGAGCACAACCCGGTCGTCGCCGCGGTCGTCGGCGAGCGCCAGGACGGGCCAGCCGCCCAGGCCGATGTCGAGGACAGGCCGGCGCTGCCCGTGTTTGTCGAAGAACATCAGGTTGGGCCAGTCGTCCGGCCCCGCCGTGATCTGGGCGCGGGGCTTGCCGTCGGCCCCGTTGAGGGCCGGGCGCGGCGCCCCGTTACCTCCCACGCTCAGCCGCGCCCGCGCGCGACGCCGGCACGGTCGCTGAGGTGCAGGGTGACGGCACCGTCGGGCTCGGTACGCAGCTCGCCACGCGTCCGGCCATCGCGGTCCCCCACCACGAGCCGGCTGGTCCGGATCTCGGCCATGCTGCGGTCCTGGCGAGCCGCGGCCAGCGCTACCGCACCCAGAATCACAAGGACCGTCATTGCGGAAACTCTACGGCCGGTTGGTCTCATGACGCCCTCCTGAGCCCTCAACGCCGCCTCCGGGACGGCGGACGAATCCGTCACAGCGCTACAGCGCGTGATCGACCCCCTCGTGCACGAGCAGCAGAGCGACCGTGACATAGGCAAGCACAAAGCCGGCGGCCACGTTCAGCGCCGCGAGCGCCCACGAGGTCCTGCGCAGGAGTGGCCGGCGTGCCGCGGCCGTCAACCCCGCTGTTCCCAGGATCAGCAGCGCCACGAGTGAAAGCTTGAGCGCCATGAGCAGGGTATACGTGTGTCCAAAGCGGAAGTCGACCATCGCCGACAGTCGCCAGGGGTAGGGCGCGACGGCAAACGGCGTCCACGACATGAACTGATAGGCCCCGGTGACGGCTTGGATCGCTAGCGCGAGCCACAGTTGCGGCACCACGCGATTGCGGTCCGACGGGGACGCGAGCAGGCTCGCGGCGTTGCCGCCGAGCCACGCCGCGAAACCGACGAGGTGCCCGAACCGGGTGAGCGCGTCGCCAGCCGCCTGAGGGGTGGCGAAGAGTCGGAATCCGGCGCCTGTGCTGCGGGGGTCGCTCTGGTACGGGGGCGGAGCGAGATCGCCGGCCAGCCGCGCGGCTCGGAGCTCGTCCGGCCCGAGCGGCCCGACGACTCCACCGAGCGAATGCAGCGGAGTGGGCGCCAGGTCGATCGCCTCGTGGAGCACGAGCACCATGGCGGTCACGGCCGCGAGCGTCAGCCCGATCGCCACCGACCCGCCGACGAAGGCCGCCCTGAGGCCGCGGCGGTCTCGCCCGCTCGGCCAACGGAGGTGCCGAACCGTTACCGCGGCCGTCCACACCACGGCAACGGCGAGCAACGCCTGCTTGACGCCGACGAGGAGGATGTACGCCGTGCCGAACGGCCAGCGGCCGATCAGGGCGGGAAGTGAAAAGAGATCGGGAGCGTCCGGGATGGCGGCGCTGAACTCCATGTTGTAGCCGCCGGTGCCGAGCGAGACGAGAAAGAGCCCCCAGCTCCCGAAGAGCAGGGCGTCCAGGCCAACCCCGGGGAGCCGGCGGGCGGCCATCGTGCCGCCCAGCCAGATGCCGAACGCCACGAGGTGCGCCCACTGGAAGAGGAGATGGACCTGCGTCCGCCAGTGATTCAGGAGTTCCGGCTCCTCGTGCTCTGCAGCCTCGTGAGCGGCGACCGGGGGGACAAGAATTCCCACGACGATCATGAGCAGAACGGTCGCGACAGCCCGACAGCGGCCGGGGTTGCCGGGTGTGGTCCGCGGTCCGAAGAGCCTCAACGGTCGCAGCGGAAGCTCGCGCTCGTACCCGTCGGTTCGACGCTCGCCGCCTCGCTCAGGCGCGTCATCCGTTCCTCGTGTGCCGCCATGCGTGCCACCAGGACAAGGAAGGTGACGGCATAAACAGCGCCATCCAGGACCCCCATCAGGCCCCAGCCCATCGCCTGATCGTCGAGTGCTGAGAGGTCCCACAGACGCGGGACGGCCGCGTAATAAGGATAGAGGAGGCGGGGCATAAAGAACGCGATCGCCATCATCGGTGGTGTCGTCAGCGCCACTGTGGCCAGCACGTAGGCAAGCCGCAACCCGTACGGGACGTGACCGTGGAGCCGCGGGCCGGGGTTCACGAGCGGCCACCAGAACAGCAGCGCCGCGCCGAAGAACGAGAGGTGCTGGACGTCGTGCAGGAGGTCGCTTCGAAGGGCGGCCTCATAAGCGACCGGGACGTGCCACCCCCAGAACACGGCCATGTAGAGCAGCCAGGCCACGGGCATGAACGTCAGAACTGCGAAGAGGCGGCGGAGCAGAGCGGGCCGTGCCAGCAGCCCCGCGATCCGACGGCGGAGGGCGTGGGGCAGGCCCCAGACGACCGCTCGAAGCGGGTCGGCCACCAGGAGAACGGGCGCCGCCCCCATCGCGAGCAGTTCGTGCTGCAGCATGTGGGCGGTCAGCAGGCGGTCGGCCAAGGCATCGATCGGAGAGAGCAACGCAAGTGCGATGGTCGCGAGCCCCGTCAGATACAGGGCCAGGGCTCCGGGCCGGACGGCGGCTCGATGCCGCCCTCTCAACCTCGCCCAGCCGGCAACATAGATGCTCCCCAGCGCGACGAGCATCGCGACGACGTCGGGCCGCCAGTGCCACAGCGCGAAGATCGTGTGGAAGTCAGGAGCAAGCGCGAGGTCGGGGGCCGCGTGAAGTCCCAGCACAGGCGGCTCAGTTTTTGAGAGTGTAGACACCAACGATCAGAAGCCAGAGACCGACGACCAACGGAACCACGGTCTGGGCCAGATAGCCGCGCTGCACCTCCAGGGGAACCCCGAGCAGCCTCGACACGTTCAGGAGGCCAGTCGCCACGAGCACAAGCCCCGCGAGCGCGAGCAGCCACCCGAGCCAGAGCTTGCTTCGGGTTCGCCTCGGGCTGCCTACAGGCCCCGTTTCCACCCACCCGCCATCGTGGGATTCCGCTTCATCACTATTGGCCTTTCGGCCTCGGAGTGCCAGCGATACCGTCGGGCCCCCGGCCTACCTCGGTTTCACCAAGAAATGCACCCGCCGGTTCCTGGCCCAGCAGTCCTCGGTCCTCTCCGTGCACAATGGCCGCTCCTCGCCGTAGCTGATCACCGTGATCCGATTCGCCGGCACGCCCTGAGCGACCAGGTAGTTCATGGCCGCCTTGGCCCGGCGCTCGCCGAGCGCGAGGTTGTATTCGTTCGTCCCGCGCTCGTCGGCGTGGCCCTCGATGAGGATCACAGATCTCGGATTCGCCTTCATCCAACGGGCGTTCTCATCGAGGACCGGGGTGTCGGCGGGGCGGATATCGTACCGGTAAGTCGAAGTGGACGTCCTTGAGCGCGTCGATCGACATGAACTCCTGCGGAGCCGGTGCTCTGGCCGCCGGTCCAGGGGTGACGGCAGGTCCCGGCGCGGTCTGGCCAGGTGTCGTTGGAGCGTCCGGTGCACGGGGGACCGCGCCCGGAGCGGAGGCCGTGCCCGGGGCCGGGGCGGGCCCAGCCGGAGCTGTTGCGGTGGCTCCCGCTGTCGGGGCGGGCGCGGTCGCGACTGTTGTCGCTGGCCGCTTCGCACACCCGGCCAGGACTGCGGAGACAATCAGAAAGGCCGTCGCCAGCCTCGTTCCCGGTCTGCGCGCCATCGGTTCTCCTCTCCTCGTCGTCACGAAGTCACACACCACTCCGTCAGTAGCGGATCACCTCATGGGCGGCGGGGTAGGTCGCGTAGATGACAAGGCGTTCCTCGCCGCGGGCGGGCTGCTTCACGTACATCGCCCGCTGGTGCCGGAGCGCCGCCTGAAAGCGCTCCTCCCCGATCGCCCGGGAGCCTTTGCGGACCTCCCGCGCCGCCTCGGCGTCGTCGAAGACCATCACCACGGCGTTCTTCATGCGCCGGGATTCGTCGCGCAGGCGTTCGCCGAGAACCCGGAGCTCCTCGGCGCTCGGGGAGGGCCCCACCGCGATGAACCGGCCCTCGCCGCCGGGGATCCGCCACCGCACCAGCTCCAGGTAGCCGCGACCATCGGCGAGCTGAGGACGGAAGAGCCAGGCCGTCGCCGCGGTCACTGCGGCCACTGCCCCCACCAGCGAGGCTAGAAGCCCCCGCCGGCTCCGGAAGCTTCCGTCCTGCTGCTTGAAAGGGAAACCTCCTCGATCGAGACCCCACACTCGGGTCCGCCTCCTCACGTTCAAGGCCACGGGGGAGAGAGCGGCCAGGACGACCGCGACGGTGGCCCAGGCGAAGAGATCGCCGTGTCTCGTGTAGAGGCTCGCTCCGGCACGAGGTGCGACGAGTCCGGAGAGCACCTCGCGCCTGAAGAGCCCGGAGGTCTGCTCGATCCGACCGTCCGGCGCCACGATGGCCGAGATGCCACTGTTGGCGGCGCGGACGAGGTAGGCCCGGTTCTCGACCGCGCGGAAGGCCGCCATGGCGAGGTGTTGCACGGGGGCGGCGCTCCGTCCGAACCAGGCATCGTTGGTGATGTTGACGAGCACGTCCGCGCCAGCGAGGAAGAAGTCCCGGACTTCGGACGGGAAGATGGCCTCGTAGCAGATGACGACGGCCAGACGGCCGGCCGGCGTCTCCAGGAGGGTGGTTTGCCTCCCCGGCGCGAAGTCGCCGATGGCTCCGCCGCCCAGGACGTCGACGAAGCCGAGCAGCGGCTTGAGCGGCACGTACTCCCCGAAGGGCACGAGGTGGCGCTTGTCGTAGCGCCCCAGGAACCGGCCGTCGGGCCCGACTAGGAATGCGCTGTTGCGGGGCCGCCCGGACGTTCGGTCGGGCGCGCCCACCAGGAGGTAAATCCCCGTCTCGCGAGCCAGGCGCTCGACCTGGAGACGGCGCGGGTCCTCCTGCAGGAAAAAGGGCACCGCCGTCTCGGGCCACACGACGACACGGGCGCCCCGCCCCGCCGCCTCGACGGTGAGGTCCCGGTAGACCTCCAGCGTCGCGTCCTGATATGCGGGCTCCCACTTCACGCCCTGCTCGATGCTGCCCTGCGCCAGCGCGATCCGGACAGACGGGCTCGCCACGTCGCGCGGGGGAAGCCAGCCGGACGCCAGCGCGAGGGCCACGATCAGGGCCGCGGCGCCGAGCGCGGCTACTCCCTGTCGCCAGTCCTGGCCCCGCTCGAGCGCCCGCCAGAGCGCGGCGTTGACCGCGACGACCACGAAGGATACCCCGTACACGCCGGTGACGGCCGCGACCTGGATCAGGGGGACGTTGCGCCACTGGGAATAACTCAGGAGGTTCCAGGGGAACCCCGTGAAGAGGTAGGTCCGAAGGAACTCCAGGCTGACCCAGAGGCTCGCCGAAACGACGACGAAGAGCCCGCCACTACCGAGGGAGATGCGGGAGAGGAGCGCGCAGAAGACGGCCCAGTAGAGGGCGAGGTAGGCGGCGAAACCCGCTAGAACGAGGGCCGCGAGCGGCCAGGCGAGGCCACCGTAGCTCACCATCGTCTGGGCGACCCACGGGATGCTCGTGAGCCAGAACACGATGCCAGCGACGAACCCAAGTTCGCCTGCGCGCCGCCAGCCCGCGTCTTGGAGCGCCA
Source organism: Candidatus Rokuibacteriota bacterium (assembly GCA_050731755.1). Lineage (GTDB taxonomy): Bacteria > Methylomirabilota > Methylomirabilia > Rokubacteriales > CSP1-6 > JBOHPP01. Next base: position 8,032 of record JBOHPP010000183.1, on the reverse strand, counting down.
CGAGCAGGGGCACCAGCGCCACGAATGCGAGCCACCCCTGGTCCCCGCTTCCCGGGAACGAAAGGCTCAGGAACACGCCGGAGAGCACCGCCAGCAGCCATCCGGGAGCCCGGCGCACAGTCTCAGCGTTCATGATCCGGGTCCGACCGGTGGCCTCTGGGGTCGGGCGGTCATCTCACGCATCTCGCCGCAATGGACGCGGTGGATCTTGAGCGCCCGCGGCGACGGCCGCGCGCGCCGTGGCCTCCCGGCGGATCCCCCTCCGGCCCCACGGGACGAAGGCGGGTGTCCGGTCGGCGTAGCGCAGGTACTCCTCGCCGAACACGGTCGCCAGCTCCACATCCTCCCTCCGCGCCAGGCGGACATACATCACGACGAGAACCGGGGCCATGAGGAGCGTGAGGAGGGTCGGCCACATGACGTTGAAGCCGAGGATGATCAGGATCAGGCCCAGGTACTGCGGGTGCCGCACGAAGCGGTAGATGCCCTCGCTGACCAGGCGGTGGCGACCCCGGTAGACGGTCACCCAGCCGGTAGCCACCAGCGTCATGCCGGTCGCGATGAGCAGGACGCTCATCGTCATCACCAGGTGCACGCCGACGCTGAGGGGAAGCAGCCCGAGCCGCGCCAGAGCGAAGGCCCAGAGGTGGCTCTCGTTCATCCCGAACGCCCACGCGGGCAGGCCCAATGCGGGCGCCAGCAGGTAGATGGTGAGCGGAATCCCGAACATCTCGATGAAGAGCGAGATGAGGAAGGCCGAGTAAAGCCCAGCGTTACGCCACTCGACCCGGCGTCGCGGCCTGGAGAACCCCAGGACGAAAACCAGGAAGAGCGCCGTCGCGCGCAGGACCTCTCGCCAGTCGCCGTACCAGAACTCGAACGGCATGTTGTGGGCTCCGGGGGCACCGCGGATGACGACGATCACGGTCCTCCAGACGAAGGCCAGCACGAGCGCCGCGAGGAGCCAGCGGCCGACTCGCCAGGTGCGCCACCACAGTCCCAGCGGTGCTTTCATCTCGGCCCTCACGCCGGCTCCCTGGCGTCGCGGAGCGCACGGACGATCGCTCCGGCGTTCTCGCCGAACCGGCGGTCGATCTGGCGCGTCCGGATCAGTCCCTGCTTGTCGATGACCACGTAACCCATGTCGGCCATGTCCATTCCCTCACCCTTCATCTGGAAGGCGCGGATCACCTCCATCCGGACGTCGGTCAGGATGGGAAACGTGAGGCCAAGTTCCTGCGCCATCCGAGTCGCCGCCTGCGGCGTGTCATTGCTGATCCCGAGCACGGCCGCGCCCTCTGACGTCAACTCGGTGACCCTCGGCCGCAGCTTCCCGAGCTGCTCGCGACACATTCCTCACCCCGCGCCCATATAGAAGATCAGCACGACCTCCTGCTTGCCCACGTAGTCATCGAGGGTGATCACCGGCCCGCTGGCGGCCATCAGGTTGAAGCGCGGCGCTGGCTGGGGCGTCGCTGCCGCGAAGGGGAAGGCCAGACGCCCCCCGTTCCACTGCTGCCAGGCACCGAGGCCGCCGGCGACCAGCAGGACCGCGCCGACTCCACCGACGACCCATCGAGACCACTGTTTCCATCCCGATCGCGGCCGGGCTGGCTCCGGTGCCCCCCGGCCGCGACGCTCGAGCTTCGCTCTCGACTTCTGTCCCATAGACTAGTCTTCCCTCCTCCGCGCCGGCGCGCTCTCTACCGGCCGCTGTCCATCAGATACTTGACGAGGCGCCGGGCCGCCTGGCTCTGCCAGTCGCGCTCGCCTCGCGCCAGCCCCACGACCCGGCCTTGGCGGTCGATGAGCACCGTGTTGGGGTGGGCCCACAGCCCGAAGAGGCGGGGCGTATCGCCCAGGTCATCGAGCAGGAGCGGAAACGGGATCTCCAGCTTCCGCGCCCACTTCTCCACCATCTCCCGAGGCTCGCCGAGGTTCACCCCGATCACCACGAGCCCGGCCGTGCTGAACTCCCGGTGGAGCGCCGCCTTTGCGGGAGCCTCCCGCAGACACCTGGGTCAGGTCGTCGTGAAGAAGCCGAGGAGGACGACCCTGCCCCGGAGGTCGTTCAGGCGCACGACGCGGCCGCTCAGGTCGGGCAGCGCCAGGTCCGGCGCCGGCGGCGGCGTCGCCGGCCGCTGCACGTCCAGCGCAGCGAAGACCGCCTCCGCCCCGGCTGTGGTGCCGCGGGCCGCCACCGATGCTCCGACGATCACCAGGGCGACGATCACAGTCACGAGCGCTCGCATCGCCATACCCCCTCACTCCTTCAGGTATCGCTCCAGTGTGTGGACGAAGTCGTCGCGCCGCTCCCACCCCTCGCCCGCGATGAAGTCCACGCGCGTGCCTCGCGGGGTCCGTGGATCCAGCGGATCGAACCGGGCCCCGACGCGGAACGTGGCCGGTCCGAGCGCCAGCACCAGCGGATCACCCAGGTCCTCGTCGTGCAGGTGGACGATCACGAGATACAACCCTTCGGCGTCGGTCTCGGCGTCGTAGGCGAGCCCGGTCTTCTCGCGGACCAGGCGAACGGCGGCCCACGGGACTGGACGGCCCATCGCGTCGCGGACGTATCCCAGCAGCACGTAGCGGTGATCCACCCGATGGGTGGCTCCCGCCGAGCCGGCGAGCGCGATCAGCGCCACGGCCGTGAGACCGAGCCCGGCCCCGGGCATCAGCGCCTTACTTCTCCCCCTCTCGGCCGTCGGGCTTGTTGCCCTGGCTTCCCTTCATCATCCCGCGCATCATGAAGAACATCCCCAGCGGGCAGGCGAGCGCGAGCAGGAGAGGCAGCGCCGCCCCGGCCGCGCCGAGCAGCGCGCCGCCGCCGCCCGCCAGGAGGACCAGCGCGAGCAGCGGGGCGCCGCAGCAGGCGGCCATCTTGAGCGCCATCTTCAAATTCCAGGGCTTCGCCGCACCGCCCGCTGGCGGCTCCGCGGCAGCCTGGTCGGCGTGCGGCGTCGACACCGTCTCGGGGGCGGCCGCCGACTGGACCCGCGCGGCGCGGACACCCTTGACGAACTCTTCAGCGTGGGTCTGCGAGCAGAACAGCTCCCCGAAGCGCTCGGGCGCCCCTTCGCCGTCGACCTCAGTGCCGCAGTAACCGCAGTACCGCTGGCCCGTCGCTCGGACCGGAGGCGGCCCGTTGTTCGTGCCGACCCACGGCCGAGACATCTCGACATCCCGCTCGTCGCCTTCTCGCGATGACCCTGTCATGTCCGCTCCTCCTTATCCGTCTCGATTCGGCGCCACGGACTTCAGACCCACGAGGTACTCGCCCCCGGCGCGCCGGGATCCCGGCGTCATTTCAGTAACGACTCGATCACCGCGTGGGCGGTCTTGCCGTCCCAGTCGCGTGCCCCCAAGGCCAGCGCCGCGATGGTGCCCTTCCCGTCGATCAGAAAGGTCGCGGGCAGGCCTCGCAATGCATACTGGTTCGCCACGGTGAGGTCCGGGTCGATCCCGATCGGAAACGTCAAGCCGAAGCTCTTCGCGAACGCGGCGACCGGCCCGACGCCGCCCCGGTCGATCGAGATGGCCAGGATGGTGAAGCCCTTGTCCTTGTACCGGCGGTAGAGCCGCTCCATCGACGGCATCTCTTCCTTGCAGGGTGGGCACCAGGTCGCCCAGAAGTTCAGGAACACAACCCGCCCCTTGAAGTCGTTCAGCCGGAGCGGCTGCCCCGTCAGCCCGGGGACCGTGAAGTCCGCGGCGGCGGTCGGGCGGCTCGGCCGGATCAGGTCGAGTGCGTGAAACGCGTCTCCGCCCAGCCCCGGCGAAGGCAGCGCAAGCAGGAACGCCAGCAGCAGCCAAACGCCCGTGCCGCTCATCGGCTCGACTGATACTCCCCGCGCCCTTCGGAGGCGCTGACGACACCGCGCATGGCTTCCTCGAGCTTCGCCGTGATGGTTGTCCATCCCAGGGCGCCCACGTGCTTGTACGTGATGCGCCCCTCGCGGTCGATGAAGAACGTCTCCGGCAGCCCCCAGACGCCGTAGTCGATGGCGATCCTGGCACCCCGGTCCATCCCGTTCGGGTAGGTGATACCGAACTCCTCGATGAAGGCGCGCGCCGGCTCCTCCTGGTCCTGGATATTGACGCCGACGAACACGACGCCCTCGACGCGGTGCTTCTGCCAGGCGGCCTCCAGCGTCCGCGCCTCGGCACGGCACGGCGGGCACCACGAGGCCCAGAAGTTGAGGAACACCACCTTGCCGCGGAGGTCTGCCATCCGGAAGACCGTGCCGTCGAACAGCGTCAACGTGAACGAGGGCGCCGGCTTGGCCAGGAACGGCGTCGGGATATACCGCGGCTCCGTCGTGAACCCGTAGGCGAGGAGCGCGAGGATGACGAGCGCTGGAACAAGGAGGGCTGCCAGGGTGAGCAGCCGCCTACGCCGGGGTCGCCCGTCGGCGGCCACCGCGCCGGGCTGGCGTTCCCTCGTCGTCGGCTCTTCGGGCACCATCGTCAACCCACGGCGGGTTGATTCACCCGCCAGACGGTGCGGCGCAGCAGCAGGACGCTGGCCCCGGCGGCGAGGACGAGAAACGCGCTCACGGCCTGTGGCACGATGACCCCCGCCACCATAGGGGGATCTCCGCGGAAAAACTCCATCGCGAAGCGGACGGCCCCGTAGAGGACGGCGTACGTCAGGATGGTCGCGCCCTCCCGGGTCGCTCCTCGGGCCACCCGCTGGACGACGAGGAAGACTCCGAAGTAGGCGATCAGCTCGTAGAGCTGGACCGGGTGGAGCGGGACGCCGAGCGGGGCCATCGCCTGGGGATCCGTGAAGGTGATGGCCCACGGCAACGTCGTGGGCGTCCCGTACGTGTCGCCGTTGAGGAGACAGGCGATCTGGCCGGCGGTCTGGCCCAGGATGATCCCGGGAGCGACGGCGTCGGCGAACCGCCAGAACGGCAGGCCTCGGCGCCGGAAGGACCAGATGCCCGCGAGGAGCCCGGCGAGGAGGGCGCCGTGAACGGAGAGCCCGCCCTGCCAGACGGCAAAGATCTCCCAGGGGTTTGCCAGGTAGGTCGCGGGCTCGGAGAAGATCACGTAGTAGAGCCGAGCGCCGACGAGACCGGCCAGCACCACCGTCCACGCGACGTCGTAGACGAGGGGGCGCGGAAACCCGCGCCGCTCGGCCTCCCGTGCGCTCCACCAGGTCCCGACGAGGATCGCGAGGGCGACGAAGACCCCGTACGAGCGGAGTTGCCAGAAGCCGAGATCGAGGAGGATCGGGTACATGTCAGCTGCCGCCGAAAGTCACCAATCGCACTTCGTCATGCGATCTTCGCGAGCACGATCATCCCGCCCTCCATGTGCATGGGCTTGTGGCAGTGGAAGAACCAGTCGCCCGGGTTGTGGGCGGTGAACTCGAGGTCCACGGATCCCATGTGCGGCTCGACATCCACGCTGTCCTTGACGATGGGCGCCGCCAGGCGCCGGCCGTTCACCGCCAGGACCTTGAAGGACTGGCCGTGCAGGTGCATGGGGTGCGCCTCCATGCTCATGTTGCTGATCGCCACGCGGACGCGCTCGCCCTTGGCGAGACGGAACGGGGCGGTATCCGGATAGCGCTTGCCGTTGATCGTCCAGACGTCCGAGCCCATCATCCCGCCGCTCAGGGTCATCTCGAAGCTCCGGTCCCGTCGCGAGGGACGGGGAAGCACGTCGCGCCCGCGGCCCTGCCCGTAGTGCCACAGGGTCAGGCCTGCGATGCCGGCCTCAGGGGCGACTGGCGGGGTCGCCTCGTGGCCGTGGTAGACGACCGGGACCTGCTCGCCGGCGTCCGCATGACCCGGCTGGGCACAGGACAGGAGCCAGGCGCCGGGTCGGTCGGCTGTGACGAGCAGGTCATAGCGCTCGCTCGGAGCGATCGGGACCGAATCGACTTCGACGGGCTGGGCGAGCGGGTTGCCGTCGGTATGCGTCACCCTCAGGCGGTGACCGGCGAGGCGGAGGACGTGCGTGTGGTCGGCGCTCGCGTTGATGAGGCGGAGCCGGACCTGCTCGCCCCGGCGGATCTTGAGGGGCTGGGTGGCCGGATAGGCCTTGCCGTTGATCGTCATGGTGTCCCAGGCCTGCGCGTGGCCACCGCGGCCGCCCATCATGCCGCCGCGGCCCATCATGCCGTCCATGCGGCCCCGGCCCATCATGCCTTCCATCATTCGGCCCATGCCGCCGCCCATCATTCCGCCCATCATCCCGCCCATGCCGCCGCGGCCACCGGCCGTCCCCTCCGTCGTGCTGGCGACGGCGCTGGCGGTCCCCGTCGCCCAGTCGTCCAGGACGAGGGTGTACTCGCGGTCGAAGTGATAGCCGTCGGGCCGGGCGGGCTCGACGATCAGGGGGGCGTAGAGGCCGAGGTCGAGCTGCCGGTGCTCGTTGAAGTGGGTGTGATACCAGCGGGTGCCGGCCGGCCGGGCGTCGAACTCGTACGCGAACGTTTCCCCGGGCTGCACCGGCTTCTGTGTGACGTCCGGGACACCGTCCATGGCATTCGGCACATCCAGCCCGTGCCAGTGGATCGTGGTCGGCTCGCCCATCGCGTTCCTCAGGACGACCCGCACCCGCTCGCCCTCTCGGAGGCGGATCTCCGGTCCCGGGATCCGGCCGTTGTAGGCCATCGCCGTGACCACCTTGCCCGGTGCGAGCTCCCACGTGAGCTCTCGCGCCTCCAGGCGGATCTCGCGGATCCCACGCGAGCCGGCCTCGTGTTCCACAGCGCCGCCGGTGCTCGCAAACAGCGAGCGGCCGGCGGCGGCAAAGGCCAGACCGCCGAGGCCCGCCCGGCCCGAGATTCTCAGGAACTGACGACGCGAAGATAGAAGGTGCTTGGCCGCGCTCATGTTCAGGACCTCCACCGGGCGTTCACGGCGATGTGGTTCACGACAACTCGTTCCTTCCAGCGACGGAGCGATTCCCAGGGAGCGGCACGGGAAGCGCTGGAATGAAGCCCGGTACGCGCCGGCGGTACCCCCAGTACGCCGCGCCGAACTGGGCCTCCATCTCGCGCTCCTCGCGCCACGCCAGCCTGACGTAGGCGACGATCAGGGCCGGCGCCATGAGGAGCGTGGGGATCGTGGGCCACTGCACGAGCGCCCCGACGATGATCAGGAAGAGTGCGCTGTACTGCGGATGCCGCACGACGGCGTAGGGGCCGTGCGTCACGAGCTCCCCCGACGCGCGGTAGAGCATCCGCCACGCGATCCTCAGGCTCAGCGTCCCGGCGAGGATCAGCAGGCCCCCCACGACCATCAACGGGGTTCCCATCGTGGAGCCGAGCACGAGGCTCGCCCAGAGGTTGCCGCTCATGTGGGCAAACGGCTGCGGCACCGGAAGGCTGCCCAGAAGGGTGGTGAGCAGGTAGATCGTGAGGGGGAAGACCACCAGCCAGATGACGTGGATCGCCACGAGCCACCAGAGGCCGTAGTCGTACCTCATGGCATGGCCACTCTGGATGCGCGGATCGCAGCGACCTCGCGCTCGAACTCCTCGGCGTGGGCCTCGGAGCAGAACACCTCGGCCCCGCGGCGGACTTTCGCGTCACCCCGCCGGCCACAGATCGAGCAGTACGCCACGGCCGCCATAGAATCAGACCCGCTCGCCCCGCCACTCGCGCCCTGACCCGCAGGGCCGATCGTCCCTCAGCCGCCGCCGTGGGCGCGACGGAGGAGCAGGAACAGCGCGGCGAGCGGCAGAAGCCAGAGCAGGTATTCCATTTAGCCTTGCGCCTTGGCCGGGTGAATCGAGCGTGCGCCTACGCGGTCGGTCGAATGAGCTCGCTGGCTTCCCATCGCTGCCCCTCGCTGTTGACGAAGACCACCCGCAGGGCTTCGGCGCCGGTCACCTTGAGCGGGAACCGGATAATCGGGTTCGGGCTCAAGGCCGACGTGAACCGGAACTCGCTGATCTTCTGCCGGCCCAGGTACACGTGCATCTCCTTCAGGAAGAACTCGGAGCGCACCCGCACGTACCTCCCGGCCTTCAACAGCAGTCCCGTGTCAGAGCCATGGTCGAGCCTGGC
>JBOHPP010000182.1:0-11423 GCA_050731755.1 Candidatus Rokuibacteriota bacterium | reverse complement strand
CCGCATGCCCGTTGCGGCTGGGCTCCATCCGGCTGGGCTCGGTCCGCGCATTGGGCGGCGGGAACGGGTCTCGTCGACCCCCTCCCCCCACACCCCGGCCACCCTCGGCGGGGCCGGCGCTACAGGTCGTAGGTCTTGTCTTGCTCCAGGAGGACGATGCGGGCCTCGTCGAGGCGGGCGAGCTCGTCCGCGGTTTCCTGCAGGAACGGCGGCTTGATGTGGAAGATCCATACCGGCACGTTCGGCGGCAGCTTGTCCATCTCCCGCTGGACGAGGGCCGGTGTCAGGTGGCGCGAGACGTCGGCGAGCGCAGCCAGGCGGTTGGGGAACGTGCATTCCAGAATGACGGCGCGCAACCCGGTGAGCCCCCGAGCCGCTTTCCACAGCGCCTCGGTGGGCCCGGTGTCGCCCGAGTAGATGAAGCCGCGGGAACCGTCGTGGACGATGAACCCGGCCGTCGGCACCGTGTGCGTCACGCCGACCGGTGTCACCCAAAGGTCGCCGACACGCTGTTCGGCGTCCGCCACCAGGGACCGGTAGGCGAGGATCGGGGCTTCCGGCGAGGGGATCCGCGCGAAGTCCGGCCACACCACGTTGTTGAAGACGCCCGTGCGGATCGCGTGGACGACCGGCTCCAGGCTGGTGACAGTCACCCGGCGGGTGGCCTCGCACGACGAGAGGGCCTCGGTGAGGAACGCGAGGCCGGCGAGGTGATCGAGATGGGAATGCGAGATGAGAACGTGCTCGACCTTGAGCTGCTCGGGGAGGGTCAGCGCTCCGGTGACGCTGCCGGCGTCGACCAGCGTGGTGCCATTGACGAGAAAGGCCGAAGGGCGCTGGGTCAGCCCCTCGGCCCCATAGGCGCCGAGCACCCGGATCTTCATTTCGATCAGGGTAGCACGCTCCCCGCTGTGTCCGGTAAGCCCTCGTAAGCATTGCCGCAGCGCGGGGGGTATGTTAGAAGAACGACATGAGCGACGAGTTCGATTACCCGACGATGGCGCGCGCCCTGATCGTGGGCGACAAGGACACCGTCGCCCGCAAGACGCGGGAGGGTCTCGATCGCGCCATGGATCCCAAGGATCTCATCTTCAAGGGCCTCATCCCGGGCATGGACGTCGTCGGGGAGAAGTTCCGCCGGAACGAGTACTACGTGCCTCAGGTGCTCCTCTCGGCCCGGGCGATGTACGCGGGGCTCGATCTCCTGAAACCGCTCATCACCGCCAGCGCGCGCCCCGACGACCACCTCGGGGTGGTGGTGATCGGCACCGCCCAGGGCGACCTCCACGACATCGGCAAGAATCTGGTGGCGATGATGCTGGAAGGCGCCGGGTTCAGGGTCTTCAACCTCGGCCGCGACGTGGCCCCCGAAAAGTTCGTGGCCGCGGTGGACGAGCACCGGGCCCACATCGTCGGCATCTCGGCATTGATGACGACCACGATGCCGGCCATGAAGCGCACCATCGACGCCCTCGTCAAGGCCGGCCTGCGCGACCGCGTGAAGGTGATGGTGGGCGGGGCCCCGGTGAGCCAGGCCTTCGCCGACGAGATCGGAGCCGACGGCTACGCCAAGGATTCCACTCTGGCCGTCGTCAAGGCCAAAGCCCTGGTGAGGACCGAGGAGAAGGTGGCGCGATGAGGAGCCCGGGCTGGGAGATTCTCGAGCGCATCCGGCAGGGTGAGGTCATCGTCTTCGACGGCGGCTACGGTACCATGCTCTTCGCCGCCGGCCTGGCCAACGGCGCCTGCCCCGAGCTGTGGAACGACACCCACTCGGACATCGTCCGCGGCATTCACCAGGGCTACTTCGACGCCGGCAGCCGGATCGTCGAGACCAATACCTTCGGCGGCTCGCGGCTCAAACTCAACGAGTACGCGCTCGGCGAGCGCACGCGCGAACTGAACGTCAAGGGCGCCACGCTGGCTCGCTCGGTGGCGCCGCCCGGCGCCTGGGTGGCCGGTTCCATCGGGCCCACCAGCCGGTTGCCCGCCGAGTACGAGCCGCTGGGGGACACCACCGACGAGCAATACTTCGAGACCTTCAAGGAGCAGGCCGCCGCCCTGGCCGAAGGGGGCGTCGATCTGTTCGCGGTCGAGACCATGATGTTCCCCCAGGAGGCGGTGGCCGCCGTCCAGGCCTGCAAGGCCGTGGCCGACCTGCCCGTCATGGCCACCATGTTCTTCCAGTACGAGGAGATGCACGATCGCGACCGCACGATGTGGGGCGAGAGCCCGGCCGACGTCGCCAAGAACCTCCTGGGCGCTGGCGCCGATGTCGTGGGCATGAACTGCGGGCGCGGCCCTGACCGGGCCATCGTCATCATCCGCGAGATGCGTGTGGTGACCGACGCCCCCCTGGTCGCGTACCCGAACGCCGGCCTGCCCATCACCACCGGCGATACGGTGACCTACGAGCTGGGGCCGAAGGAGATGGCGCGCGACTATCCCGCGCTGCTAGAAACCGGCGTCAATATCGTGGGCGCCTGCTGCGGCTCGAACCCCGACCACATCCGTCTGATCGCCGAGGTCGTCCGCCAACGCAAGAAGTAAGCGTCCTCTCCGACCTGCCCCTGGAGATCGATCCGGACGAGGTGCTGCGCTTCCAGGGCTACAAGCGCGGCATCGACGTGCCGGGCCCCGAGGTTCAGGCACTCTTCGACGAGGCGCTCACCCTGGGCCGGCGGCTGATCGTGCCCCGCTCCGCCGTGTGTTGGCGCCCGGTCCACCAACAGGGTGACACCCTGCAGGCCGAGGGCACGACCCTGACCATCCCCGATATCGCGCGCCACTGGGGCGCCATCGAACGTGTCGCCATCGCCATCGTGACCATCGGCGATGCCCTGGAGCGCCAGGTGGCGGAACTGTGGGAGGCGCGGGAGTTCCCCCTGGCCGTCATGCTCGACAGCGTAGGTTCCGGCGCGGTCGAGAGCCTCGCCGAGTACGTCAACGACCTGCTCTGCCAGGAGGGGATTGCCCGCGGCGTCAAGGTGACCAACCGGATCAGCCCGGGTTACGGCGCCTGGGACGTGAGCGACCAGCGCCTGCTCTTCCGTCTCTGCCCGGGAGAACCCGTCGGGGTCCGGCTCAACGAGGCCTGCTTCATGATGCCCGAAAAGTCGATCTCGCTGTTGGTCGGCGCCGGTCCCGAGGCCCGAGTCGATCACTACTTCAGCCAGTGCGCCCGCTGCTGGATGGCCGCCTGCGCCTATCGCCGAGCGCCGGCCCGCCGGACCGTCCACCGATAGAGGCTCGAAGGCCGGTGTCGGCTCGTTGCGGGTCAGCGAGCCGTGTGCTACGGTCCGCGCACATGGGTGACATCGTCACGCTGGTTCGCGACGGGAACATCGCCACCGTCACGCTCAACCGCCCCGAACGGCGCAACGCGCTGAGCGACGAGATGCTCACCGCCCTGGCCGCGGCGTTCGCCGAGCTGCGCGACGACGCCGGCGTTCGTGTGGTGATCGTCACCGGCGCCCCGCCGGTGTTCTCGGCCGGCGCCGATGCCCCGCTCAAGCGCACCATGTCGGAGGACGAGCGGCGGCGGGTCTTCGGCCAGCGGAAGACGCAGTTTCGCCGGCTGTTCGAGCGCGCCAACACGTTGCTGGAGAACCTCGAGCAGGCGACGATCGCCGCGATCAACGGCCACGCCGTCGGTGGCGGCTGGGGGCTCACACTGGCCTGCGACTTCCGCATCGCCGCGGCCGAGGCGGAATTCTGGATCCCCGAGGTGGAGCTGGGCGTGCCGCTGGGCGCTGCCTCGACCACGCGCTTCGTGCGCCTGGTCGGTCCCGCCCGTGCCAAGGAAATCATCATGGAGTGCCGCCGCTACGCGGCCGAAGAGGCGCGGGCCCTGGGCCTGGTTCATCGTGTCGTCCCGCGCGAGGCGCTGGCCAAGGAGGTCCGGGCCGCGGCCGAGCGACTGGCCGCCAAGCCCTTCCGTCCCCTGGCCGAGGTCAAGGCCCGAATCAACGCCATCGCGCGCGCCGGCATTCCCGAGGTCAACGCGATGACGGAAGGATTCCTCGAGCGCGAGTGAGCCTGGCCGGGCTTCGCGTCCTCGACCTGTCGCGGGTCATCGCCGGTCCCTACTGCGCGATGCTGCTCGGCGACCTGGGAGCCGACGTCATCAAGCTCGAGCGCCCTGGCCGGGGTGACGACCTCCGCCACTGGAAGGGCGGCAGCGGGATGAGCCCCGTCTTCGCGGCCGTGAACCGCAACAAGCGTGGCGTGGCCGTGGACCTGCAGCGTCCCGAGGGCGCGCGGCTGGCTCTGGAGCTGGCCCGGCGGGCCGACGTCGTCATCGAGAACTTCCTGCCCGGCGCCGCCGACCGTCTCGGCCTCGGCTACCGCGCGGTGAGCGCGGCGAATCCGACCGTCGTGTACGCCTCGGTCACAGGGTTTGGCCAGACGGGCCCCTACGCTCAGCGGCCCGGCTACAACTCGATCGCCCAGGCCATGAGCGGGCTCATGGCCCTGACCGGCATGCCCGGACACCCTCCCACCAAGGTCGGCGGCTCGGTGGCCGATCTCGCGGCGGCGTTCCTCGCCTTCGGAGCGGTCAACGCGGCTCTGGTCGAGCGCTTTCGCAGCGGCCGGGGCCAGCACCTCGACGTGAACCTGCTGGCCTCGACGCTGGCGCTCCTGCCCGATCCGACGGCGCACTTCTTTGCCGGGGGCGGGGTGCGGCCGCAACGGGAAGGCAACCGGAACCCGAATCTCTCGCCGGCCGAGGCCTTCCCGACCAAGGACGGGCTGATCAACGTCGTCATCATGAACCCCGATCAATGGAGGCGTTTCTGCGAGGCGCTGGACGACCGCGCGCTGGAGACCGACCCCCGCTTCTCTACGAACGAGCAGCGCCTGGCCCACTACCAGGAGTTCCGGGCGCGCGTGGAACGCCGGCTGGCCACGGAGACCACCGCGGAGTGGGTGGCACGCTTCGAGAAGGCCCAGATCGCGTGCGGCCCCATCTACGAGTTCGACGAAGTGTTCACCGATGCCCAGGTGCGCCACCTCGAGCTGGTCACAGAGATCGATCAGCCGGGCGTGGGGCCCGTGCGGGTGCTGGGCTTTCCCTATCGCACTTCGGACAGACCCGTGATGGTGCGGCGGCCGGCCCCGCTGCTGGGAGAGCACACCGCCGAAGTGCTGGGAGAGGCTGGCCTCGACCCCGCCGAGATCGAACGCCTGGCCACGGCTGGCGTCATCGGCGTCGCGCCTGTTCGAGCGCCGGCTTCGCCGGCGCAACCGGCCCTGGGGGAGGTCTCGGAGGGGGCCGTCGAGGCCCCCTCCGATTAAGATGAAGCGCCTGCCCTGGCCCCTCGTCTTCCAGGTCGTCGGCGTCATCGCCGTCCTCTGGTTCGTCGTGCACGCCTGGCAGATCTGGCTGCTCGCCTTCACCTCGCTCATCGTCGCCGCCGCGGTTCTGCCCGCCGCCCGCTTCGGGGAGCGCTACCGGGTGCCGCGCGGGGTAACGGTTCTGGCCGTGTACCTCGGCGTGGCGGCGGTCTTCGCCCTCATGGGCCGCCTGCTGTGGCCCGCGCTGACCGAGCAGTGGCGCCAGTTCCTGGAGCAGCTTCCGCGCTTGATCGAGAACGTCCGCCAATGGATGGGCAACCTCGACATCCTGCTCTGGCGTTGGGGGGCCGAGCTGCCTCAGCCCAAGGCCGAGAACCTCCAGGCGATCGTGGGCGCGGTGCTGGCCAACACGCTCCAGGCGACGGCGGGCGTCATGGGGTTCGTGGTGGGTCTGCTGGCGGTCGTGGTGATCGCCGCCTATCTGGTGATCGACAGCGAGCATATCGGCAACACGCTGCTGGCCCTGCTGCCCCCGCGCCCGCGCAAGCAGGTGGAGGCGCTGGCCCCGCGGGTGCTCGGCCGGATCGGCGGGTACGTCCGCGGGCAGGTCCTCTCAAGTCTGTGCGTGGGCGCGGTACTGGCGATCGGCATGGGCATCATGGGCGTCCGCTACGCCTTGCTGATCGGCGCCCTGGCCGCCGTGCTGAACGTCGTGCCCTTCGTGGGCTCGATCGTCGCCGCCGTGCTCGGCATCCTGTCGGCGCTCAACGAGTCACTGGGGCTCGCCGTGGGCACCGCCCTCCTCTTCTGGGGCACGAACCTGCTCGAGGCCAAGCTGCTGGCCCCGCAGTTCGTGGGACGCGCCACCGGGCTTCACCCCCTGGCCGTCCTGCTCGCCCTCTTCGCGGGAGCGCACCTGGCCGGCCTCATCGGCGCGCTGGTGGCCGTCCCGGTCCTGGCCGCGGTGTGGGAGATCGTCCGTGCCCTGTGCCTCGAGCCGGAGTCCGTCTAGCGCCGCGACCCCACCGGGCAGATTTGATACGATGCAGGGACGATGGTTCCGGAAAACATCGTCCTGGTCGGGTTCATGGGCGCCGGCAAGTCGGTGTGCGGCCGGCTGCTGGCCCGCCGGCTCGGCCGCTGCTTCCTCGAGACCGACGACATGATCGTCGCCCGCGAGGGCCGCCCGATTGCCGAAATCTTCCAGCGTGACGGCGAGGAGCGATTCCGCCAGCTCGAGGCCGACGCGCTGGAGGCGCTCCAGCTCAAGACGGGTGACGTGATCGCCACCGGCGGCGGCTTCCCCTGCCGGACGGGCCGGATGGACGCGCTGCGTGCGCTGGGCACCGTGCTCTGGTTGCGTGGCGACCTGCGCGAGCTGTGGGAGCGGGCGCGGCGCGCGGGCGAGCGCCCCATGCTGGCCGGGCGGACGTTCGAGGAGATCGAGGCTCTCTATCGCCAGCGCGAGCCCCACTACGCGCTCGCCCACCTCACGGTGGACACCACCGGGCTCGGGCCCGACCAGATCGTGACGCGCATGCTGGCGGCGCTGCGGGGAACCCATGCCGCACGCGTTTAGCGCGCGGCTCGCCGAAACCCCGCTCCTCTGCGACGGCGCGATGGGCACGTTGCTCTATGCCCGCGGCGTGCCCATGGACGCGTGCTTCGACGCCCTGAACCTGAACAAACCGGCCCTGGTGCAGTCCGTCCACGCCGACTACATCGCGGCCGGCGCCGATTGCATCGAGACCAACACCTTCGGCGCCAACCGCTTCAAGCTGGCCGTGCACGGTCTGAGCGGCGAGGTGCGGGCAATCAACCTGCGCGGGGTCAAGCTGGCCCGCGACGTGCGGGAGAGCATGGGGCGCGATGTCTTCGTGCTGGGCTCCATCGGGCCGCTGGGCAAGTACCTGGCCCCCCTGGGCACGGTGACCGCTGAAGAGGCGCGGGCGGCCTTCCTGGAACAGGCCGAGGCACTCCTGGAGGGCGGCGTCGACGCGTTCGTCGTCGAGACCTTCTCCGACCTCACCGAGCTGATGCTGGCCATCGACGCAGTCCGCGCGGTGACCGACCTGCCCATCGTCGCCCAGATGGCTTTCACCGACGACGGCGTGACCTTCACGGGACGCACGGCCGGTGAGGTGGCGCGCACGCTGAGCGGACTGGGCCTGGCCGCGCTGGGCGCCAACTGCTCGGTCGGCCCCAGCGTGCTGTACGAGGTCCTGGAGCACATGCTCCCCGAGTCCGGTGGCGTGCCGTTGGCCATCCAGCCCAACGCTGGTCTGCCCAGCCGTATCGGCGAGCGCCTCATGTACCTCTCCTCGCCGGCCTACATGGCCGACTGGGCCGGTCGCATGCTGGAGACCGGGGCCCGCATCGTCGGCGGCTGCTGCGGCACGACACCCCAGCACATCGCGGCCATGCGCGAAGCGGTCGACCGGCGAGCGCCGGTGCGGCGCCGGGAGGTGCATCCCCCGGCCACCGCGCGTCCTCGTGAGGCGGTGGGGGCGCCCGGCCTCCGGACGGTGGCCGCTCCCACCGTGCTGGGACGCAAGCTGGAGCAGCGGGAGTTCATCGTCACCGTGGAGCTCGATCCGCCGCGTGGTCACACGGTGGAGAAGCTCATCCAGGGCGCCAAGCTCCTCAAGGAGCGGGGCGTGGAGATCGTGGACATCAACGACGGCTCGCTGGGACGCGTGCGGATGGCGGTGCTGCCAACCGCCATCCTCGTCCGCGAGGCCACCGGCCTGGACATCAACGTGCACTTCACCTGCCGCGACCGGAACCTCATGGGGATCCAGGCCGACCTCCTGGGGGCCCACGCGCTCGGCATTCGCAACATCCTGGCCATGACCGGCGATCCGCCCCGAGCCGGCGACTACGTCAACGCCACCGCCGTCTTCGACGTCGATGCCATCGGCCTCATGGAGATCCTGCGCCGCATGAACGACGGGCAGGACGCCACCGGCAACGGCATCGGCGAGCCGACCGCGTTCTGCTACGGCGCGGCGGTGGACCCGGCAGCCCCCGACCCCACGCGGGAGATCGAGCGGTTCCGCCGGAAGGTCGAAGCGGGCGCCCGCTGGGTGCAGACCCAGCCCATCTACGACCTGGAGGTGCTCGACCGGTTCCTGGCCAAGGCCGGCGGCTCCCCGGTGCCCGTGCTGGTGGGCGTGCTGCCGTTGCACAGCGCGCGTCACGCCGAGTTCCTCCACAACGAGGTCCCCGGGATCACGATCCCTGACCGGGTGCGGGCGCGCCTGAAGGCCGCCGGCGACGGCGCCCTGCGGGTGGGCATCGAGATGGCCCAGCGGCTCGTCAGCGAGATCCGCGCGCGCTACGCCGGCGCCTATCTCATGCCCTCGTTCGGTCGGTTCGAAATCGTGGCCGAAGTGCTGGACGCCCTCCGCTGATCCCGACACACAGTCCCTCGCCGGGTCGAATGCTCGACGTCAAGATCGAGGGCGCCACGGTCATCGATGGCACCGGCGCCGCCGGCAACCGTACCGACGTCGGCATCCGCGACGAGATCATTGCTGCCGTCGGCGACCTCTCCCGCGAAGCGGCCGGACGGGTCGTGTCGGCCGCCGGCAAGGTGCTGGCTCCCGGGTTCATCGACATGCACTCCCACTCAGACTGGAGCCTGTGGGCCAACCGGCGGGCCGAGTCCAAGGTGCGGCAGGGCGTGACCACCGAAGTGGTGGGCAACTGCGGCTTCTCACCGGCGCCGGCTACCACCGAGCACCTCGACGACCTCAAAGCCTTCGCCCTGCGCGTGTGGCCGGCCATGCACTTCCGCTGGCGCTCGGTCGGCGAGTACCTCGACGCGTTCGACGCCGAGGGCCTCGCCCTCAACGCCGTCCAGCTCGTCGGTCACGGGTCCTTGCGGATCGCGGCCATGGGATTCGCGCGGCGCCCGCCGACGCCCGGCGAGCTGACCCGAATGCAGAAGCTGCTGGCCGACGCCCTCGAGGACGGGGCGTGGGGGCTTTCCACCGGCCTCATCTACGCTCCCAGCTCGTACGCGACCACGGAGGAGATCGTCGACCTCGCCCGAGCGTTGCGACGGCGCGGCTTCTACGCCAGCCACATCCGCGGCGAGGGCGATACCCTCCTGGACGCGGTGGGCGAGGCGATCAGGATCGGGCGCGAGAGCGATCTGCCGGTGCAGGTCAGCCACATCAAGGCAGCGGGTCGGGCAAACTGGGGCAAGGTGGCCGACGCGCTGGCCCTCATCGACGCGGCGGCCGCCGACGGCCTCGACGTGATGGCCGACGCCTACCCGTACACCGCCTCCAGCACGCTGATCCGCACGTTGCTGCCCGACTGGGCGCTGGAGGGCGGCATCGACGCGATGCTCGAGCGGCTGCGGGACCCGGACACCCGCGAGCGGATGCGCCATGACGTCGAGGACCCCGGGGCCGGTCAAAGCCTGATCCAGCGGGTGGGCTGGGACAACGTCATGATCGCCTACGCCCCGAGGCGCAAGGACGCCGAAGGCCGGCGCGTGAGCGAGTTGGCCACGGCTCGCGGCGTGTCGCCGTTCGACGCCGTCGTCGAGGTGATCGAGGCCGAGGCCGGCAAGGGCCACATGATCCTCTTCCAGCTCGACGAGGCCGACTTCCGCCGGGCGCTGGCCCATCCGCGCGTGATGATCGGCTCCGACGGCTCGGCGCTCGCCCCCTACGGCGAGCTGGGCGAGGGCAAACCGCACCCCCGCAACTACGGGACCTTCCCGCGGGTGCTGGGCGAGTACGTGCGCGAGCAGCGCGTCCTGCCGCTGGCCCAGGCCGTCCACAAGATGACCGGACTGCCGGCCCGGCGGCTCGGACTTAAAGACCGGGGCGTCGTGCGGGTCGGTGCCCGGGCCGATCTGGTCGTGTTCGACCCCAAGGCCATCGCCGATCGGGCGACGTACGAGGCACCGCACCGGTACCCGGCGGGCGTCGAGCACGTTCTGGTCAACGGTCGCTTCGTCATCAAGGATGGCGAGCACACCGGCAGCCTGCCCGGAAAAGTCCTCCGCCTACCATGACCCTCGCGGAAGTCATCAGAGAGCTCGGCGCCGGCCAGTCCATGGAAGAAGGGCTCCAGCGTGCGCTGCGCCGGTTGATCGCCCTCACCGGCGCCACGGCCGGGGCGCTGGCCTTTCGTCCCGAGCGCGCCGACCACTTCCTCGTCAGCGCCGTGCGTGGGCGCGGGCCGGTGGCGCTTCAGTCCTGGCTCGGCCAACGCCTCGCCGGGCCCGCGGCGCGCGGACTCCGACTCGACCGTGTGACGCCTCCGGGACTGTCCGGCAGGGTGGTGTTGCTGCGGGCACCCTTGGGCCCGCCTCGTCGAGCGCGTGGCGAGCTGGCGCTGCTCGGCCGCCTGAACCGGACCACGCTGCCCCGAGCTCTTCCGGGCGAGCTCGGCCGTGCCGTGGAGCAGGCGTGGCGCCACTACCGGGGGATCCTGCGCATGCGCGTAGCGGCTGAGATCACGCGCCTCGGCCGGTCGGGCGAGCCGCTCGACGCTGTCTACCGCGCCTTCGCCGAGGGCGTGGCCGGGCTCATCCGATTCGACTCGATCGGTGTCTCGTTGATCGACGCCGAGGGCCGGGAGTTCACGATCGTGGACCTGCCGGCGCGGACGCTGGGCCTGGGCGCCCGGCGGGACTCCCGCATGCCGCTCGACGGGACGCTGCTCGCGGACGTGGTCACGACCGGCACGCCGCTGCGGGTAGACGACCTGGCCACGCCCGCGGTGCCGCCGCTGAGCCGGGAGGCGTTAGCCGCCCGCGGCTATCGCTCCGCGCTCCTGGTGCCTCTGGTGTCGCGCGGAACGGTGGCCGGCGCGGTCACGTTGACGTCGCGTCGCCTGGCCGCCTTCGACGACGCCGACGTCGAGATCGTCGCCGGGCTGGCCCAGCCGCTGGCCTCGGCCATCGAACAGCGGCGCCTGCACGACGAGAGCCGGCGCCACGCCGACGAAACGCGCGCCCTTCTGCAGGCCGGGCGCGCGGTCACGGCCAGCCTCGACGTCCAGGAGACGATTCGGGTGATCCTCGACGAGGCGCGCCGCGTGCTGGGCGTGGAATCGTGCAGCGTGACGGCGCTCGACCCGACGAGCGGCGACATGAATGT
>JBOHPP010000181.1:0-39039 GCA_050731755.1 Candidatus Rokuibacteriota bacterium | reverse complement strand
GCCGAAACCGATGTAGCCGAAGACGATGCTGAGGATGATGAGAGTGAAGGCGATCGGGAAGCCGATGAAGATGCCGGTCAGGAGGGACGCCAGAAGGACCAGGCCGAGGTATTCCGGGCTCACAGCGGCCGTCCCTTGAGCGCCCGGTGGGCGCTCTTGATGAACTCGGACACCCCTTGGACGAGGAGGAGCAGGGCCGCGACCGGAATGGCCAGCTTCAGGGGATAGAGGATCGGGCGCCAGGGGCTGGCGTCCGAGGTCTCCCCGATATCCCAGGAGTGCAGGCCCTCCTGGGCCCCCATCCAGAAGAAGAAGATCATCCCGGGGAAGAAGAAGAGCAGGTAGAGCAACGCGTCGATCCGACCCTGGGTCCGCGGCGACCACTTCTGGTAGAAGATGTCGGTGCGGATGTGGCCGCCGTGCAGGAGCGTGTAGCCGGCGCCCAGCATGAAGTGGCTGCCGTACAGCATGTAGGTCAGGTCGTAGGCCCAGATGGTGGGCCGGTTGAAGACGTAGCGGGCGATGACCTCGTAGGTGGCCCCGAACACCAGCGGGAGGATCATCCAGGCGAAGACCCGGCCCGACCACTCCGAGAACGTGTCGATCACCCGCACCAGCCGCACCAGCGCCGTCGCTCGTCCGGCCGCCCTCCTCTCAGGGGAAGCTGAAGTCGCCAACGAACCCTCCTTCTCGTCCCGTGGCTTGTGCTCGGATCAGCCACGGGCAAGCAATGGGGCCGGCGAGGAGCCGGCCCCATTGCCGTCCGCGGCAGGGCGATACCTTCAGATCCTGGGAGCTACTTCAACCAGATCTTCTCCTTCCAGTAGTGCTCGCCGATGAAGTCGTAGGCCGGCCAGTAGGAAAGCCGGTAGGGAACGATCAGGCCGGCGTACTTCTTCTGGGAGTCCACCACCTTCTTGTAGAAGGCGTCCTTGTTCGCGTTGGCAGTGTGGATCTCGTCGTACACCTTGAGGAATCGCCGATTGAGCTCGGGGGTGGTCTTGAGAATCTTGGTACCCGACGCGATCAGCTCCTGGCACGCCTTCGCCGTCTTCTCCTGGAACCGGACGAAGTGGTTCCAGTAGGAGGCCTGGACGGAGACCTTGACGATTTCCTTGAGGTCGGCGGGCAGCGCGTCCCACTTCGCCTTGTTGATGATGAAGTCACCCACGGTCGTGGGCTCGTGCATCCCGGGGGCGTAGTGGTACTTGGCGACCTTGTCGAGGCCGAGGATCTTGTCGTCGTAACAGTTGATCCAGTCGGCGCCGTCGATGACCCCGCGCTCGAGGGCGGGGACGATCTCGCCGCCGGGGATCGTCACGGCGCTGATGCCGAGCTTGCTGTACACTTCGGCCCCGATGCCGTAGATGCGGTACTTCAGGCCCTTGATGTCGTCGAACGTCTTGATCTCCTTCCTGAACCACCCCATCGCCTGCGGCCCTTCGGGGTGCACCTGGAAGCTCACCACGTTCATCTTCAGGTGCTTCTGGTAGGCCTCGTTGAGCAGTTCGTGCCCGCCACCCTCCCAGTACCAGCCGTAGTAGTCGATGAAGTCCATCCCGAAGAGAGGCCCGTGGCTCAGTGGGATGAACGCCGGCAGCTTGCCGAGGATGTAGCCAGGAGCCGTGTGCCCCGCGTCGATCACGCCGCGGTTCACCGCGTCCTGGATCTCGAAGGCCGGGACGATGGCCCCCGCGGGCAGGAGCTCGATCTTGAGCCGCCCGCCGGAGGTCTTCTCGATCGTCTCCACCAGCAGCTTGGCCGCGTCCTGGACGATGGAGGTGGGTGGCCACGCGCTCTGGACCTTCCACCGGATCGGAGCCTGGGCCGTGGCCTGGCCGGGTCGACTATATGAACCGGCGAGGAAGGCGAGGATGCTTGCGACGATCGCGAGGGCAATTGCGGACCGGACGGACAGGAACCTGTTCATAGGGCCCTCCCCAATGATGATTCGCGGTCTCGAAAAGTGGCGAAAGCTTATATAGCGAAGGACAGGCTGTCAAGAGGAACCTGTCTACGTGTGTAGGGAGCGCGGGCATTTCACTTGTCAGCGACAGGGACGCCAAGATTCTCGTTGACAGCTACCCGGTCGGACAACTACGGTGACCGGGCTCGCCGGCCGCCTCGTCCCGCCCGAGGGCCACCGTGCCCTCGCTCACCCGGCTGCGGAAAAGGACTGGTGTCGTGTCCACGCTCCTGAAGATCTCCGAAGGTCTGCGGCGGTCGCTCGAGGTGGTCGCTCGGTCGTCCGCCTGGCTGCTCGTCATCATGGCGGCGGTGACCTGCTTCGACGTCCTCGCCCGCAAGGCTGGCATCCCGGCCCCCCTGACGAAGCTCCAGGAGCTGGAATGGCACTTCCACGCCGCGCTCTTCTCGCTGTGGATGGGCTACGGCTACACGATCAACGCGCATCCCCGGGTCGACTCCTTCACGGAGAACCTGCCGCTTCGGCACAAGGCCTGGATCGAGTTGGCGGGCTGCCTGCTCTTCGCGTTACCGTACTGCGCGCTCGTCGCCTACCACAGCCTGGATTTCGTCGCGTCGTCCTACGGGCTGAGCGAGCAGTCCGATAGCACGGTCGGGCTCCGCTATCGCTGGTTCATCAAGGGCATCTACGCCGCCGGACTCTGGCTGGTGGTGCTCGGCATCCTCAGCGTCCTGGCTCGGGTGATCGTCCTCCTGTTCGGTGGGCGGTCGCCAGATGAGGTGAATCTGCAGATCGGCACCACCGTCATGGATGTCTAGGCCGCGATAGGGGGCAGCGTGCTCGACTGGCTGGCCGACAACCTCGCGCTGATCATGTTCGTGGCGATGTTCTTCGTGATCTTCTGCGGCTACCCCGTGGCCTTCGTCATGGGCGGGATGGCGCTGCTGTTCGGGCTCGCGGGCTGGCTGCTCGGCATCTTCAACTTGCTCGGTCTCTACGACGTCGTGCTGCGCATGTGGGGCGGTGTCGCCGCCGATCCGGTGCTGGCGTCGATTCCCATGTTCATCTTCATGGGGTCGATCCTGGAGCGATCCGGCTCGGCCATGGACATGCTGAAGGCGACGGAAGTCCTCTTGAGGCGAGTTCCGGGCGCGCTGGCGGTCGCCGTCATGGTGATGGGCACCATCCTGGCCGCGCCCATCGGCACGGTCGGCGCGGCGGTGGTGACGCTCTCGGTGATCGCCCTGCCGCAGATGCTGGCCTCCGGCTACGACAAGCGACTGTCGATCGGCACCATCGCCTCGGCCGGAACGCTGGGCATCCTCATCCCGCCGGCGATCATGCTGGTGGTGATGGCGGAGATGCTGGTGACCTCCGCCGGGGCGCTCTTTCTCGCGGCCGCCATGCCGGGCTTCGTGCTCTCGGGGCTCTACCTGATCTACATCATTGGGGTCGCGCTGTTCCGACCAGCCAAGGCGCCCAAGCTGCCGCCCGAGTACGGGCCGCAGACCCGCGCCGAGTTCTGGCTGGCCCTCTGGCGGGGGCTGTTCCCGATGACGGCGCTGATGGTGATCGTCATCGGCTCGATCTTCGCCGGTTGGGCCACGCCGACCGAGAGCGCCGCCGTCGGTGTGTTCGGCTCGCTCCTCATCGCCGCCCTGAACCGGCGCCTGACCATGACCATGATGAACGAGGCCATCTTCTCCTGCTGCCGGGCCAACGCCCTGGTGTTCCTGATCTTCCTCGGCGCGACCGGCTTCTCGTACGTGTTCCGGGTGCTGGGCGGCGACGACCTGATGATCGGAATGCTCGCGAAGTTCGGCATCGACACGGGGTGGGAGATGCTCACCTTCGTGATGGTCCTGGTCTTCCTGCTCGGCTTTCCCTTCGAATGGATCGAGATCTGCCTGATCGTCCTGCCGGTGTTCGCACCGATCATCGCGAAGTACGACTTCTCCGCGCATCTGGGCTCACAGAGCTACCTGATGGCGTGGTTCGGCACCCTCGTCGCGGTCAACCTGCAGACCGCGTTCATGACGCCGCCATTCGGCGCCACGCTGTTCTACATGAAGGGAACGGCGCCGCCCGGCGTGACCATGACCGACGTCTACCGAGGCATGTATCCGTTCGTGGCGCTGCAAGTCGTCGGGCTGCTGCTCTGCATCTACTTCCCGAGCATCGTTCTATGGCTGCCTAGGCTGGCCGGCTTCCTCGATTAGGAAGGTGGGGGCCACGAATGGCCCCCCCACCTCGACTCTCCTAGCGCTAGTTCTGGTAGGTGCCCTTCA
Organism: Candidatus Rokuibacteriota bacterium; assembly: GCA_050731755.1. GTDB lineage: Bacteria > Methylomirabilota > Methylomirabilia > Rokubacteriales > CSP1-6 > JBOHPP01. The sequence goes on along the minus strand of JBOHPP010000181.1, from coordinate 34,824 downwards.
TCTCCTGGGCGTCGCCCCAGATCTTGTAGGTCTTCCGCCAGTTCAGGTAGTGGTCGGCGACCTTCTTGAACGTGGCGTCCTTGGCGCTCTCCTCGGCCAGCACCTCGAGCCACGCCTTCTCGAACGCCCGGAGATCGTCGTCGGACCAGCGACGGTTGGTGACCTTGTGCTTCTCCTTCATCTCCTGCATCACCGGCGGGTTCTTCGCTTCGGTCTCGACGTAGGTGTGGATCACGGTGTCGTTGAGCGCGACCTGGATGATCCGCTTGTGCTGCTCGGAGAGCTTGTCCCACTCCGCCTTGTTCATGAGCAGCTCGCTCACCGACACCTGCTGGTGCCAGCCGGGGTAGTAGTTATTCTTGGCGATCTGGTGGAAGCCCAGCGCGAGGTCCATCGTCGGCATCGAAAACTCGGTCGCGTCGATGACGCCCCGCTCGAGCGCGGGATAGATGTCGGCCGCGGCCAGCAGCTGCGTGTTCACGCCCAGCTTCTGCATCACCTGGGCACCGAGGCCGAAGAAGCGCATCTTGATCCCCTTCAGCTCGGCCACGTTTTTGACTTCCTTTCGGAACCACCCGGATGTCTCGGGACCGATCGAGAAGCAGTCGAACGCGATCAGGTTGTGCTTGGCGTAGATCTCGTTCCGGAGATCGTTGCCGCCCCCAAACCATTTCCAGGCGAGGAACTCACCGATCTGGGGACCGAACGGCACGGTGGTGAAGAAGGCCAGCGCCGGGTACTTGCCGGTGTGGTAGCCCGGCGTCGTCCAGCACGACTCGATCGAGCCCTTAGAGACGGCGTCAAAGCACTCGAGCGCCGGAACCAGCGCCCCGGGCTCGAAGAACTTCAGCTCGAGCGACCCCCCCGACATGACCTTGACGTTGTCAGCGAAGCGCAGCGCGGAGGTCCCGAGGTGGGGCAGTTTGCTGCCGAAGGCGCTGGCCATCTTCCACTGAACCTTGCGCTGGGCCTCGGCGGGCGTGGTCAGGGTAGACGCCAGGTACGCGGCGCCCGCCAGGACGACACCCAGGACGATGAGGCCTTTAAGCAAACCGTATCGCATGGCGATACCTCCTTAGTGAGGGTTGAGGTCCCGCGGGCTCGACCCCCTCGCGCCGGGCGGATCCCTGTCGGGCTCGATCGTCCACCGCCCGCCGGCAGGAGTCGGCTCCTTCCGCACGTACTCGCGCGGAAAGTGGCGCGAGTCTAGACAGCCTGCCCCAGCCTGTCAAGGTGGTCGTCCTCAGCGTGCTACCCTGCCGGCGTGGCCCGCTCGCGGAGCCGCCCCCTGATCGCGCTGGCCGCAGCGCTGGCGGCTCTGGGCCTCTTCACGGGCGGGCTGGCCTGGCTGCTGGACGTTGCCAAGCCGCCGCCGGGCGCGTCGCGCAGCGAGCGCCTCTATTATGCGTTCTGCGTCGAGTGCCATGGACGGGACGGGCGGGGGGCGTGGCGGGCGGCGCTGTTCCTCATCCATCCCGGCGATTTGAGCGATCAGAGCCGTATGAGCCCCCGGTCCGATCGCTACATGTTCGACATCATCAAGCACGGAGGCGCGCCCTTCGGTCGGCCCGGGATGCCGGCCTTCGGCTTCCACTTGAGCGACGCCGACATCGAGGCGCTGGTGGCGTACCTCAGAGAATTGCCGCGACGACCGTGACGTCAGCCTGGCGTCGTCAGGGCGCCGCCGGCAGGCGGTCGATCCGTACGAGGACCAGCCGGTCGTCGGCGCGCCGCACGGCGAGCCTCACGCGGTCGCCGGGCCGGGCGCCGCTGGCCTCGACCAGCGCGGGGTCGGTGAAGACCGCCATCAACTCCATGGCGTCCATCCCCAGGGCGGCGACCGCCTCGTGGCGGACCAGGAGCATATTGGCCGCCGGGCGGGCCACGATTTCCCCTCGGACCTCGTAGGCGGGCGGGCGCATCACGGTGCCCCAAATGCCGGCGCCGAACGCCACCAGCAGGACGACGAACAGCGCGGCCAGGATCAGAGAAGTGCGACGACGGGCGGAACTCAGGACGGCGGCAGCCGGGGACTATTGCCGGCCGGCCGCCTCCTGCATGTCCCACTCGATGGCGCGGGAGGGTGGCTCCTCGGGCCGGAGGTCACGGCCGGTCACGACCCAGTTCTGCGCGCATCCTTCGCGTACCACCGCGGCCGAGGCCCGAGCGGCGCTCCCGAACGTGACCACGAACAGGGCGGCGCCCACGATGCCGCCGAACCCGCACACGACCGCCTTGAGGGGAAAGCCGACGACCGTCATGGCCACGGCCCCGACGTCATAGAAGTCGAGCGGCGGCTCGACGTCTTCCTCGAAGTCGTCTTCTGGCGCAGCCGAGACTTCGGGCCGAGCCGGAACGCTCGGCGGCGGCCCGGACTGCTGCGCCGCCGCCAGGGGCTGCAGGGGCCCGGCCAGGGCCAGCGCCATCATCACCGCTGCCGCGATCAGTCGAGCACCCATCGCTCCCGTCCTCCTTCGATCCGTGTCGGGGCCCGAGCCGCGAGACGGATACCGTCATTATCCGCTCCCAGGGGTGGCCGACCCATCGAAAATCGCCGGGCGCTATAATCCCCCCAATCCTTTCCTGGAGGGAGTTCGATGAAGCTCGTCCGCTTCTCCACCAATGGCCTCCCCGCGCGCCTGGGCGCCCTGGAAGACGACCGGATCGTCGACCTCCAGGCGAGCCTGGCGGCAACGCTCGCTGGCAAGGGCGTCGTCCGGGCCGCGGAGATCGCCGCCGCGCTCGTGCCCCAGAGCACGCGCGGCTTCCTCGAGGGCGGCGTGGCAGCACGGGAAGCCGTCGCGTCCATCACCGAGTGGGTCACCGTGCCTCGCCGCGGGGCCCGCCTCCACGCGCCGACCGCCGATCCCGGCAAATTCATCTGTATCGGCCTCAACTACCGGGACCACGCGGAGGAGGCCGGCCAGCCCATCCCCAAGGAGCCGCCGATCTTTCCCAAGTGGGCCAACGCGATCCTCGACCCCGGTGAGCCGATCCTCCGCCCAAGAGGGTCGAAACAGCTCGATTGGGAAGTTGAGTTGGGCGTTGTCATTGGGCGGACCGCTCGACACGTGCCGAAGGAGCAAGCCCTGGATTTCGTATGGGGCTACACCATCATCAACGACGTGAGCGCGCGGGACTTCCAGTTCGTCACCACTCAGTGGGCCGCCGGCAAGATCGGCGACACGATGGCGCCGGTGGGCCCGTACATCGCCGACCGCGGCGAGGTCAAGGACCCCCACGGGCTGGACCTCAAGCTGTGGGTGAACGGCAACCTCATGCAGACCGGCAACACGCGCACGTTCATCTTCGACGTCCGCTACCTCGTGAGCTACCTGTCCGGCATCATGACGCTCCAGCCCGGCGACCTCATCGCCACCGGCACGCCGCCGGGCGTGGGCTTCGCCCGCAAGCCGCCCGTCTTCCTCCAGCCTGGCGACGCCGTCAAGCTCGAAATCACCAGTCTGGGGACGCTGGAGAATTCCGTGAAGGACGCCTGAGCGCCGGCGCGGGCGCGCTGGAAAAGCCCGCGGGAGGATGCGTGGACGCCGAGGGTGGTGTGGGCCCGGGAGGGATCGACGAGACCCGTTCCCGCCACCTACCCGCGCGGACCGCGCCCGGTCAGATGGAGCCCAGCCGCGCCGGGCCATGCGGGCGTGTGCTGCGTGGTCGAGCGACCTCTCCCGGGCCCACACCACCCCCGGCGTCGCGCAAGGTTCTCGGGTACACTTCAGATGTGCTCGACCTGATCGCAAACCTCGTCGTGCCCAATCAAACGAAGATCGTGCTGCTGTCGCTCGACGGGCTCGGCGGGCTCCCTGACCTTCGGACGGGCCGGTCCGAGCTCGAGACAGCGCGCCTGCCGCACCTCAACGGACTGGCCGCCCGCGCCGCCTGTGGTCTCATCCGCCACGTGGCCCCCGGTATCACGCCGGGCAGCGGCCCCGGGCATCTCGGGCTGTTCGGCTACGACCCCCTCGCCTACCGGGTGGGGCGCGGCGTCCTGGAGGCACTCGGCATCGAGTTCGACCTCCACCCGGGGGACGTCGCCGCCCGGGGCAACTTCTGCACGATCGACGACCGCGGGCTCATCACCGACCGGCGGGCGGGACGGATCAGCACGGAAACCTGCATGCGGCTCACGGACCGACTGCGCGCTGTGCGGTTGCCCGGCGTCGAGGTGTTCGTGGAGCCGGTCCGGGAGCATCGCTTCGTCCTGGTGCTGCGAGGAACAGGGCTGAAGGCCCACCTGAGCGAGACCGATCCGCAGGCGGTCGGGACGGCGCCGCTCCCGGTGCGGGCGCTCGACGCCGACTCCGAATCTACCGCCGGGCTGGTCAACCGGTTTGTGGACGACGCCCGCCGCCGGCTCGCTGACGCCGCCCCCGCCAACATGGTCCTGCTGCGCGGCTTCGACCAGCTCTCGGAGCTTCCCCGGTTTCCCGAGGTCTTCCGCCTTCGTGCCGCCGCCATCGCCGCCTATCCGATGTACCGGGGCCTGGCCCGTCTGGTCGGCATGGAGGTGCTCAAGACGGGCGGCACGTTCACCGACGAGGTGGCCACGCTCCGCCAGCATTGGGAGGCCGCCGATTTCTTCTTCGTCCACTACAAGGACACCGACAAGGCCGGCGAGGACGGCGACTTCCCCGCCAAGGTCGCGGCGCTGGAGCGCCTCGACGCCTTCCTCCCTGAGATCGAGGCGCTCGGACCCGACGTGCTGGCCGTCACCGGCGACCACGCCAGTCCGGCGGTCCTGGCCGGCCACGGCTGGCAGCCGGTGCCGGTGATGCTCTGGAGCCGCTACTGCGGGGCCGATCCGGTGACGGCGTTCACCGAGCGCGCGTGCGTGGGAGGCAGCCTCGGCGTCATCGCCGCCCAGCACCTGATGCCGCTGGTCATGGCCAATGCGTTACGCCTCACCAAGTTCGGGGCCTGACCGGACGGCCGGCTGACGATGCGTCTGCTGCTCCGGCTCCTCGGCGGCATCTGGCTGGCCACGCTGGTCGTCACCGTTGGCTTCACGTACCTCGAGGTCGTCGAGGATCGCAGCCGCCTCGTTCAGGACCTCGGCCGCCGCGCCGCGCTGGCCGCGGACGCCGTGCGGGAGGCGGCCGAGCCGCTGGCGGCCCGGCAGGCGCGCGTCGGCTTCGACCGCATCCTCAAGCGCTTCGGGCGTCCCGATCGAGGCATCGCCATCTACGACGAGTTCGGCAGCGTGTTGGACGCGACGAGCGACGTGAAGGCGCAGCTGGGGCCGCTATCCCCTCTCGTCTCCGACGCCATGAAGACGCGGGCCCCGGCGCGGGCCTTCCGCGAGCTCGGCGGAGTTCCCCGCCTCGTCCACGTGGTTCCTCTCGAGCGCGAGGACCGGGCCATCGGCGCGGTCGCCGTCCTGCTCGACGCCCAGTCGCTCGAGCAGCTGGAGTGGAGCCTGTGGCAGCGCTCGGCCGTCCGCCTCGGCATCCTCAGCCTGGTGCTCACCGGGATCACCTGGCTGCTGGTGCGCTCGATGGTCACGCGCCCCGTGGCTCGCATCGCGGAGTGGACGAAGCAGCTCAAGACCGGACAACCGATCGCGCCGCCGCCGGAGGCCGATGTCAGCCTATTCGGTCCGCTGGCTGGAGAGGTGACGGGGCTGGCCCGCTCATTGGCCCGCGCCCGTGTCGCCGCCGAGCAGGAGGCCCAACTTCGGTTGCGCGGAGAGAGCGTATGGACGGAGGAGCGGCTGAAGCAGTTCGTGCAGATGAGCTTCGGCGCGCGCCCGGTCTTCGTCGTCTCCAACCGTGAGCCCGTGAGTCACATCCGCGACGGCAAAGCGATCCGCGAGCTTCAGCCGGCCAGCGGCCTGGTCACCGCGCTGGAGCCCATCATGCTGGCCTGCGGGGGGGTCTGGGTGGCGCACGGCAGCGGCGATGCCGACCGTGTGGTGGGCGAGCGCATCGGGCTCCCCATGTACGACCCGGACTACACGCTGCGGCGGGTCTGGCTGAGCAACGAGGAAGAGGCCGGCTACTACTACGGCTTCGCCAACGAGGGCCTGTGGCCGCTCTGCCACATCGTCCACGAGCGGCCTCAGTTCCGGGCCGACGACTGGGAGCACTACCGCGCCGTCAATCGGCGATTCGCCGACACCCTGCTCGAGGAGATGGAGAAGTCGGAGGCCCCAATCGTGCTGGTTCAGGACTATCACTTCGCCCTCCTACCCCAGATGATCAAGCGCGAGCGCCCGGACGCGCGCGTGGCCCTGTTCTGGCACATCCCCTGGCCCAACTTCGAGGCGTTCGGAATCTGCCCGTGGCAGCAGGACATCGTGCTGGGGATGCTGGGGGCCGACCTTGTCGGCTTCCATACCCAGTTCCACTGCAACAACTTCCTGGAGACTGCCGAGCGGAGTATCGAGGGCCGGGTCGATTGGGACCACTTCACGGTGGTCCGGGGCCAGCACACCACGCACGTCCTGCCCTTTCCTATCAGCGTGGCCACCGACCTGGTGGACGACGACGACCCGCCGGTCGACCGGGCGGCGCTTTTGGCCAGCCTGGAGGTGTCCGCCGAGTTCGTGGGCGTCGGCGTCGAACGGGTGGACTACACCAAAGGGTTGCCCGAGCGCTTCCGAGCCATCCGCCGGTTCTTCGAGCGCTGGCCGGAGTACCGGCGGCGCATCGTGTTCGTGCAGCTGGCCTCCCCCAGCCGCTTGCGGATTCCGCGGTACCAGGCGCTGCAGGAAGAGACGCGCTCCATCGTGCGCGCGATCAACGAGGAGATCGGCGAGCGCGGCTGGCGGCCGATCGTGTACCGCGAGCGCCACCATGACCGCCGCGAGATCCGCGCCTACTATCGATCGGCCGACTTCTGCATGGTCACGTCGCTGCACGATGGCATGAACCTGGTGGCCAAGGAGTTCATAGCCGCCCGGGACGACGACGACGGCGTGCTGATCCTCAGCCGCTTCACCGGCGCCTCGCGCGAGCTGGTGGACGCGCTGATGGTGAATCCCTACGACCTCGAGGACACGGCGACCGCCATCCGGCGCGCCGTCGAGATGCCGCCGCCGGAGCGTCGCGCGCGAATGGCGCGGATGCGGGCTCAGGTTCGCGAGCACAACATCTACCGGTGGGCCGGGCACCTGCTGAGCGAGCTGGCCCGTGTGTCGCGCCCGGCCGTCGAACGGGACGGCACATCCGGGGACACTGTGGTGTAAGTCTTACCTACACCCCCTCTGCATCGCGGGCTCAAGGCCCAGAACTCAGTGAAAATGCAGACGTCGTTGGCTGGCACCACCCTTGCGATGTCCCTGGGCATTCGAAGGCCCCCCCGGGAAGGCGGGCCGGAAAAGGACGAGCAAGGCCATGGACGATCAGCATGTCGCGGACGTGAATATGAAGGGGGCGCCTCCGTGCGGGCGCTGCTTCATGCTGGTGGCGCGCTACGCACCCCAGGTGGTGACTCCAGTCGGTACCTATCACCGCGAGTGCTACGAGGCGTGGTACTTCGGCCGCCACGGCAAGCGGCCCCGACTCGTTCCCAGCGCGGCAGGGGACCGGCACCGGTATCAAGCGCGAGACTTGGCCGCCTGAGTCTGTTCGCTGATGCGCCGAGAGCGTGACAGCCTCGGCGCCAAGGCGGTTCCCTCTCGCGCGCTCTACGGCGTCTTCACGCAGCGCGCGCGGGAGATTTTCCATCTCACCGACCGCCCGCCCCACCCCGCTCTCGTTCGCGGCCTGGCACTCGTGAAGAAGGCCGCCGCGCGAGTCAACGCGCGGCTGGGCCTCCTGCCGGAGCGCTGGGCCCGGGCCATCGCCTGGGCCGCCGATCGCGTGCTCGCCGGCCGCGTGCCCGACGCGGCGGTGCTCGACAGCCTGCAAGCCGGGGCCGGCACGCCGAGCCACATGAACGTCAACGAGGTGATCGCCAACCTCGCCAACGAGCGTCTGGGCGGCCGGCGCGGGCGCTACGCGCCGATTCACCCCAACAACCACGTCAACCTCGGGCAGTCATCCAACGACGTGACACCGACGGCGATCCGCCTCATGGCGCTCGAGCTGCTCACGCCCCTGCGCGGCGAGCTGGCCCGCCTCGAGCGCGCCTTTCGCCGGCTGTCCGCCCGCGAGCGGGCGGTGATCAAGCCGGGCCGCACCCACCTCCAAGACGCCGTACCGATCACCTATGGCCAGGTATTCGCCGGCTACGCCGAAGCCCTGCGGGCAGCCGGCCAGGCCCTGGAGGCGTCCGGGCGCGAGCTCAGCGTCATCGGCCTCGGGGGCACGGCGGTGGGCACCGGCATCACCGCCCATCCGCGCTTTCGCGTCCTGGTGACTCGCGAGCTCTCGCGGTTGACGGGCCGCCGGCTGACACCCGCCCCCAGCGCCGTGACCACGACCTGGAGCTTGAGGCCGCTGCTCGCCTGCTCGGCGGCGCTCCGGGGGGTCGCCGTCGATCTCGCCAAGATCTGTTTCGACCTGCGGCTGCTCGCCTCGGGCCCCCACACCGGGCTCGCCGAGCTGAGGCTGCCCGAGGTGGAGCCGGGCTCGTCGATCATGCCGGGCAAGGTCAATCCCTCGGTGGTCGAGGCGGTGGAGATGGCCTGCTTTCAGGTCTCGGGCCACGATCACGTGATCGCGCTGGCGGCGGCGCGCGGCGAGCTGGAGCTCAACGTCATGACACCGCTGGTCGCCTTCAACCTGGGCCAGGCCTTCGACCTCTTCACGCGAGCCGTCCGCCTCCTGCGCGAGCATTGTGTGGAAGGCATCGCCGTGAATAGGCCCCGGGTCGCCGCGCTGATGGCCGGCAGCCTGATCGAGGCCACCGCGCTGTCCCCGTACCTCGGCTACGAGGTGACCGCCGAGCTGGTCAAGGAGGCGCTGGCCACAGGCCGTCCGCTCCGGGACGTCGTGGCCCGGCGCGGGCTCGCCGATCGCCGCACTCTCGCCCGGCTGCTGGGGCCTCGGGCCACCACCCGGCCTCAGCGGCTCGACCTGGGACTGAAACGACGGCTGCAAGCGAGCCCAGCGTACCGGCGCCTGCGCGCGAGACTGTTGTAGCGGGGGCCGCGAGCCCGCCTTGGTCCGTGGGTGGCCTGTTCCCGGAGGGCGTGGATGTTTGTAGCGGAAGCCACGAGGTCGGGTAGCTCCGTGGGTGGCCTGCTCCAGGAAGGTGTGGCTCCGACCGTCCGACAAACCACTTGAGGTTCATCGCGGCCGCGCCATACTGCGAGAAGCGCGAGGCGACGCGAGAGAGCGATGGGAGAGACTGAGCGGCTGATCGAATCGGTCAAGGAGCTGCTGGGCGGCGGGCGCGACGAGCGGCTCGCGGCCCTGCTGGAGGACGCGTACGCCGCTGACGTGGCCTCGATCATCCGTGAGCTGCCCACCGCCGACCAGATCCGCGTCTTCCGACTGCTCGCGCCGGAGCACGCCGGGGACGTGCTGGGCGAGCTGGGCGACGCCACCGCCCGCGAGCTTCTCCACGCGCTGGACGAGGGCGAGGTTTCCCGCATCCTCGAGCGCATGGCGGCCGCCGAGGTCGTCGAGGTGGTCGAGGAGCTGCCCAAGGAGGAGGCCGACAAGCTCCTCGATCTCATGGAGGAGAAGAAGTCCGAAGAGGTCCAGGAAATCCTCGAGTACGACGAGGGCACGGCCGGGCGCCTCATGTCGCCGGACTTCGTCGCCGTGCCCGAGAGCAGCACGGTGGGCCAGGCGATCGAGTACATCCGGAAGTCGAAGACGGGTGAAGACGCGTTCTATCTGTACGTGATCGACGACCACGAGCACCTGGTGGGAATGGTGCCGCTTCACCGTCTGCTCACCGCCGACCTGGCGGCCCCGATCCGCGCCATCCGCGACGAGGACGTCGAAAGCGTGACGGTGGACACCGACCAGGAGGAGGTGGCCCGCCTCGTCGAGCGCTACGACCTCATCCAGATCCCGGTGGTCGACGCCGGGCGCCGCCTGCTCGGCGCCATCAGCGTGGATCACGTCATCGACGTCATCCACGAGGAGGCCACCGAGGACATCCAGCGGCTGGGCGGCGCCGCCGGCGACGAGACGGCGCTGGATCCACCGCAGACCGTGTTCGGCCGGCGGCTCGTCTGGCGGCTGGTGAACCTGGGGACCGCCGTCCTGGCCGCCTCGGTCATCGGTCTCTTCGAGTCGTCGATCCAGTCCCTGGCCCTGCTCGCCGTGTTCATGCCCATCGTCGCCTCGATGGGCGGCATCGGCACCACCCAGACGGCCACGGTCGTGGTGCGCGGGCTGGCCTTGGGCGAGTTGACGCGGAGCATGCTGCCGCGGGTGCTCAAGAAGGAGGTCTGGCTCGCGCTGACGACCGGAGCGGTCAACGGCCTGGTGATCGCCGTCATCGCCTACGCCTGGAAGGGCCAGCTGCTGCTTTCGGCGATCCTCGGTCTCGCGCTGCTCATCAATATGGTGGTGGCGGCGGTGGCGGGAACGCTGGTACCTTTTGCGCTCCGAGCGTTCCGCATCGATCCGGCCATTGCATCGAGCGTGATCATCACCACCTTCACCGATGTCTTTGGATTTTTTTCATTTTTGGGGCTGGCCACGCTGCTCATTCGCTTCCTGCTCTGACGCGCGCAGAATCTCACATTCTTCTTGTGCAACCGGCCGGGCCACGGGTAACATGCAGAGCGGTTGACTTCCTGGCAAGGGACCGGCCTCGAATCCAAGGCGCTGGAGGAGCCCCGCGTGGACGTGGTGCTGGAAAAGAGGCAGGTCCAACGCGCGTACGAGCTGTACGCGCCCGTCTACGATTTTATCTTCGACTGGATCTTCGCTCCCGGCCGGGCCGCGGCCATCAAACATCTCGGTCTCCAGCGCAACGATCATGTGCTGGAGGTGGGCATCGGCACCGGTCTGAATCTGCCGCTGTACCCTCCAGCCGTGCGCCTCACCGGCATCGATATCTCCCAGGAGATGCTCGACAAGGCGGTGGAGCGCGTGCAGACGCTCACGATGCCCAACGTCACCCTCAAGGTCATGGACGCCACCTCGATGGATTTCGCCGAGAACGAGTTCGACAAGGTGGTGGCCACCTACACGATTTCCGCCGTGCCGGATCCGGTGGCCGTGCTCCGGGAGATGCGCCGCGTGCTGCGGCCGGACGGGATCCTCGTCCTCCTGAATCACTTTCGGAGCAGTAGCCGGGTCATCGGCCGCTTCGAAGATTTCGTGGCGCCGCTCTGCACGCGCCTCGGCTGGAAGTCGAACCTGCCGCTGCGGCCCCTGCTCACGCAGGTTGGCCTCGTCCCCGAGCTGGTGGTGCGGGTGAACATGTTCAACGGGTGGCGTCTCGTGAAGTGCGTCAACCGGAAGTAGCCCGGCTCCTCCCGCTCCTCCTCGCGCTCGTCCTCGTCACCCCCGTGGCCCTGGCCGCCCAGCGGTGGCTTCTCGCCGGCGCCTTTCTCGCCGAGTTCATCAGCGGCGGCCGGCTGAGCGTGCTCACGGGCCTCACCGCCGAGCCGCGCCGCCAGCCCCTGCGCGGTGCGGTCCTCACCGACCGCTACGCCGCCCGGCAGGTGCGGACGCCGGTGCCGCTCGTGCTCGTCCATGGCTTCGCGTCGGCGGGCAAAGACGATCGCCGGGCGGGCCACGCAGCCCGGCTGCTGGCCCGGGCCGGGTTCGACGTGCTGGTGCCGAGCCTGCCGGGGTTGATGCAGGGTCGTCTACGGCCGAGCGATGCCGAGCCCGTGGTCACCGCGATCGAGGCCGCCCGCGACGCGCGGTCGGTATCGGTGATTGCGGTGAGCATCGGCGCCGGGCCCGCGCTGCTCGCCGCCGCCGACCCGCGGGTCCGCCATCGGGTGGCCATGGTCGTCACCGTCGGGGGCTACGCCTCCGCCCATGAGCTGCTGCGGTTCTTCCTCACCGGCGATTTCGCCTGGGGCGACGTGCGAGGCCACGTCGATCATGATCCCGAGATCGTGCGCATGTTCGTCGCCGCCAACGCCGACCTGGTCGACGAGCCGACGCGGCGGGCCATCGAGGAGGGCGATCGCGCGCGGATCGCCGCGTTTCTGGCTGCGCCACCCGCCGACCTGCGCCGCCTGCTCGAGGCGCTGTCGCCGGTGCACGTCGCCGCCGACATCCCGGCCCGGCTTCTTCTCATCCACGGCCGCGGAGATCGGGCGGTGCCCTATACCGAAAGCCTCCGGCTGGCGGCCGCGCGGCGGGGCCCGACGACCGTCGCGCTGCTCGGCACCCTGGGGCATGTCGAAGGGGCTGACGAAGGCGTGTGGTGGGGCGTCAAGGATCTCTTGACGCTCTGGCTCGGTCTGTACGCGCTGGCCTCCGCGACCTAAGGCCGACCGCCCATCACGGCGTCATCCTGGCTCCCGGATACCGCCGATGCGGGCGGCGCTTCGGCACGGCCGGGCACGACGGCCCAGCCCAGCTCGCGCAACGACACGCTGACGTCCTGCTGGCGGCGCTCGCTGACGCCGCCCGCCGGAGGCGGTACATCGGCGCGGCGGTCCAGGATCACGTGCACGCGGTCGCTGGATTCGAACACCCTCGTCAGCGTGGCGAAGAGCCAGGGTTCGCGCCGGGAAACGATGACGAGAAACGAGTCGTCGCCGTCGTTCATCGCGTGAGGCGGCGCCACGAGACCAGAGGAGCATCACAGCGCCGCCGGAGTTCTGAGACTCGCACGCTTTCATTCTTGGGTGGCGCCCCTGGGAAGTACGCAGGAAATCGCGACTGACGAGGGATGGGGGTGCCGTGAGCCGATACCAACAACTCGTGGGGCTCGCGGCGATTCCCGGCCCTCTCGCGAAGCGGGCGGTCGACGAAAAACTTTCCCGATCCTGGCCCGTGCTCCCTAGAGTCGAAAGACATGGGAGCGAGCCGACCTTGGTCCCGCGTGTCCGGCGCACTCGTGGAACTCTGGTCTCTGGCCTGCCGCCGCGCACCCTTCGTCCTGGTGAGCGCGGGCGTATGGCTCGCCCTCGCCCCCCCGCCGGCCCGGGGCGACGAGTGGCACCTCTCGCTCTATGGCGGCCAGCTCAGCGGCAGTCGAAACGGCGACGTGATCCGCCTGGAGCTCCAGGACTCCTATTTTGCCGGGCTGGGCATCCTGAAAGAATTCGAACAGTCTCCTCCCCACGTCCGGTGGGAAGTGGAGGGGGTGGGACTGAAACACTTCGGCGGGCAGCACCACGTCGAGTTCGCCGCGTCGATCAACGTTCGCTGGATCACGTTCCCCTGGGACGCGTACATCGATACCAGCGTGGCCTTCGGGTCCGGACTGTCCTACGCGACCGAGGCGCCGGAAGTCGAAGCCCGCGACAATCCGGACACCGGGTCGGCTCGATTCCTGCACTACATCATGCTGGAAGTCGTCTTGGCCGTTCCCGGCGCCCCTCGGTGGGGCGTGGTGGCGCGCGTGCATCACCGTTCCGGCGTCTTCGGGCTGTTCGAGGGCGTCGGCCGTGCCTCGAACGCCTTCGCCGGTGGTCTGCGCTATCGCTTCTAACGGGGACCACGTCGCCGGTGACGCCGGCCTGTAGTAGTTCTTCGTATTGACGGGGACCCGTACCTCCGCGACTCTACCTGCCGGTTCGGGAGTCTGTGAACATAGCTCGGGCCGCCGATGGCGGACTTGGCCGACTCGATCGCCAAGCTGCTCCGTGACCGCAGACCATTCGCGTATTGCGGCGTCTGCCTGGCCGCCAAACTCAATCGTCACCATGCTGAGATCAAACAAGCGGTGCTCGTGCTCGTCGAGCGGGACGCCGATTTCGCGCGGAAGCACAGACTCTGTTACCGACGCGGTCTGACCCTTGAGATGACCAGTCTCCGACAGTCATGACCCCGCCGGCACGCTCCTTGCTATTCTGATGTGCCAGGTCTTCGGGGGGCACTTCGAGGTGACTCGGTGGTCACGCAGCCAAAGAGTGTGGTGTTGGCCGATGACCAGCACCTTGTTCGGGCGGGAATGCGGTGTCTACTGCACACCGAAACGGAATTTCGGGTGGTCGGTGAAAGCGGCGACGGCCTTCGCGTCACCGCACTCGTCAAGCGCCTGAAGCCGAGCTTGGTGCTGCTCGACGTCGCGCTCCCGGGCCTGTGGGGGCTCGAAGTGACGCGTCGCGTTCGACAGATCGCGCCGGCCGCCGGCATCGTGGTCCTGTCCCGCTTCCCCAGTCCACCGTATGTGGTGGAGGCACTGCGCAACGGGGCCAACGCCTTCGTGGCCAAGCAGGCGAATCCGGCGGAGCTGGCCCGCGCGCTACGCGTCGCCATGAGTGGCGGCTACTACTTGAGCCGGCCGCTCTCCCGGATTCCGCTGAAGCGTTGGCTGGATCGCGCGAAGGCCCTGCCGGCGACCGCGTACGATTCGCTGACGGGCCGGCAGCGGGAGATCCTGCAGCTGGTGGCCGAAGGCCACAGCAACCTCGCCATCTCCGAGCGTCTGGGGATCAGCGTGCGCACGGCCGAGGTTCACCGCGCCCGGGTGCTGGAGCGGCTGGGCGTTCACAGCCAGGCCGATTTGATCCGCTATGCTCTGGCCCGCGGGATCATCCCCCCGCCCGAGCCCATGTCCCGGCCGAATTAGCGACACGGGGGGCCCCGACATGGCCCCTCATACCCCAACGCTCGGAGCGCCCCCGGCGAAGCCCGTGGCGCTCTTCGGCATGCCGACAGGCTCCTCGAAGACGGCTACTCCCAGCGGTCGCCGCCGTGGCCCGCAGCGGTGCGTGTGAAGACCCACGCGCGCTAGAGCGAGACGCTGCGGCCGTCCGCGCTGCCCGGGCGCTGCACGCCCCAGGCGGCCAGCTTCACCAGTATGGTGTTGCGGTGCACGCCGAGCAGCCGGGCGCCCCGGCTCACGTTCCAGCCCACCCGCTCCAGGACCCGCAGCACGTACTGCCGCTCGAACTGCTCGCACGCGGCCCGCAGCGGGAGCCCCGTATCTTCGGCCAGGCGCGCTCCCGTCTCCGGCAGGGCGACGTCCAGCGGGATGTCTTGCAGGTGCAGCACCGGCTCGCGGGCCAGCACCACCGCCCGGTGGATCACGTTCTCCAGCTCGCGGACGTTGCCCGGCCAGTCGTATCGCGTCAGCACGTCCAGCGCGCCCGCCGACACGCCGCGCATCTCGCGCCGACACTCCCGTGCGACTTTGCGCACGAAGTGCTCCACCAGAAGTGGGATATCTTCCCGGCGCTCCCGGAGCGGCGGGACGTGGAGAGGAACCACGTTGAGACGGTAGAAGAGGTCTTCGCGGAACGCCCGGTCTCTCACGGCCTGGCGCAGGTTCACATTCGTCGCGGCCAGGATCCGCACATCCACGGCCACCGGGCGGGTGCCGCCGATTCGTTCCACCTCTCGCTCCTGGAGCACGCGCAAGAGCCGCGTCTGCAGGTCCAGCCGCAGGGAGCCGATCTCGTCCAGGAAGACGGTGCCTCCGTGGGCCAGCTCGAACTTGCCCAGCTTGCGGGCGTGAGCCCCGGTGAACGCGCCCTTCTCGTGCCCGAACAGCTCCGACTCCAGCAGCGTGTCCGGGATGGCCGCCACGTTCAGGGCCACGAACGGTTGATCCCGGCGCGGGCTTCGCCGATGGACGGCGCGCGCGATCAGCTCTTTGCCGGTGCCGCTCTCTCCGGTGATGAGCACCGTCGCCGGCGTCTCCGCGATCTGGGTGAGGAGCTGGTAGATCCTGATCATGTCGGGATGGCGGCCCACCATGCCCTCGAACCCGGCCTCCACGCCGCTCGGCGCCAGCGCCGAGCGGAGGCACAACACCTCACGCTCAAGGGCGCGCTTCTCCAGCGCCCGCCGCACCAGGAGGATGATGTCGTCGACGTCGAAGGGCTTGACGAGGTAGTCGTAGGCGCCCAGCCGCATGGCTTCCACCGCCATCCGCACGTCGCGTACGGCCGTGGCCAGGACGACGACGATGGTGGGATCCAGCGCCTTCACCCGGGGCAGGATCCCCATGCCGGGCTCGCCGGGCATGCGCTGGTCGAGCATCACCAGGTCGATCTCGCGGCTGCGCAGCAGCTCCAGCGCCTGCGCGCCATCCTCGGCCTCCAGGACGTCACAGGTGCCCTCGAGGATGGCCCGCACGGCGGCCCGCACGCCCTCCTCGTCGTCGACGACCAGCACCGTCCCGCGCCGGACGGCGCCGCCAGGCTCTCCCGCAGTCGTCGGACTCACGGGTGGCTCGGACGCTCGGGGACCCGGACCCGAACTGTCCTCGGGCACCCGAGAGGCTTCGCGGCGAGCGCTCGGAAGTTCGAGAGGTGCACGACGAGGTCCTGAGCGTTCTCGATGATGCGAGGGTTCGTCAAGATGTATCCGTTTTGATTCGCCATGAAGTGACGCATGCGATCCCGCGGCGGGATTCTACCCGCCGCGGGCGTCACTTGACCAGCGGCCTGAGGTGCAGCTCGAGGATACGCCGCGAGCGTGCCGTGATCGGCGCTTGCGCGCCCCGGCGGAGCCCGCCCACCCAGATGATGGAGTCGGCCACGTCCACCAGCGGCACGCGGTCACGCTCCCAGCGGGGAACCTTCGCGTCGATGAGGAACGTCTTGAGTCGCCGCTCGCTGATCGCCCCGAAGGGGTGGAAGCGATCACCGCGCCGGCGCCTGCGGACCACCAGGAAGCCGTCGACGAGGTCGGCATCGAACGCCACGCGATCCCGCTGTGCAGGAACCGCGTAGCCCGCGGCCGGCAGCAGGCGCGCCTCGAAGAGCAGGCCGATCTCGGGGAGGGCCACGGCGCCAGGGACGGTGACGGAACGCGCCGGCAGCGGGCGAGGGCGCGC
Source organism: Candidatus Rokuibacteriota bacterium (assembly GCA_050731755.1). Taxonomy (GTDB): domain Bacteria; phylum Methylomirabilota; class Methylomirabilia; order Rokubacteriales; family CSP1-6; genus JBOHPP01. Next base: position 18,039 of record JBOHPP010000181.1, on the reverse strand, counting down.
GCGCTCGAGCCGCATGAGCGCACCGCTCACCTCGATGATCACGCCGCCGAGCCGAAGGGCCCGCCGGGGCGCCGGCGAGGCCAGAATGCGAGCCAGGCCGCGGTGCGCCCACGCGCGGAGTGGCGCGCGGCTGCCCAGACGCGCCGCCGCCTGGCGCAGCACCTCGGCGGCCACCGGATGCGGCAGCGCGGTGAGCTCGTCCCGGGGCAGCGTGAGCGCGTCGCCATCGTCTCTGGCCAGCCGGTCCAGCTCCGTCGCGGCCACTGCCTCGAGCGCGTCGATCGCGTCACGGGCCCGAGCCGCCACCCGGGTGAGGGCGCCGACGACATCGGCGTCATGCCCGGCCGCCAGCACGGGAAGGATCTCGTGACGGAGGCGGTTACGGAAGAACTTCAGATCGCGGTTCGTCGGGTCCTCGTGCCACGTGAGCCCGGCCTGCTCCAGCATGACGGTGAGCGCCCGACGACGAACGGCCAGGAGCGGACGGATGATGCGCCCGCGCACGGGCGGGATCCCGGCCAGGCCTCGCAGTCCCGCCCCCTCCAGCACTCGCATGAGCACCGTCTCGGCCTGGTCGTCGGCGGTGTGGCCCACGGCGATGCGGTCGGCGCCGATTCGCTGGGCGTGGCGCTCGAGAGCGACATAGCGGGCGGCCCGCGCGGCCGCCTCCAGCGATCCCCGGCGCTCCACGGACACCGACTCCACGGCGATCGGTACCCCTAGCCGGCGCCCCAGGTTCCGCGCGGCCTCGGCGTCGGCGTCGGAGTCTTCGCGAAGCTGGTGGTCGACGTGCAGAGCGTGAAGGCGCAGCCTCCACTCCGGAGCCAGCGCGCCGAGCAGGTACAGCAGCGCCGTGGAGTCGGCGCCGCCCGAGACACCGACCAAGACCGTTTCGCCGCCCGCGAGCATCGCGTGGCGGCGAATGGTACGACGGACGACGTCGAGGACACCGGCGTCCAGGGGTCAGCCTCCCTGCAGGCCCACCCAGACCTCGCCGTCCTCGAAGTGCTCCTTCTTCCACACCGGCACGGTGTGCTTGAGGGTGTCGATGGCGTACTGGCAGGCCTCGAACGCCTGGCGCCGGTGGGCAGCCGAGACGGCGATGAGCACGCTCGCTTCGCCGATCTCCAGCCGGCCGACCCGGTGGAGCATGGCCACCCGCCTGACCTGCGGCCAGCGGGCGCGCACCGTCGCGCCGATCTCGCGCATCTTGGCCTCGGCCATCGGCGCGTACGCCTCGTACTCGAGGAACTTGACGGCACGCCCGCCGGTCTCGTTGCGCACGACGCCGGAGAAGATGACGAAGCCGCCGGCGCCGGGATCCTCGACGAGGGCGGCGATGGCGTCCGCCGACAGCGGGTGCTCGACCACGCGATAGGTATCTGCCGTCGAGGTCCCCTCCGACGCGCTGCCTCCGCTCACCGGTGGAAACAGGCACAGCTCGTCGTCGGGCTTCAGGCGGTGCTCGGGCGCGACGTAGTCGTGGCCGACGGCGAACAGGGTATGGGGGCGGTACGGGCGCAGTTCGGGATGACGGTCCACGACCGCGGACCACGCGGTCTCGACGGTGACGTTGTCGGGGAGGTCCAACTCAAGCCGCTCTCGCCCGGTGGCCTCGCGGTACCGGGCGAAGAGATGAACTCGTACCTTCACGGCGGGAACGACGGGATCAGAAGCGGTGGGACTGGCCGCAGCCGCAGCTCGACTTCACCTTGGGGTTCTTAATGGCGAAGCCGGCCCCCATCATGTTGTTGTCGACGTAGTCGATCTCGCTCCCTTCGAGGTACGGAGCGCTGTGCCGATCGACGTAGACCTTGATGCCGCCCGCCTCCACGACGGTATCCTCTTCGGCTGCCTGATCCTCCCACCCCAGCTCGTACGACATGCCGGAGCAGCCGCCACCCACCAGGCGGATGCGCAGCCCCCACTCGGGCTTGCCTTCCTCCAGGCGCAGGTCGGCGACTTTCTTGGCGGCCGTTTCTGTCAGCGTGACCATGCGATTCCCTCCCATGCGCGGCCGCCGCTCGCGGTGCGATGCGGCGACGTGAACTCTTCAGATGGTATCACAGGATCCCACCGGCGGGCAGCAGCGCGAGCTCCTCGAGCGCCGCGCCCGGCGGCAGCGTCACCATGAGCAGCGCCGCTCGAGCCACGTCCTCGGGCGTCAGCATGCGGCTGCGGTCCGGCGCGTTGGGGACGGCGTCCCAGAGCGCCGTGTCGACGGCGCCGGGCAGCAGGACACCCACCCGGATACCGTCGCTCCGCACCTCTTCGGCCAGGACTCGACTCCATCCCACCACCCCGGCTTTGGTCGCGCTGTAGGCCGCCGCCCCGGCAATAGGCCGCGCCGCCGCCACCGACGCGATGTTGACGATGGTGCCGCGCCGCTGCCTCACCATGGGGCCCAGCGCGGCCCGGCAGCAGACCATGACCGATCTCAAATTCACCGCCAGCATCGCGTCCCAGTCCGTGGGCTTGGCTCCACTGACCGGGCCGAACGAGGCGACGCCGGCCGCCGTGACGAGGATGTCCAGGCGCCCCAACTCCCCGAGGGTCTGCTCGACGAGCGCCTCCACCGCGGCGTCCTGGGTGACGTCGGTGGGGATGGCCAGAGCGCGGCCGTCCGCCTCACGGATCTCCGCCGCCACCGCGGCCAGCTCGGCCCGCGTCCGTGCGGCGAGCACGACGGCCGCGCCTTCTCGGGCCAGAGCGCGGCTCACGGCCCGTCCGATGCCCCGCCCGGCGCCGGTGACGAGGGCCACCTGGCCGTTCAGGGCCCCCGGGGGAAGCGCGCTCAAATCTGCGGCCCCCGGGCGCCGGCCTTGATCAGCTCCATGAACTCCGCGCGTGTTTCCGGTCGGTCGCGGAAGGCACCCAGCATCGCCGAGGTGACGGCCTTCGAGTTCTGCTTCTCCACGCCGCGCATCACCATGCAGAGGTGGATGGCCTCCATCACCACCGCCACCCCCCGCGGCTGCAGCACCTCGTTGAGGGTGCTGGCAATCTGAGTGGTGAGCCGCTCCTGCACCTGCAGCCGACGGCTGTACATCTCCACCAGGCGCGGAATCTTGGACAGTCCCACGATTCGCTTGTGCGGCATGTAGGCGATGTGGGCCTTGCCAAAAAATGGGATCAAGTGGTGCTCACACAGGGAGGCGAAGTCGATGTCCTTCACGACGACCATCTCATCGTACTCTTCGATGAACAGAGCGTCGTTGAGGATGCTCTCGACCTTCATCTTGTAGCCGGAGGTCAGGAAGCGGAGCGCCTTTTCCACCCGCTCCGGCGTGCGCTCGAGGCCTTCCCGGTAGGCGTCCTCCCCCAGCTCTTTGAGGAGCTGGGCCACCAGCCGGGCGATGCCCTCACCGCTCATGACCCCTCCTCGTATGCGAATCGGTTCTTCGCCGTCTCCACCACGGCGACGCGGCGGAGCACGCCCGGCGGCAGCGCCGGCGCCAGGATCCGCCAGAACGCGCGAGCCAGGCTCTCGCCGGTCGTGATGACGCCGGCCAGCTCCGGCACCGACTCCAGCGTTCGGTGATCGACCCGGCCCAGCACCGCCTGCTGGACCACCTCGTCGACGCGTCCCACGTCGATCAGCATCCCCGTGCGGGGATCAACGGCGCCGGCCACCGTGACCTCTACGTAGTAATTGTGGCCGTGCGGGCGGGCGCAGGCGTCGTACAGACGCGCGTTTTCCTCGTCGGACAGGGCGGGATTGGCCAGCCGGTGCCCGGCGCTGAAGTGATAGACGCGGGTCAGCGCGAGGCCGCTAGGGGCCGTAGTAGTCGACATACAGCGTCGGATCCTCCCACACTCGCACCCGCTGGAGCCGGTCGGGACCGAGCTTGGGCGCCAGGAGCTCCCAGATCGCGATGGCCAGGTTCTCCGTTGTCGGTACCTGGGTGAGGAACAGCGGATCGGCGTTCAGGTCGGCGTGATCGAAGCGCTCGACGACCGTCTCGCTCACGATGCGTTTCAGCTCAGAGAGGTCGATCACCATCCCGCTGCGCTCGTCGATGGACCCGGCGATGGTCACGTCGAGGGTGTAGTTATGACCGTGGGGGACCGTGAGCCGGCCGAAGATCCGCCCGTTCTCCGCCGCCGACCACTCCTCCACCCAGTAGCGATGTCCGGCTGCGAACGTGAACCGCCGCGTGCTGTACGCCGGGCCACTCACGCGGGTATCGCCTCCAGGAAGCGGCCGGCCACGCGATCGAGATCGAACGCCTCCACCCGCCGCATGCCCTCCTCCCCCAGATCCTTGCGCATCCGTTCGTCTCTGAGCAGCGTCTCCAGCGCCCCGGCCAGCTCCTCCGGGCTGCGCGGGCCGACCAGAAGTCCGGTGCGGCCGTCGATCACGACCTCGGGAACCGCCGCGGCACGACAGGCGACGACGGGGAGCCCGGACGCCATGGCCTCGGCGAAGACGATGCCGAAGCCCTCCTGCACGCTCGGCAGGCAGAAGCAATGCGCCCGCCTATATTCTACGGCCAGGGTCGAGCGCGGAAGCTCGCCCAGGAAGACCGCCGTCTCGCCCAGGCCGAGCCGGGCATGCCGCTGCCGCAGGCGCGCGAACTCCGGTCCGCCCCCTACGATGCGTACCTGAAGGCGCGGGATTCGCGGGCGGAGCAGGGCCGCCGCCTCCAGCAGATCCTCCATCCGCTTTCGCGGGTACAGGCGCGCCACCGACAGCACGATGGGCCGGGCCGCGGGTGCCGGGTCCACCTGGGCGAGGCGGCGCCGCCAGCCGGCGAGGTCGATAGGCTCGGGCACCACGGCCATCTTTTCTCGGGGGACCGCGTAGGCCTCGGCGGCCATGTCGGCCGAGTAGCGGCTGGACACGATGACCCGGTCGGCGCGTTCGCAATTGGCGCGCTCCCACCGCGCCTGCACGCCGAGCAGCATCCTGACCCAGCCCCGCTCGTTGCGCAGCTCGTCGGCGATGACCCCCTTGAGGGCGACCACGAACGGGGGTCGCTGCCGCCGGCGCGCCCACAGGAAACCGTCAAGGTCGATGCCCACCACCACGTCGGCGGCGGGAGGCGTCACGGTGAGCTGCGCGTTGTAGATCCAACGGTCCAGCGTGTGAAAGCGCGTGCGCAGGCGCAGCGGCCACAGCGTCGCCTCGTGACCGCGGGCGGCCAGGCCTCGCTGCAGCCCGTCGATGGCCACGAACGTCCCGCTGCCTTCGGTGGTGTTGGCCGGGGTCGAACTCAGGAAGGCCAGCCGCACTACCGCCCCTGGAACTTCGGGGAACGCTTCTCCAGGAAGGCCCGCGTGCCCTCCTTGTAGTCTTGGCTTTCGAAGGCGTCGAGCTGCAGCTGGCGCAGGCGCTCGCGGTGCTCCGTCGTCATCCCGGCCAGGTAAGCCTCCACGGTCACCTTGGCGCCACGCACGGACAGCGGCGCGTTGTCGGCGATCGATTGCAGATACTCGTAGGTGTACCGCTCCAGCTGATCCCCCGGGAGCAGGCGCTGGACGAATCCCATGGCCAGCGCCTCGCGGTCGGTCACCGTCCGCGCCGAATAGAGGATGTCCTTGGCGAAGGCCGGCCCCACCAGGTCGACGAGCTGCCCGACGGCGTCGGCCCCGTAGATGATGCTGAGGCGCGCCGCCGGAATCCCGAACTTCGCGCCTTCGGCCGCGAAGCGGAGGTCGCAGGCCATGGCGACGGCCATCGCCCCGCCCATGCAGAAGCCGTAGATCATGGCCACGGTCGGTTTGGGGCATCCGCGGAGGGCGGTGTAGGCGGCGCTGGTCTGTGCGTTGTAGCGCAACGCCGTGGCGGTGTCCTTACGGTTCTCCTCGAACTCGGAGATGTCCGCTCCCGACGCGAAGGCCTGGGTGCCGGCACCCCGGTACACGATGGCCCGAACGGCGTCGTCCTTACTGAGGCCGTCGGTGACCCGCGCGATCTCGGCCCACATGCCGAGGCTGATGGCATTGCGACGCCGGGGCCGGTTGAAGATGACCGTCGCGATGGGACCGTCGTGCTGAACGAGGATCTCGTCGGCGCTCACGAGCGAAAAGTGTAGCAGAGTTCCAAGCCCTAGCGGCCTGCGCCCCGGGCGCCCGGTAAGTCATCAGCGCCGCCGGCCCCGACGCGCCGGGCGAGCCAATTTGGCGCGCCGTCCGTACGGTGGGTGCCATCGCGCGCCTTTCGAACCGCCCCGCGCGGCCGGCGGGCCTCCAACAGTGCGGGAAACGTTCTCTCTTCACGCTTGGCACCCCCTTCGCAGGGGTGCGCCGGGCCCATAGCCAGAGAATCGAACGAATATGATCACTCGCACCGGAAAAGCCCCTCCGCCGACGCACCTGCCGCTCCGACGCCTCGCGCTCTGCCTGGACTGCGACGAATGCTTCGAGATCGGTTCCACACGCTGCCCGGCCTGCGGGAGCGCCACCTGGACGGCGCTCGCGCGGTTCATCGACCTCACCCCCTCCGACCCGCTTCGCCGGCTTCTCCAGAGCGGCGGGGGCAAGGAGGGGCCCAAGCGACGGGACCAGGAGCGCCGCGTCGCCCGTCAGCTGCTCATCGTGGCCCGCAATCGGACCAAGCTCTACGAGTACGCTCGCCGGGCCTTCGCCGGAAATGAAACGGTGCAGGTCATGCTCGACCGGCGGGTGGCCGAGCGGCGCCAGCAGGGCGCGTCGATGGGTCCTGAGCGGCGTCAGGGCGACCGCCGCGGCCGCTTCGACGTGGACAATCTTCTTCGCGCGCTGGGCTGGGCGATCGTGCTGGTCGATCTGACGCGGCCGCGGCGCGCCCCGACTCGCTAACCGCATCGTCGACGCTCCACCACACGTCTCCGGCCGCCGCGGATTGATCTGGTGGCGGTGGGAGGAATTGAACCTCCGACACGGGGCTTATGAGACCCCTGCTCTGCCGCTGAGCTACACCGCCGAAATCGACTGGACAGCGAAAGCGTTTTGTTATAATCCCGCTCGCCAACGGTAGCGACTCCAGCTACTCAAGTCAAGCCGGGCACCGGCTCGGAGGAACCTTCACATGCAGTTCCGGATACACCCCTGGCACGGTCCGGCCGCCGAGCTTCGCCACCCGCAGGGCCAGGACGACGAGGAAGAGAAGCTCGGGGAGCAAGAGCGCGAGGAGGCCGAGGACGGCAACGAGCCCGAGGAGGACGAGCTCGAGGACGATGAGTTCGACGACGAGTTCGAGGAGGACGAGTTCGACGAAGACGAGGAGCTGACGGAGGACGAGGACGAGATCGATGAGGAGGAGGAGGCAGAGGAGGAAGACGAGAAGTAGTCCAGCACGCCACTAGGAGGGGCCACGGCCATGGCGCTGTTCAGTGGAGATGGTTGGCTGTTCTTCTTGCGGTGGTTTCACTTCCTCGCCGGCATCACCTGGATCGGGATACTCTACTACTTCAACTTCGTGCAGACCCCCTTCTTCGCCTCGGCCGAGCCGCCGGTGCGCAGCGGCATGATCGCGGGGGGCCTCGTCGAGCGCGCGCTGTGGTGGTTCCGGTGGGCCGCGATGATCACGTTCCTCACCGGCTGGCTCTACCTCCTGCACGTGATGTTCGCCCGCTACGGAGGGGTCCGGGAGTTCCTGGCCACCGCCTACGGCTGGAAGATCCTCTTCGGCGGCCTGCTGGGCAGCCTGATGTGGTTCAACGTCTGGTTCATCATCTGGCCCGCCCAACAGGTGGTCATCGCCTCGGCCCGGCAGGTGTCCAAAGGGGGCCAAGCCATAACCGAGGCGGCCGCCCGCGGCCAGCGCTCCGGCTTCGCCTCGCGGACCAACACCATGCTCTCCATCCCCATGCTGTTCTTCATGGGCGCCGCCGCGCACCTCGGCATGGCCGACCCGACCTCCGCCGGGCAGAAGATCGGCGCCTTGATCCTCTTGGCCGTGGTCATGACCGCCGCCGAGATCAACGCGCTGATGGGCACGACCGGCCCGACGAAGAAGATGCTCGGCTCCCTGAGCCAGACGTTCTGGGCCGGCTTCATCCTGGCCGCCATCCTTTACTTCGGGCTCGAGACGATCTTCTGACCTGACCATCTGACTCGTCCACCCACGGCCCGGCGCGCGCGTGCCGGGCCGTGGGGCGTTCATCGGAGGTACTCGGCGAGCGCGGGAATGTCGTTCGCCACCGCCGGCTGCGGCGGCATCACGGAGGTCGGCCGCTTCGGTGTGTACCCGGGCGGATAGGTGCCGTGCAGGATCTTGGCCTCCAGCAACGCGCGTGACGAGCCCTTCACCGGAGGCCCCACCGGGCCCGGCTGCGCGGGATCGGTCGCGTGGCAGGCTGTGCACTGGGCCAGATACACCCGCCGGCCGCGCTCGGCTTCAGGGCTGGCCGTCTGCTCCGAGCAGCCGCCCAGGAGCAGGGCCACCGCGCTCATCGCCAGCAGGATCCTCACAGAGCGCGCAGGTCGGCGGCGAGGCTGCGCCGGGTGACCTCCGAGAGCACGGTGCGCGCACGTTCGTTGGGATGGTCGATGACGATCGCCACCTCAGCCTGGTCGAAGAGCCGCCGGGCGGGCGGGGACAAGGGAAAGCGCACGAAGTGCACGGCGCTCAGCTTGCCGCGCTCTTCGTCGGAGTGGCCGGCCTCGAAGATCCCCGGGACGGCATGAGGCCCCACGTCGAGGCGGACGCAGTCACCGCTGTCGATCCCGAGGAGCGAGTCCAGCACCGGCTTGATCCGCTGGGCGTCGGGAATCTCGATCAGCATCGTCGCCGACAGCTCGCCGAGGTCGGGCAGCAGAGAGTTGTAGACTTCCAGTTCGTCGGCGATCCGGGCCTCGTCGACGATGCGCTCGGCCCGACACATCTCCTGGATCTGGAACCAGACCGTGTCCCGGTTCTCGAACACGAACGAGAGATGACGCCCGACGCCGACCCGGCGGACGGCCTTCAAGTCGATGATGCGCCGGCGGCGCTCCTCGCGGACCTTCTCGTACTCGTAGAGGTTGAGGACCTCGGCGACGGTGATGGGCCTCACGGCTCGTCGATCCCGTAGGCCTCGGCCAGGACCTGGATCGGATGCCGCGGCGCCCGGCCCGTCCCCTGCGCGATCTGGAGCGCGGCCAGCGGGCAGTCGGTGGCACACGTTGGAGCCCCGCTGGCCTCCACGGCGTCGAAGAGCGGCTTGGCCAGCTTCAGTGACAGCTCGTAGTACTTTCGCTTGAGCCCCCACGTGCCGTCCACCGCTGAGCAGCGCTCGATCACGGTCACCTCGGCGCCGGGGATGCGGCGCAGGACATCGGCCGACTTGGTGCCGATGTTCTGGGCGCGCAGGTGGCAGGGCACGTGATAGGCGATCGGCCCGACCGGACGCGTAAAGCGGGTGTCCAGGCGTCCCTCGGCGGCGAGCTGGGCCAGGTACTCGAAGAGGTCGCGGGTGTGCGAGGCGACGAGCCTGGCGTCCTCCGAGCCATCGAGCCAGGGGTACTCCTGCTTGAGCATGTAGCTGCAGGTCGGGCCGGGCACGACCACGTCGCGTCCGTCGCGCACGGCGGCGGCCAGCGTCCGCACGTTGTCGCGGATGAGCGCGCGCGCTTCGTCCATGGCGCCACCGTCGAGGTAGGGCATGCCGCAGCAGCGCTGGGGCGGCAGGCTGACGTCGACATGGTTTCGCTCCAGGACGCGGACGGCAGCCCGGCCGACGGCGGGGTCGTTGTACTCCACCGGGCAGGTGGCGAACAGGGCGACTCGCCGAGCGGCCGGGCCCGGGGCTCCGGTCGCGGCGGCCGCGCGGCGACGCGATCTGAACCAGCGGCTGAAGGTCTGGCGGTGGAAGCGCGGAAGGTTGCGATCCTTGTGCACACCGGCCACCGCCTGGAGAAAGATCCGGTGGACGCTCCACGCGTTCAGCCAGTTGCTCAGGGGCGCGGCGAGGCTTCCCAGCCGGCCCACCAACCCGGTATTGCCCAACAGCCGGTCCTCGCGAGCGACGCCCCCCGCGCATGCCTCCGCCGCTCGCGCCCGGAGCATGAGCCGCGGGAAGTCCACCTCCCAGCGGTGCGGCGGTGTGTACGGGCAGTGGTTGAAGCAGAGCTTGCACTGGTAGCAGAGGTCGACGACTTCCTTCAGGTCGGCGGCCGGCAACTTCTCGACGTCGCCGTCCACCGCATCTACGTCCAGCCGGTCGAAGAGCACTCGGAACGATGGACAGAGCGGCAGGCAGCGCCGGCAGCCGCTGCAGATATCGGCAACGCGACGCAGCTCGCTGTCGACCTTGTCGAGCTGCCAGAACTCCGCCGACCGGATGTCGAGCTTGCTCATGATAGGTTAGGCGCGCGGCGCCGGCCGGCGCCGGCTTGGCGCTCAGCCGGCATCGGGATCGCCGACGGGCGGGAGGGCGCTGACGAGACCCGTTCCGCCGCCCACAGCCCGGCCGGTTCGCGTGAGGTGGAGCCCAGCCGCAGCCGGCCTGACGGCCGCCGACTGCGTGGTCGAGCAGCGCCCTCCCGCCCGTCGGCGATCCCGCCGCCGGCTAGATCGCCTCCGCCGGCTCCTTGCCGGCGACTTGCTTCAACCCCTTGTTGAACCGCCCGGCATGCGACTTCTCAGCCTTGGCCAGCGTCTCGAACCACTCCGCCAGCTCTGCGTAGCCCTCCTCGCGCGCCGTCTTGGCCATCCCCGGGTACATCTGCGTGTACTCGTAGGTCTCGCCCTCGACGGCCGAGTTCAGATTCAACTCCGTCTTGCCGAAGGGAACGCCGGTGACCGGATCCCCGACGTCCTTCAGGAAGTCGAGGTGGCCGAAGGCGTGCCCCGTCTCGGCGTCCGCGGTGTCCTTGAAGAGCCCGGCGATGTCGGGATACCCCTCGATGTCGGCCACTCGCGCGAAGTAGAGATACCGCCGATTGGCCTGTGACTCGCCGGCGAACGCCTCCTTCAGGTTCTCGAAGCTCCTGCTACCCTTGAGGTTCTTGCCCGCCATGATCCCTCCTTGGTCGGTGATGGGCGGCGGCGCCCCCGGCACCGGGGGCAGCGGCCGTAAAACTCGATGCGGTGGTCCAGCACCTCGAAGCCCGGGTGGCCGCTCACGGCCCGACGCACCTCCGCCTTCGCCTGCGGTGGCACATCGTAGATGCGCCCGCAGGCCACGCAGGTGAAGTGATCGTGGGGCGCGGTGTTGCCGTCGAACCGCAAGCCGGCCGCATCAGCGCGCTCAGCCAGGACGCCCTCAGCGGCCAGCATCCTGAGGTTGCGGTAGACCGTGGCCAGGCTCACGCCCGGCAGCCGACGGCGGACCCGCCGGTACACGACGGGGGCCGAGGGGTGCCGATCGGTGGCCCGCACCACCTCGAGGATGACCCGCCGGGGCGCGGTGAGGCGTAAGCCCCGGGCCCGCAGCGCATCGCCGACCCGGCCAGAGCTCCACCGCGACGTGTTCGGAGTCATTCTCACTTAGGAATGATTCTCAAAAGCGGCCGACGGATTCTAACGGCCGGACGGGGCGGCTGTCAACCGGTGGGCCGGCCTCCGGGCGGAAGGTTCAGGCGGCGGAGATGCGGGCCTCGACGGCCTCGACGATGTCGGTGAGCTGAAAGGGCTTGTGGATGACCGGGAGCGAGTCACGCGCCTCGCCTGGTTCGCCGGTGAGGAGGATGATGCGCTTGGCCAGACGCGGCCAGCGATGGATGATCTCCTTCACCAGGGTCTGCCCGCCCACGCCGGGCAGGCGGAGATCGGAGATGACGACGTCATAGGGGCGGAGGGCGACGGCCTCCAGGGCGGCTTCACCGGTGCCCACGGCGTCCACGTCGTAGCCCTCTTCGGCGAGCACCTCGCCGACGACGTTCTGCACCTCGACCTCGTCTTCGACGACCAGGACCCGCGGGCGGCTCATGACCGGGCTCAAGATTGGCTGTCCCGCCGCAGGCGACGGCGAGCCGCCTCGAGTTCGATGACGGTGGCCGGCCGGGACGGGCGCCGCGTCGGGACGAGCGGCTCGTCTTCGGCCAGGGGCTCGTAGGCGAGGACGCCTCCCATGTAGCGCGGCCGCGACCGGAGAATGCCGCGGACCTCGACCATGGCCAGCCGCACCCGCCACCATGCGTTGCGCAGGCGCGTGGGGAAACTGGGCCACTCGGAAACGATGGGCTCGGGCCCGCTGGGGATCCGCGTCGGCAGATAGTAGACGTTCATCGCAGCCCCTGCTCGTCGAGGAGCGCGCCCGCCCGCCGCAGCGTGCGTTGCAGCACCTCGTCGAGCGCTCCCTGGATCCGGTACGCCTCGACCACGGCGGCCACTCGCTCCCGCTCCGATGCGCCAGCCTGCACCCCGGCTTCCACGGCCGCGGCGTGGTCTCCCAGCGCGTGGCGGGCCTCGGCGATCGAGGCCAGCACCGAGCGCGTGGCGTCGATGTGGGCGCGGACCGCCTCGGGGCGCAGGGCGGGCTCGGCGAGCACCACCCGGTGCGCAGCGTCGAGGGCGCCCCGCTTCGCGAGTACGATGTCGGGCCGCCAGAGGGCAAGGCCCGAGGCGCGGGGCTTGAGCGTCTGACGCGGCAAATCGAGTTGCGTCTGGAGCGAATTCGCGTCGGTCACGTTCATAGCTGATGAAGTTCCTAGGCAACAGAAGTGCCACACCCAGCGCTCGCTAACTCGGGGATTTTGCGACGGTTGCAGGAAGGTAAACTATCGTCTCTAAAGGAGAGTATCCCTGGGGGAGGGAGTTTCTCCGTGCCGTTTAGGCAGACCGGACCAGGCTGAAGTCGCGGATCTTCTTGTTCAACGTCTTGATGTCGACGTCGAGCACGCGGGCGGCTTGCGCCTTGTTCCAGCCCGTCGCTTTGAGCACCCGGTCGACGTGTCGGCGCTCCATCTCCTGGAGCGTGACGAGGGCCGTCTCGTTCGGCTCCGCCGCGACCCGCGCCGGCACACCCAGTTCGGCGGGCAGGTCGCCGGCGCGCACCTCGTCCGTCTCGTGGAGGATCAGCAGGCGCTCAATCAAGTTCCGGAGCTCACGGATGTTGCCGGGCCACGGGTAGGTCATGAGCCGCTCGAGGGCTTCCGGCGCGAAGCGCAACGCGCGCCCGCCCCGGGTGTTGGCGCCGGCGAAGTGCTGGACCAGAAGCGGGATGTCGGCCCGGCGCTGGCGGAGCGGCGGTACGGGCACGCTGATGGTGCTCACCCGATAATAGAGGTCCCACCGGAAGCGGCTTTCGGTCGCTTCGCGGCTCAGGTCCTTGTTGGTGGCGGCGAGGATGCGTACGTCGACGTGGAAGGCCCGCTCCTCGCCCACGCGACGGACCTCGCCGGAATCCAGCACGCGAAGCAGGCGCACCTGCATCGCCGGCGACATCTCACCGATCTCATCCAGGAACAGCGTCCCGCCGTCGGCCGCCTCGAAGAGACCCACCCGGGAGGCGACGGCGCCGCTGAACGCGCCCCGCTTGTGGCCGAACAGCTCCGTCTCCAGCAGGGTGTCGGGGAAGGCGCCGCAGTTGATCGACACGAAGGGCCGGCCCGCCCGGCGGCTCTGGAGGTGGATGGTCCTGGCCACCAGCTCCTTGCCGGTCCCGCTCTCGCCGAGGATGAGAATGGGGCTGTCGCTTTGCGCCACCCGCCCGATGATGGACAGCAGCTCCTGGATCTCCGACGTCGCTCCCACGATCTGGGGCAGCCCGTCGCGCCGGGTCATGACCTCCTTCAGCGCGGAGTTCTCCCGGCGCAGCGTCTTCTTCTCGGCCGCTTTGCCGATGACCTCCACCAGCTCGGCGTTGCGCCACGGCTTGCCCAGGAAATCGTAGGCGCCGAGCCGCATCGCCTCCACGGCCGTTTCCACGTCCGCGTTGCCGGTGAGCACGATGAACTCGGTGTCGGTCTCGGCCTCCCGGGCCCAGCGCAGGATATCCAGGCCCGAGGCGTCGGGGAGCTTCACGTCGACGAGGGCCACGTCGAACTCTTGCTTGCCCAGCATGGCCATGCCCTCGGAGCCGGACACCGCTTCGCCGATGACGAAACCGCTCTTGGTGAGCACACGGTTCAGGAGGGCGCGCACCTCGGGATCATCGTCCACCACCAGCACGTGGATGCGAGCGTGCATGTGGCGTCATCATAGCATCCCGGGTTCGGCAGACCGGCAAACCCCGGCACGCCGCGAAACGCCAGTGACGAGATGCGCGGCGCTGCTGGTTCCGGTAACATATCGACCTCAGGATGACCCGCCGGACGCCGCGTCCCCTGGGACTCCGGATCGAGGGAGCCCGCCAGAACAATCTGAAAAACATCACGCTAGAGATCCCCCACGACCGGCTCACCGTGGTCACCGGCGTCAGTGGTTCCGGCAAGTCCTCGCTGGCCTTCGACACGATCTTCGCCGAGGGCCAGTGGCGGTACATCGAATCTCTCAGCACCTACGCGCGAATGTTCCTCGATCGGGTGGACCGTCCCGACGTGGACCGTATCGAGCAGATCCGTCCGGCCGTCGCGCTCGAGCAGAAGAACCCGGTTCGCACGGCGCGCTCCACGGTGGGCACCGCCACCGAGGTCTACGACTATCTCCGGCTGCTCTACGCCAAGATCGGCCGGGTGCACTGCCCAGCCTGCGGCGTGGAAGCCGCGTCGCATGCCCCCGAGTCGATCGTCGACGCGCTCCTGACCCAGCCCGCGGGGGCCCGCGCGCTCGTCGGCTTCCGCCTGCCGCTGCCGGCCGGCGTCGCCCCGACCGAAGTGTGGGCCGCCCTCACCCGGCGGGGCTTCGCGCGGATCCGTGTCGGCGATGAGGTCCTGGATCTCTCCGCCCCGCCCCCGAGCGGTCTGGAGACGACGCGCGAGGTGGTGGTCGTCCTCGACCGCGTGACACTGGAGCCAGCTCAGCGGCGTCGCCTCACCGAGTCCGTCGAGACGGCCCTGCGCGAGGGCAGCGGGCGCCTGGAAGTGGACGTCGTCGGCCACGGCCGGCTCGCCTTCGCCGAGGACCTCACGTGCCCGCGCTGCAGCCTGGCCCTGGAGCGCGCGCAGCCGCTCCTCTTCTCGTTCAACCATCCGCTCGGGGCCTGCCCGGAGTGCAAGGGCTTCGGCAACGTCCTGAAGTACGACGAGACGCTGGTGGTACCCGACCCGACCCGCAGCTTGGCCGACGGCGCCGTCGAGCCGTGGACCTATCCCTCGGGGCGCTCGTACCAGCGTCGCCTCCTCAAGGCCGCCCCCCGCCTACGGCTGGACATCAGCAAACCCTATGGCGCGCTCACCGCCGCCGAGCGCCGCCTCGTCTACGAAGGCGACGGCCGCTTCCCCGGCATCCAGGGGTTCTTCGAAGAGGTCGAGTCCTACCGCTACAAGCTTCACGTGCGCGTCTTCCTCTCGCGTTATCGGAGCCAGTCACCCTGCCCCAGCTGTCGCGGCGCCCGCCTCAAGCCGGTGGCGCTCGCCGTGCGGGTCGCCGGTCTCACCATCGCCGACTTCACCGGGCTCACCATCGAGCAAGCGGCCCGCGTGCTGGCCGGGCTGCGCCTCTCGGCCTGGGAGACCAACGTGGCTCGTGAGATCTTGAAGCAGCTCACCGCGAAGCTCACGTTCCTGCTCCGGGTCGGGCTCGGCTACCTCACCCTGGCGCGCCAGACCCGGACGCTGGCCGGCGGCGAGGCGCAACGGATCAACCTGGCCAACCAGCTCGGCTCGCAGCTCGTGGGCACGCTGTACGTCCTGGACGAGCCGTCCATCGGCCTGCACGTCCGGGACACCGCCCGGCTGACCGAGCTCTGCCGGGAGCTGGCCCAGGCCGGCAACACGGTGATCGTGGTGGAGCACGACCGAGCATTCATGGACGCGGCCGACCACCTCGTCGAGCTGGGGCCCGGCTCAGGCGAGCGCGGGGGCGAGGTGGTGTTCAGCGGCCCCCGGACGGAGTTCCTCAAGGCCACCCACTCGCTCACCGCGCGCTACCTCACCGGGCGTGAAACGATCCCGGTGCCGCTGATTCGCCGGCCGGCCCGACGCCATCTCGTGTTGATCGGCGCCCGCGAGCACAACCTCAAAAACGTGACCCTGCGCGTGCCTCTGGGCACGCTGACCGTGGTCAGCGGTGTGTCCGGCTCCGGCAAGTCCACGCTCGTCCACGACACGCTCTACCGGGCCGTCGCCCGGGCCTTCAAGACGGACTTTGCTTCCCCAGGCGCCCACGAGAGCCTCACGGGCTTGGAGTACCTCAAGGGCGTCCGTCTCATCGACCAGGAGCCCATCGGGCGCACGCCGCGCTCCAATCCGATCACCTACGTGAAAGCCTTCGACGAGATCCGCAAGCTCTACGCGACGCAAGCGCGGGCCAAGGCGCTGGGCCTCGAGGCCGGCGCCTTCTCCTTCAACGTGCCCGGCGGGCGCTGCGAGAAGTGCCAGGGCGACGGCTTCGAAAAGCTCGAGATGTACTTCTTCGAGAATGTCTACGTCACCTGCCAGGAGTGCGAGGGCCGGCGCTACCGGTCCGAGGTGCTGAGCGTCCGCTACCACGGCCGGAACGTGAGCCAGGTGCTGGAGATGACCGTCGACGAGGCGGTCGAGTTCTTCACCGCCCAGCCGGCGCTGGCCCGTCGCCTGCGCGTGTTGGGCGAGGTCGGCCTGGGCTACCTCCGGCTGGGGCAGCCGGCCACGACGCTCTCCGGTGGCGAGGCTCAACGGCTCAAGATCGCCGCCGAGCTGGGGACGCGGGCCACGAGCGATATGTTGTACGTCCTCGACGAACCGACCACGGGCCTGCACCTCGACGACGTCAAGCGGCTGCTCGGCGTGCTCGGACGCCTGGTCGACGCCGGCAACACGGTGCTGGTGGTGGAGCATCATCTCGACGTCATCAAGTCGGCCGACTGGGTGGTCGACCTCGGTCCCGAAGGCGGCGACGAGGGTGGCGAGATCGTCGCCGAGGGAACGCCGGAGGCGGTCGCCCAGACGCCCGCATCCTACACGGGCAAGTTCCTCGCCGAGGTCCTGCCGAAGCTCAACGGCAAGAACGGCCGCGCCTGAGCGTGGCCCAGCTCTTCTACGGGTGGGTCGTCGTCGCCGGCGCCTTCGTCGTGCTGTTCGTGGCCTATGGCGCTCAGTACGCGTTCGGGGTGTTCTTCGCCGCGCTGCTCGACGAGTTTCACTGGAGTCGGGCCGGCCTGGCCGGGGCCTTCTCGCTCTACGCGTTCGCGTACTGCGTGTTCGGCTTCCCGGCCGGCCGCCTCACCGATCTCTGGGGCCCCCGGCGCGTCATCGCCGCCGGCGGCTGCTTCCTCGGCTTCGCGCTGGCCGGCATGGCGGTGGTGAGCCGGTTGTGGGAACCGTACCTCCTCTACGGGGTGGTGGCGGCGATGGGGATGGGCACCGCCTATGTCCCCTGCAACGCCACCGTGGTGAAGTGGTTCGTGCGCCGGCGAGGACTCGCCGTGGGGATCGCCTCGAGCGGCGCCAGCGCGGGCACCGTGGTCCTGCCGCCCCTCGCCCAGGCCCTCGTCGATGCGGTCGGCTGGCGCGCGGCCTACGTCGTATTCGGCGTCGGCGTGCTGCTGCTCGTCAACCTGATCGCCCTCGTCATGCGCCGCGATCCCGAGAGCCTCGGGCTCCACCCCGATGGCGCCGACCGACCGATGCCGGCCACGGCCGCCGGCGGTGATGCGAGCTGGCCCTTGTCGCGGGCGGCTCGCACGCCGGCGTTCTGGCTCCTGGGCGCCGCGTTTTCGGCGACGTGGATCCCGGTCTTCATCCCGCTCGTTCACATCGTTCGCTTTGGCCGGGACCTCGGTTTGACACCGCTGGTCGCGGCGTCCGTCCTCAGTGCGCTCGGCGTGGGTGCGGTTGCCGGCCGGCTGGCCATGGGCGCCGTATCGGACCGGATCGGCCGGCGGGCGACGGTGGCGGTGGCGATGGCGCTGCAAGCCGCCGCCTTCGTTGGGTTCGCGGCTGTGCAGAGTCCCGGCCCGCTCTACGCCACCGCGTTCGCCTTTGGCTACTCCTACGGCGCCGTCTCAACGCTGTTCACGGCGATCGTGGGAGATTTCTTCGGCCGCGAGCAGGCCGGCACGCTGGTCGGCGTGCTCTTCGCGATGGCCGGCTCCATGGCCGCCTGGGGGC
>JBOHPP010000180.1:0-12793 GCA_050731755.1 Candidatus Rokuibacteriota bacterium | reverse complement strand
GGCGAGGCGCGCAGCGCCGTCTCGAGCGGCAGCAGATTCTGCGCGGCGGGCTGAATGTTCAGGAAGAACTCGATCTGGCTCGGCGTGAGGAACGCGCGGTTCACACTCAGCCGCACCGCCTGCCGCGGGCTCGGGCTGAACACGATCGCCGCCTTGGGAGACAGCTCGGCGGCGAACAAGTCGCTCCGGTCATAGCGCGTCGCGCCGATGAGCCGGATCGTAGACAGGACGGCGTATTCCAGCTGCGCATAGGCGGAGTAATAGGCATCGCTGCGATCGTCATCCTGTGGCCCGATCAGTGTATTCTTCGTATCGACCCGGGCGTCTCGCGCCGACGCACCGAGGATCACGCGGCCTCGCTCCCCGGCGAGCCGCCGCCGGTATTGGCCCTCAACGTGGAACACTGCCGATTCATCCCGGATCGGGCGGCCCGAGCTGAGCAGGACCATCGGCTTCTGTGCCGTACGACCGCTGTACCATGCCATGAGGTTGACGGCGTCGGTCGCCCACGCGACGCGCGCCCAGGGCCGCAACGCCTTGACGACCTGCACCCGGCCGATGCCTGTCACGAACGTTTCATTCTGCGTTTGGGCCGCGCCGCCCTCCGCCGTGAGCACCGCCCCGTTGTCCGCGTAGTGGTCGAGCCGCCCCGAGCCGTAGACGCTCTGGAGCGGCCTCCGGTCGCCCACCGCCTGCCCTGTCACCGCGTCCTTGGTTTGGCCGTTCAACGGCTGGAGCTCGAAGCCGGGCAGCGGTGGGTTGACCGTGGAGTCGGTCACCGGCCGGTACTCGGCCACGAAGTCCTGGCCGTCGAGCCGCGTGCGGGAGCGGGTCCAGCTGTCGCTGCGCGTGTAGCCAAGGTTGACGCGATACCCAAACCGGCCGGCGCCGAACACCGCAGCGTGCCGCGCATCGGTGCGCCACGTCCCGAGCTCGCCGCCGCCGAGGCTCACTCT
This sequence comes from Candidatus Rokuibacteriota bacterium, assembly GCA_050731755.1. Classification (GTDB taxonomy): domain Bacteria; phylum Methylomirabilota; class Methylomirabilia; order Rokubacteriales; family CSP1-6; genus JBOHPP01. The sequence goes on along the minus strand of JBOHPP010000180.1, from coordinate 11,837 downwards.
GTTGCCCACGGCGTCGCGCACCGCGGGGGTCGTGAGGGTGATGACGCCGCTGAACGCGTTGGCGCCGTAGAGCGCCGAGCCGGGTCCGCGCACGACCTCGATCCGCTCGATCTCGTCGGCCGGCTGCGGGAGGGCCGCCCACTCCTGGGACCCGAGGAACGGGACCGACACGTCCCGCCCGTCCTGGAGCACGAGCATGCTCCGCGCCAGCGTCGAGTTGAAGCCGCGCGCGTTGACGTTGAAGTCATTGACGCCGCTCTGTACGATGTCCAGCCCCGGAACCGTCGCCAGCGCAACGGGTGGCTGTCCGGCCAGGGAGGCGGCGCGTTTCGCGCCCGGGTCGATCACCGTGACCGCTGCCGGGGCCTCGAGCACGGTTTCGGGGGCGCGGGAGGCGCCCTCGACGATGAGCGCGCCCAGCTCGATGGGACGTGGTACGAGAGTCGCGTCGAGCGTCACCGCGGAGTCGGACGGCACGTCGAGCACCAGGTCGGAGGGCGCGTAGCCGATCTGCCGGAATCGCACCGTGATGCGGCCAGCGGTCACGCGCTCCAGCAGAAAGCGGCCGTTCACGTCCGTGGACGTGCGTAGCCCGGTTGCAGCGACGACGACCACAACGCCCGGGAGGAGCTCACCGTCGCCGCTGCGCGTTACGACTCCGCCGAGCGTGCTGGTGCGTTGGGCGGCGGCAGGCGTGAGCGCCGCGCACAAGAACGCAGTCGCCGCCGCCATCGGTAAGAGACTACGGGGACTCCGGTCGCCGGAGCCGGTCATGTTCTACTGCCTCCCGGCTCCCTCGCGGGGGCCGTCGCACCCAAGTATGCGGCCGGTATGGTGGTCCAGCCAGAGCCCTCGCCGTAACCTGTCGCGAGCCATATTGTTAGCGCTTCGGTTGACGGAGGGTCGTGTAGTGGAGGACGCCGTGGCCCGGATTGGAACAGCGTTGGCCGACCGATACCTCATCGAGCGCGAGGTCGGCCGCGGGGGCATGGCGACGGTGCACCTGGCCACCGACCTGCGGCACCACCGGCGCGTCGCGATCAAGCTGCTGCGACCGGAGCTGGCGGCGGCGCTCGGCGCGGAGCGGTTCCTGCGCGAGATCGAGATCGCCGCCCGACTCCACCACCCGCACATCCTGCCGCTGTACGACTCCGGCGAAGTCCAGGGGCAGTTGTACTACGTCATGCCGTTCATCGAGGAGGAGCCGCTGCGCGAGCGCCTGCGGCGCGAGATGCAGCTCGCCGTCGAGGAAGCGGTGCGGATCGCCGGCGAGGTCGCCGAAGGTCTGGGGTGCGCGCACAGCCAGGGAGTTGTGCACCGCGACGTCAAACCTGAGAACATCCTGTTTTCGGGAGGACACGCCGTCGTGGCGGACTTCGGCATCGCACGGGCGATCTCCGGAGCCGAGGGAAAATTGACCGGGACGGGGCTCTCGGTCGGCACCCCGGCGTACATGAGCCCGGAGCAGTCCAGTGGTGAGGTCGACGCTCGGAGCGACATCTACAGCCTGGGCTGCGTGCTGTACGAGATGCTGGTCGGCCAGCCGCCGTTCAGCGGGCGCAGCACGCAGGCCGTGATGGCGCGCCATGCTGTGGATCCCGTTCCCTCGATTCGGACGGTGCGCGCGACGGTCCCGGAAGTTCTGGAGCGCGCCATCGTGAAGGCGCTCGCCAAGGTGCCGGCCGACCGCTTTGCGACGGCGACCGACTTCGCCGAGGCCATCCGGAGGCTGGAGCGGCGCGCCGTCCGGGTGTCGGCCGCACCGCCCGCGGCCCCGCCGCGGCACGCGGTGGCGGTGCTGCCATTCGCGAACATCAGCGCCGATCCGGAGAACGAGTGGATCTCGGACGGCCTGACCGAGGAGCTGATCACCGCGATGGCGCGGATCGCGGGGCTGCGGGTCGCCTCCCGCATCTCGGCATTCGCCTTCAAGGGCAAGGCGGCGGACGTCCGGACGGTGGGGGAGCGCCTGAACGTCGGCACGGTCATCGAGGGCAGCGTGCGGAAGATCGGCCAGTCACTGCGCATCACCGCGCAGCTCACCAGCGCGACCGACGGGCTCAGCCTCTGGTCGGCGACCTTCGAGCGGGAGATGCGCGACGTGTTCGCGTTGCAGGAGGAGATCTCCCGCGCCATCGTGGAGGAGCTGCGGCCCACGTTGGCCGGGCGAGTGCCATCGGCGCCGTTGATCCAGCGGCCCACCGACAACGTGGAGGCGTATCACGCCTATTGGCGCGGCCGGTACTTCTGGAACCAGCGGACGCCGCAGGGGCTCCAGAAGGCGCTCCAGTGCTACGCCGACGCGCTGGCGCTCGATCCGGGCTACGCGCGGGCGTACGCCGGCATGGCCGACGCCTACATCGCGTTGGCGCAGTTCCAGTACCTGCCGCCCCGCGAGGTCTTCCCGAAGGCGGAGGCGGCGGCGCGCCGTGCGCTGGAGCTCGATCCGATGCTCGCCGAGGCGCACACCTCGTTGGCGCACATCCTGGAAGTGTTTCATTGGCGTTGGGGGGATGCGGAGCAGGAGTACCGGCGCGCTCTGGAGCTTGACCCGAGCTATGCGACGGCCCACGCGTGGCTGGCCGACTGCTTGATGGCACAAGGTCGAACGGAGGAGAGCTTCGCCGAGATCGCGCGAGCGCAGCAGCTCGAACCGCTTTCGGTCCCGATCGAGTTCCAGGCGGCGACGCTATTGTACCGGGCACGTCGTTTCGACGAGGCGATCGCCGAGTATCGCCGGGTCATTGAGATGGCACCGACATACGCGGTCGCGTACGTGTTCCTGGCCATTGCGCTGGCGCACTCGAGTCAGTTCGCCGAGGCGGTGGCGCTGCTCGAGCGGGCGCAGGCGGCTGTTGGGCCTCGCCCCGTCATCCACATGGCGCTCGGCTACACCTATGGGCTTGAGGGTCGGACGGAGGAGGCGTCGGGAATCGTGGAGCAGCTGCGGGCGCGGGCGGCCCAGGAGTACGTCCCCGCGGCGTTCATCGCGCTCGTGTACATCGCGCTGCGTCGGTTTGATGAAGCGTTCGAGTGGTTGGAGAAGGCGTTCGCCGACCACTCAATTTTGATGACGATGTTGCAGGTGGATCCGTTGCTCGATCCGGTGCGAGGGGATGCGAGGTTTGAGGCACTAGTGCGGAAGGTCTTTCGCTAAAGGTGTGACGGTGGAGCAGGTGCATTGGAAACAGTGCCAGTGGGTTTCTTGTCATACACACGGCACTACAGCGGCGGACGCCGTGGCCCGCTTACTGAAGCTCCGTGAACAACGTCTTTAGCATTGACACCTGGCCGCCACTGACCGCCGCGATGTGACCTCACCGGGCGTTCAGACTAAAGCTCTCGAGATGGCCGGCAGCGTTTCGATTGGCCCCTCCTTCCCGCGTTGTCGGAGCGGCCCGTAGATTGGGAAATCCGGACCTGCCAACGGTCACGATCCTTGTTCTGCCCCGCCATGGATACACGATGACCGAAGGTGCGAGGTTCTGCGCGTCCTGCGGCGAGGATCTCAGTGCCCGGGCACGGTTGGGCAAGAGCGCTGAGGAATCCCTTGCGAGGATGGGAATCGACGTCGTGCGGGACGCACTCGCGACCAGTACGAAATCCTCCAAGAGATGGGCCGCGGGGGCATGGGCATTTCGGACGCGAATACTGCTGCGTCAGCGTAGGCAGAGGTCCGCAGGTTGATCTCGACGACTTGAGCCGGAGCAATGCGCTCTCGACCCGGACGGGTGGTGAACTAGCGAGAACCCCCAATGAGCTCAGACGAGCGAAGCCCGACCCCGTCCCAAGAACTCCGCTACGACGCCTTCATCAGCTACTCGCGGAAGGACAAGGAGTTTGCGCGCCGGCTCGAGCAGGAGCTGCGCCGCTATCGACCACCCAGGGACCTCGCGGTACCCCAGCGCTACCTGCGGGTCTTCCGCGACGAGGCCGACTTCAGCGGCCCCGAGTATCAGGAGTCGCTCGTCCGCAACCTGAAGGACGCCTCCAAGTTGATCGTCATCTGCTCACCGAATGCGGCGTCGAGCCCCTACGTCGCCGACGAGATCCGTCACTTCTCCGAGCAGAGGGGTAAGGAGCACATCGTCCCCCTTCTGCTGGACGGCATCCCGAACAACGAAGCACGGGCAGAGGATGACGCTCGCCGAGCGTTTCCGGAGCAGCTCGTGCGCGTGCTGCCCACGCCCCTCGCCGCCGACTACCGCGGCTTCGACCCCCGGGCCCACAGCGTCTGCAAGGGGGACTACGCGCCGGCCTGGTTCAAGACGCTAGCCGACTTGTATGCGGACCACGGGGTCGACCGCGCGAAGGTCGAGCAGCGCGAACGGCGGCGCGAGGCACGGCGTCTTCGTATCATCGCGGCGGTGAGCAGCGCGGTTGCGCTCGCGCTCCTGGGGTTGACCACCTGGGCGCTGCTGTCGCGGAGCGAAGCTCGGCGCCAACGGGATAACGCGGAGGCGCGCCGGACCGAAGCGGAGGCGCGGCTCGTCTTCGACGACGGTTCCGGGGACCTCCTCAAGGCCACCCTCCTCTCCATTGCATCCGTGCGTTTTGCGCTCACCGTCGATGGCCAGATCTTGCTTACGCGGTTCTTGGGGCTGCTTCCCCGGCCTCCCGCTTGGCGGCGATCCGTCCCCTCACGCAATTTAAGCGGCCTAGGGGGACACCAACGGGTGCTGGCCTTTAGCCCGGATGGTGTGCGAATCGCGTATGCTGACGGCCACGGCCGAGTGCAATTGCTGGATGCGCAGACGGGAGAGCCGGTCCGTTCACTCGAGGGCGACCGGCAAGCCGCGTCCCTCACGTTCAGCCCGAATGGGGCGTTCTTGGTTTTGGGCTGCGGACACGAGGCTTGTGTGCTCGACGTCGCCAGCGGTCAGTTGATAACCCGCCTGCCCGGGCCCCGCTGGAACAGCACCGTCTGGTCGGTCTTCTTCTCACCAGACGGCAAGCTGCTCGCGGTGGCCAGCTACGGCTCCAACGAGGTTCTCGTTTACGACGTCCCCACCTGGCGCCCGGCAGCAACGATCCGGAGCGGCGGAAGCACGGCTGTCTACTACGTGGCTTTCAGTAGGGCAGGAGACTGGCTCGCGACCGTGGACCCGGGAGGCGTGAAGCTCTGGCAAGTGGGGCGATACGCGGCGCCCGCTGCCGCGGTAAACACGTCCGGCGTGATGTCCATCGCATTTCAGCCCGACGACCGCGGTTTCGTGGCAGCTAGTGGACATAAGCTGCAGTCGTGGCGCATCGTTTCGGACGGCGGTGCGCTGCGGCTCGAAGCCGGGGCCTCGACGCCGATCGGGGCGCACACCCTTCTTGCGGTCTCCTGGCGCAACTCGGCTTGTTTGGGGGCCGCCACCCGAGCCGCCGTGCGTGTGCTGTGTGGAGAGCCCCTCAGCGAGGTGCTGCGTGTTCCAGTGTCATCTGCCGCCGTCGCCAGCAGCCCCGACGGGGGCTGGCTCGTCAACGAGCAGATGGACGGGATCCTCGCGGCCTGGGAACTCCAAAGCGGGCTCGATGCATTTCCCGTCCGTGTTGGGGCCCCCGTTCGATCGTTGACCAGTGCGGATAGGGGGGGCTGGCTCGCGGCGGGCACGGACAGCGGCGAGGTCGTTGTCGTCGGACTGGACACCCGGAAGGAGTTGTCGCGGCTGCGCCTTCCTGCGCCCGTGGGAACGGTCAACGCGAGTGCGGGCGGGCAGTGGCTTGCGGTCGCGGCCGGCGCGTCGTTGCATGTCTTCGACGCCAGGAACTGGCGCGAAGCCGTGTCCAGGACCTATGGGCACGCCGTGGCTTGGGCCGGCTTCGATGCTGCCGATCGCTGGCTCGTCATAGCGACGGATACTGCGATTGTGCTGTTACGAACCCGCGATTGGCGCGAGCGAGTGCGGCTTGAGTACGACGGAGAGCTCGAAGCCTTGAGGTTCAGTCCCGATGCGAGCAAGCTGGCTGCGGTCACGCGATGGAGGCCCGGTCACGACGAGGGTGTGCACTTGACGCGCGTCCTGGACCTGGCCAGCGGAAAGGAAATCGGCTGGGAGTACGTATCCGGCAATAGCAACCTCTCCGCGGCTTTCATGAAAGACGAGGCTGGGCGGAAGAAGCGGACGCTCGTCGGGGGCGACACGGTTTCCGTCCGGGCGTCGGCGTCTTCGTGGCAGACCCTGGAGCTCCGCGAGCCCGACGCGAGCGCCGACGGCAGGTGGACGGTTAGGGTGTCCGGATCGGTGATGGAGCTCCGCGACGCGGCGACGAACCGCGTGATCGGCGGGCTCGATCACGGGGACCGGATCACGGGTGTGCGCTTCGTCCCCGCAGCCGCGCCGCGTTGGCTGGTGAGCGCGGGTGTGGACGGCACGCTCGGGATCTGGCCCATCCGCGCCGAGGACCTGGCGGACGAGGCGTGTGCGCGGCTGCGGGCGATGCTGAGCGCGGAGGCCTTGACGAAGCTCGTCGCCGAGACTCACACCGAGCGGAGCTGCGGGGAGAGCTAGCGGTCTCCACCCGTAGCGTTGCCGCCAGAGGACGGAGGCCGGCGCCCCCTCGACCGCACGCCCGCCGCTCCACCCGGCGGCCCGGCTGCGCCGCCGTCGATCGCCATGGATCCGATGGCCAACGCAGGTAAGGTGGATCAGGCGCTTCGCATCGATGTGGACCAACTCGCCGGAATCTGCTTCTCATAGCGTAAGCGCGACCGGATGCGGCTCCAGCGGCCGCAGCGGTTCAAGCCCGCAAGAGATATGGCTGCGAGGGTATTTCCGACCGGGCGAGGGATGGGTTGCGCCCATCGGCGCACGCGAGGCGATAGCCACGAACCAGTTCGGAAGAGTACGCCAGGACGGCCCCACGTTCATCATGGTAGGCCTCGAGATTACGGTCTTGGGGGGGAAGTTCTGGAAGAATGACAGCATCCGTACCGAGGATGAGACATTCCTCAAGATCAGACCGGAAGTCGATTTGGTGACGGACAATCCGCTCGAGTGGTGCTCCAAGTTGGGCGACGAAACTGTCAAAGGCATGCCAACCGCGCGCTAAGCGGGCCTCCACAGTCTTCCCTGCCTCAGTCGCCCTGGTGACCTCGGCCTTCCAGGAGGTCCGGTGTGTCGTAAAACTCAAGGCAAAGCGACCAGTGAACAGGGACCGCAGGCGGTTGGATCCAGCGTACTTGAAACTCGCCCTGAGGCGCACGAGGTATCCAGTACTCGCAAGACCTCGGAAGGCAATCTCTACTCCGGTAGTCTCATGTGGCGCTAGATGGAGCGGCGATGGAAGCACGTTCGCAAGCGTCGTAGGATCCTCAAGATCGACTGCAGATTCGACAAAACTGAACATGGCACCTTCTTCCGCGTCGTTTGGGAACGTGGAGCCGATCACGCGGAACCGGTCGAGCGTCTGGACTTCCAGCTGGGGCACAAGGAGGACATCCGAACGTGTTAGGTTGGTCAATGCAGTCCTCAGGCATAACCCCACGTCAGCCTGGTCAATGCTCTTGTAGTGCGCCTCCGAGCGTATGGCAACGCTTGGTGCGTGGCGAACCGAGAATTCCAGCGCATCGAGCGCCAACGGTACCAGCCTCGCGCCAAAATACTCCACCCCAGTACGTCGGAGTGTCGAAGCGCTGAATTGCCCGATTGCCGCTTTGACGGCCTCAATCAGCGATACCACCGACGCGCCCGTGCCATCGTTAACCCATTCCGAAAGGTCGGCGGTCTGAATACCCCGGAAACCAAGTGGGATTGAGGCGCCGTCTAGATTACCGGATACAAGCGGAAGACGACTGTCGACTGCCTCATCGGCTTCGTCAACCACCCAGCGGGATGCGACGGCCGCTTCGGACCAGAGTACAAGGACACATTTGGATGACCGAAGTTGCGATTGTATGACATGGGAAAGGGCTCGCCGGCATGAATGTCTCGATCCCAGAACACAACGAAACCCTCGTCAACTAGAGCTCGGACAATGAAGCCAATCTTACAACGGTCCTAGTGAGCGTAACTCACGAAAACGTCAGGCTCTAGCGGGGGTTCCACGACGCGCCTTGCGAAGAGGAGGTCTTGACAACCGAGAATCATGGGTGAACGATGCAGTGTCGGAGCCCTGTTCTTGATTCTCAGCGACGTCCGGCAAAAGGTTTCGCATGGTATTAACTCACCACTACGACTCGGTTTCCATGTCCTGCCCTCTTTAGCCCAACTCCTCAAGAATCACCGGAAACACGTCCCGCGCCGCATCTCGTCCAATGAAAAGGTCCATGTGTCCGTAGCTGTCGACCACTCGCCGAGCATACAGCTCGGGTCCGTTTGCCTTGCACAGCCACTCGTAGGTTTTCTCGCTCCCTGCAGGACTGAAAATCCCGTTCAGCGGGCCCTGGAGCAGCGAGATCCGAATCCCCTTGAGGCGTTCGACGTTCGGCATGTAGACGTCCTTCCCGTCCTTGTCCACCGCCCGCCGCTCCCGGATCAGCCGGGTGAGATGGCGAAAGGTGGTCATGTTGCCGATACCGAACATCTCGTGGATCGCGCGGTGCGTCGCTTCGTTCAGTTGCGCGTGCCGGTACACCTCACCATACATGAACAGGATGCGGCGGCACACGGGACTGTCACACCGTTCGTAGGTCGGGTAGAACCGCAGGGCCACATCGAACACCTCTGCGAGCACATTCTCTGAAAAGTCCACGTTGGGAGTCAGGAACTCGATCTTGAGATCTTGCAGGATGTCAGCGGTGTGCGCCCATGCCTTGATCTGCTGCGCCAGCGGCTGCTCGACGTGGACGACGAACTGCGAGCACACGGCGGTCCGTACGTTCTTGAGTCCGGCGAGCAAGGCCATGAGCAGCGTCACCGATGCCACGCAGTGTCCCATGATCTGGACGCTCTCGGCTCCTGTGACAGCTCGCACCTGTGCTACGGCGGCTGGATAGTCCAGGATGGCGATGTCGTCGAGCGAGAACTGCGTACGCGCAGAGGGCAGGGCAGGGCTCGCCCGGTAATCGAAGAGCCACACGTCGTAGCCGTGGGCGTGGAGGAACTCAGTGAGGTTCGTGTCGATCGTGTCGATCAAGAACGCGACGCTCGACGTCCCGAAGCCCGGCGCTAGGATGACCGGGCCCTTGGCGCCACCTGAGAAGCGGGTGAGGCGCAGCTGCACGCCGTCGCCGGTCTTGAAGTAATGGACCTCGGGTGGACCAAGCCGCAGCGTGCGTTTCTTGCGCGGCGGCGCAGTTGGATTAAAGACGTTCGCGGGCGCCAGCACGCCAGCGTACACGTCGGCCAGGGCGCCGGCGAAGAACCGCGAGAATTTGGCCTGTCCCTCCAGGCGCTGCTCGGGAGTCGTCGCGTGGAGCACTTGAATCGTCGAAAGCTGCTTCAGGAAATCGTCCGGCTGGATATGCAGCTCTCCCGCTCCGACGGCCGGGCCGCTGGCATCCCCGCCCTCGCGGACCGTGACGAAGAGCGTGGTCGTGTCGCCCCAGAAGTCGAGGCCGGGATCGTCGTGGATGATCTTGGTGCCGTCGAAGAAAAACCGTCGGCCATTCTCAGCGGTGAGCGTCATCCGGTAGCGCATCAGGCGAGTGTTCACCCGATCCGGGTCGCGCACCAGCAGGTTGAACGTGCCGCGCGCTAGCAGCGGGTCGGGCGAGAGCGCCGGCGCCGATACCGTGCCGATGATACTCGCGGCATGCCGCTCGTCGGAGAGCATCCGGTCCAGGTCGTCCGAGGTGATGGTGAGGGTGAACTCGCACGGCTTGTCCGCGAGCTGCCCCCGCATCGTTTCGGTGAAGCGGAGACCGAGCCTTTGGGGTGGGGTCACGCCACGGGGAGCGGATGGTAGCATGTAGTCGATCCTCCAGCCTCGGTCTGCCGCAAGCAGCGCGCAGCAGCGCTCGGCGACTGCGGAAATGGTCAGTAACGGGTTCACGCCGAGTGGTCGTGGGTTTACCGCACCATCGCAGACGTAGAGGTCCTTGTACACATCTGTGCCGGCCGGGCCCGCGAATGCCTGACCTTTGTGGTTTACGACTCCTTGCGCGGCGTCCTCCCCCATGACGCAGCCGCCCAGCGGATGCACGGTGACCAAGCCGTGGTTGAACAACTCTGTCCAGGCCGGATTGGGAACGTGCGTCCCGCCCAGCGCGGTGGTCGCCTGCCTCAGGTGTTTGTCCGCGCTTTGCATCTCCGGCTGATTGCCGACGCGCGGCCAGCGCACCCGCAACCGATCGTCCTCCAATACGAGCTGTCCCGCACCGTCGTCGTGGCCCATGATGAGATACGTGATGGTATGGCGCGCCGCGCCGCTGTATGCGCCTGCGAGGCTTTCGACCTCACGCGCCTTCGCGGCGAACAGGTTGCCCACTCCTGCGGGCCACGGCCCGCCGCCGTATTGTGAGGCCAGCGCGAGCACGCCCGGCACGAGATCGGCGAGCGCGCCAGGGATCACCCCCTCCTCGATCACGATGCCATCCTCGAGCACCGGTGTTTCGCGAGCGTCGATCAGCCCGGTAATGCACGGGCCGACCGCGTCCATCTCGCCGTAGGGCCGATGGCCGAAGCCGACGCCGCGGATCTCGGGGCGGGCATTGTAGCCGAACGCCAGCACGTCTCCATTGCCCGTGAACCGCTGCCCCACGCAGCTGGAGAGTGGAAGTCCGGCTGCTTTGGAGCGCAGCAGGATCTCCGTCGAGCCGAGCGCGCCGGCGGCGAGGATCACGAGATCCGCGCTCACGAACAACGTCGGGGCGGCGAAGTGCTCGCGGCCCGACTCGAGCAGCTGGTAATGGACGAGCCACCGCCCGTCGCGGCGTTCGAGATGTCGTACGGCAACCTCCGTATAGATCTCGGCGCCGTGGTTCTTGGCGTCGGGGAGGTAATTCATCAGGACTGTGTTCTTCGCGCCATGGTTGCAACCGGACACACAGTCGCCGCACAGGGTGCACGGATGCTGGGCGACGCCGACGTGGTTTGGGCCGTCGAGGGTGAAGTTCACATTGATCGGCGGGCGTCGAAACGGCTGTTTCAGCGCTCCGGCTGCCACCCGCAGGGCCTCGAGCTTGGGGAGCCCGGGAGCAGGGTCCGGGTAGGTGACAGGCTGCAACATCTCCTCGGCGCGGCGATATCCCTCCTCGAGTCGATCTTGGTCCGACCGGAATGCCGCAGGCCACCGCGGGTCCTGGAAGACTCGCGGATCGGCCCGCAACGACACATTGGCGTTCACGAGCGACGTGCCACCCAGGCCGCATCCCAGGAACACGTGGATGTCTGCGTTCAGGCGGAAATCGTACAGGCCGGTCCGCGAGCCGAGGAGCCCCGCGGGGGCGTCAATCTGGAACTCGCGCCGTGCCTCGGCGAGGGTATCCGGGTATTCGCCTGGTTGAAACTCGCGGCCACGTTCCAGCACGCAGACCTTCTGACCGGCGCGTGCAAGGCGCGAGGCGGCGATGGCACCGCCATAGCCCGAGCCGATGACGACGACGGGGTAATGGGGCCTGAGGTCGGTGATGGGGTTGGAGAAGTAGGACATAAGACCCTCCGGGAAACCGAGAGACATCACCTTTATCGACTAGGTCTCCGAGTGCAATTCGCCGATCACCCTTCTTATCCCTTCGGCAATCTCCAAAAAGGCCGCGTCACGATTCTCCCACGTGGTCACGGCTTTCCCGTCTTTGGGTAACGCCTGTAGCTTTGCGAATGGCGCTCCAGACCAGGTCACAGGCCTGACAATCACTGGAATCACAGTAGCTTGGCCGCGGGTATGGCGCTCGAGCGCTCGACGCATCTCGATATCGTAGCAGTATTCCGAAGCGACGAAATCAGCGCTGACAAGAAGGAGGATTACCC
>JBOHPP010000179.1:0-10787 GCA_050731755.1 Candidatus Rokuibacteriota bacterium | reverse complement strand
GATTGTGTTCAACCCCGAGGTCAGCGCCGATGCGCACCGCCAGGCCCACGTGCTCCGCAGCGAGTTCGTGATCGCAGCCAGCGGCGCCGTGATGCTGCGGCCCGAGGGATCGGCCAACCCCAATCTTCCGACGGGCGAGATCGAGATCCTGGTCAAGGCGGTCGAGATCTTGAACGAATCCAAGACCCCGCCGTTTCTGATCGAGGATGACGCCGACGTCACGGAAGCCCTCCGTCTGAAATATCGGTATCTGGATCTGCGCCGTCCCAGGATGCAGCGTCTGCTCAAGCTCCGGCACGACGTCACGCAGGCCGTCCGGTCCTTCCTGAACAGGGAAGGCTTCGTGGAGGTCGAGACTCCCATGCTCACCAAGAGCACGCCGGAGGGCGCCCGCGATTACCTCGTGCCCAGCCGGCTGCACCCCGGCAAGTTCTATGCGCTGCCCCAGGCACCCCAGCAGTTCAAGCAGCTCCTGATGGTGGCCGGCTTCGATCGCTACTTTCAGATCGCGCCATGTTTCCGGGACGAGGACAGCCGGGCCGACCGCTCGCCCGGCGAGTTCTACCAGCTCGACTTCGAGATGTCCTTCGTCACCCAGGAGGACGTCTTCGCGGCCATCGAGCCCGTGCTCTACGGGATCTTCGAGGAGTTCCGGCCGGAGTGCGCAGTGACGCCGCCGCCCTTTCCCCGCATCCCCTACGGCGAGGCGATGCTCAGGTACGGCACCGACAAGCCGGACTTACGCAATCCACTGGCCATCACCGATGTCACCGATGTGTTCCGGGGCTCCGACTTCCAGGTCTTCGCCGCGCTGGTGGCTCAAGGCGGCGTGGTCCGCGGCCTGCGGGCGCCCCAGGCGGGCAGCCAGCCGCGCAGTTTCTTCGACCGACTCCAGCAGGGGGCTCGCGAGCAGGGGGCGCCGGGGCTCGCCTGGATCGTCCTCGGCGAGGGCGAAGCGCGGGGGCCGGTCGCCCGATTCCTCGACGCCGATCGGCTGGCCGCCCTTCGTTCGCGTACCGGCGCCACCGCCGGGGATGCCGTGTTCTTCGTGGGCGACCGGGGTCGGGCCGCCGACCGGCTCGCGGGCGCGGCCCGCGGCAAGGTGGGTGACGAGTTGGGCCTGGCCGAGAAGAACGCCTTCCGGTTCTGCTGGGTGACCGACTTCCCGATGTACGAGCGCGACGAAGAGACGGGCCGCATCGCGTTCAGCCACAACCCGTTCTCGATGCCGCAGGGGGGGTTGGAAGCGCTGGCCAGCCAGGACCCGCTCACCATCAAGGCGTACCAGTACGACATCGTATGCAACGGCGTGGAGCTCTCGAGTGGCGCCATCCGCAACCACCGTCCCGACATCATGTACAAGGCCTTCGCCATCGCCGGCTACACCCAGGAGCAGGTGGAGGCTCGCTTCGGTGGCATGCTGAGCGCCTTCCGGTTCGGCGCGCCCCCCCACGGAGGCTCGGCGCCGGGGATCGATCGCATCGTCATGCTGCTGGCCGGCGAGAGCAATCTGCGCGAGGTGATCGCGTTCCCCATGAACCAGCAGGCTCAGGACCTCATGATGCAAGCGCCGGCTGCCGTGCCGCCCGAGCGGCTCAAGGAGCTGCACATCAGGCTGGAGCTGCCGCCGGACGAGCCGGAGCGAGGCGCGGGGCCGCGGTGACCGCCCGAACCACCATGGTAGACTGGCCGCGAGAACACACGGGACGTTGAGCGAAGCCACCACCATCACCCGACGCATCTCGTTGGCCCCGGACGTCGAGCTGCTGTCGCTCCTGGGGCGCAACGACGACCATCTGCGCACGCTGGAAGACGCGCTGGACGTTCGCATCGTGGCCCGGGGGCACGACATCATGCTCAAGGGCGACGAGCGGCAGGTCCGCCGGGCCGAGCGGGCGCTGACCCAGCTGGCCGAGCTGGTGCGGGCCGGCACGCCGGTGCGCACGGTGGAGGTGCGGGCGGCCATCCGCATGCTCGCCGAGGACGAGGACGCCGACCTCAAGTCGGTGTTCGCGGATGCCATCCCGGTGCCTTCGCGCAAAAAGTGGGTCGCCCCCAAGACGCTCGGGCAGAAGCGCTACGTCGACGCTATCCGCGAAAGCGACATGGTCTTCGCCATCGGCCCCGCCGGGACCGGGAAGTCGTTCCTGGCCGTGGCCATGGCGGTGTCGGCGCTCATGAAGCGCGAAGTGGCCCGCATCGTGCTTACCCGGCCGGCGGTGGAGGCCGGCGAGCGCCTGGGCTTCCTGCCCGGCGACCTCTACGAGAAGGTCCACCCGTATCTGCGTCCGCTGTACGACGCCCTCTACGACATGCTGGAGGCCGAGAAGGTGGCCAGCCTGATGGAAAAGGGCGCCATCGAGATCGCGCCGCTGGCGTACATGCGTGGGCGGACCCTCAACGACGCGTTCATCATCCTCGACGAAGCTCAGAACAGCACCGCCGAGCAGATGAAGATGTTCCTCACCCGCCTGGGCTTCAACTCCAAAATGGTGATCACTGGCGACATCACGCAGGTGGACCTGCCGCCTTCCCGGGGCTCGGGCCTCATCGAGGTGCGCTCCATCCTCAAGGACGTCCCGGGCATCCGCTTCGTCTACTTCGACGATCGGGACGTCGTGCGGCATCACCTGGTATCCGCCATCATCCGCGCGTACGACGCCCGTACCGCGGCCCCGGCGCCGAGCGGCGCTACCGGGTTTCGAGCGCCGGCTTTGCCGGCGCAATCCCTCCTGGGGGAGGCCGCGGAGGGGGCCGCCGAGGCCCCCGCCGAGTAAGTGGCCTGCGCGGTCGACGATCGCCAGCATCATGTGCCGGTGACCCCCGCCCGCCTGGGCCGCACGGCCCAGCGCGCCCTGTCGGCGTTGGGGCGAGCCGGAGCGGACGCCGAGGTCCTGGTGGTCGACGACGCGGCCATCCGGCGGCTCAACGGACGGTGGCGCGGCGTGCCGCGCCGCACCGACGTCCTGGCCTTTCCGCTGGAGACGCCTGAAATCGGCGGACGCCTGGTTGGGCAGATCGTGATCTCCGCGCAATCGGCGGCACGGCAGGCCCGGGCCCTCGGCGTGAGCCTGCCCGCCGAGCTGGATCTGCTCGTGACCCATGGCGTGCTGCACCTGGTGGGGTACGACGACCGCGATCCTGTCGAAGCCCGCTTGATGCACGAGCGCGAGCGCCAAATCCTGACCGCCGGCCGCCGCCGCGTCCCCGCCCGTCTGTGGAAGGGCCTGCTGTCGTGACGCCGGAGGTGCTCCCGCAGGGTTTCCGCGCCGGCCTGGTGGCGCTCGTCGGCCGACCCAACGCCGGGAAATCCACCCTCCTGAACCGGCTGGTGGGCGAAAAGCTGGCGATCGTCTCGCCCCGACCGCAGACGACCCGAAACCGAATCACCGGGATCCGGAACCTGCCGGGGGCGCAAGTCCTGTTCATCGACACCCCGGGCGTGCACCCGCCAGCTGGCAAGCTGGGCGCCTTCATGCGAACGACGGTCGAGCGAGTGCTGGAGGACGTCGATCTCGTCTGCGCGGTGATCGACACGACCGCCCGCGATCATCCCGACGAGCGGATCCTCGGTGCCCTGCGAAGCCGCGCGACCCCAGCCTTCTGCCTGCTCAACAAGGCTGACGCCGTCGCGCCCAAGAGTCGGATGCTGCCGCTGATCGACGCCTGGCGGACCGCGTACCCCTTCCGGGAGATCCTGCCGGTGTCCGCGCTGGACGGGAACAACTGCGACCGCCTGCTGGGCTTGATCGTGGCGGCCATGCCGGAGCACCCGCCGTTCTTCCCGGCCGATGCGACCACCGACCAGCCGGAGACCTTCTACGTCGCCGAGGCCATCCGCGAGAAGGTCTTCCTGCTGACCCGGGAGGAGGTGCCGTACGCCGTCGCCGTCCGCGTGGACGAGCTGGTGGAGCAGCGGCAGCCGGCGCGGCTGGACATCCGGGCCACCATTTTCGTGGAGCGCGTCTCCCAGAAGGGTATCGTGATCGGCAAGGGTGGCGGGATGCTCAAGCGCATCGGGACCGCGGCCCGCCAGGAGCTGGAGCGGTTCTTCGGGGTCCAGGTGTTTCTCGGTCTCACGGTGCAGGTGCGGCCCGGCTGGCGCAAGGACGATCGGGCTCTGCGCGAGTTCGGATTCCGGCTCACGTCCTAGTATGGCGCTGGGCAAGGCGTCGGCGGTGGTGATCGGCAGCTTTCCCCTGGGCGAGAGCGACCGCATCGTGACGTTCTTCTCCCGGGAGTACGGAAAACTCCGGGGGGTGGCCAAGGCGGCGCGCCGGCTCACCTCCCGCTTCGGCGGCGCGCTCGAGCTGCTCACCCTCGGCCAGCTCGTGTTCTTCGACACCGGACGTAGCGAGCTCGTGCGCATCGACCACTTCGACGTGGTGCGGCCGTTCGCCCGCGTCCGCGAGCAGCTGACGTCGCTCGGTCAGGCGGCCTGGATGGTCGAGTGCGTGGGCCGGCTCACCGCCGAGCGCGACTCCAACCCGGCCGTATACGGGCTGCTGGTGCGAGCGCTCCGCAGCGTGGAAGCGGGCGCGCCGCCGCACCGGGTGGCCGTTGTCTTCGGCGTCCGCTGCATCGACGCCCTCGGCCATCGCCTGCGCACCGACGCCTGCGCGATGTGCGGGCGCCGTCGGCCGCCGGAGCACGGTTCCATCGCCGTGGACATCGACGCCGGTGGCGTCCTCTGCGCCGGGTGCGCGGCCACCGGCGGCGAGTACCTGCGGCTGGATCCGGCCAGTGTGGCCGCGCTCCGGCGGCTGCGGACCGTGGCCTGGGCGGAGGCCACCGCGACCAGCCTCGGCCTCGCCGGGCGGCAGCTGCGCGAGCTCCTCGACCACCAGGTGACCCAGATCATCGGCCAGCCGCCCCGGACTTCGCGCTTCGTCCGCGAGATCGAGCGATTCTCACCCAGCCCCCGGACGTAGTAACCCTGTGAACATGGACGTCCTCGTGTCGCTGGCCAAGCGCCGGGGCTTCATCTTCCAGTCGAGCGAGATCTACGGCGGTACCGGGTCGTGCTGGGACTACGGGCCCCTGGGTGTCGAGCTGAAGAGCAACATCAAGCGGGTCTGGTGGCGCGACAACGTCCAGCTCCGGCCGGACATGGTGGGGTTGGACGCCTCCATCCTCATGCACCACCTCGTCTGGAAGGCCAGCGGCCATCTCGACCATTTCAGCGACCCCCTGGTGGACTGCAAGGCCTGTCAGCACCGCTTCCGCGCCGATACGCTCGACGAGCGCCCCTGGGTGCATTACTGCCCGGCCACCAAGGGCAACAGGTTCGAGGTGCCGGCCGGCGAGCCGTGCAAGCATTGCGGCGTCCGCCGCACGCTGTGCCCCGACTGCGGCAAGGGTGAGCTGACGGCGCCGCGGCAGTTCAATCTCATGTTCAAGACCTTCATGGGGCCGGTGGAGGAGGAGGCCGCCGTCACCTACCTCCGGCCGGAGACGGCCCAGGGGATCTTCGTCAACTTCGACAACGTGCTCCAGGCCATGCGGCTCAAGCTGCCCTTCGGGATCGCCCAGATCGGCAAGGCGTTCCGGAACGAGATCACGCCGGGCAAATTCATCTTCCGCTCCCGCGAGTTCGAGCAGATGGAGATCGAGTTCTTCGTGAACCCCCACGACCAGGTCGAGGACCGGCCGGCCGACGAGTACTGGCACGACCGTTGGATCGAGGCCTGCCGGGCGTGGTTCATCCGCTACGGACTGTCACCCGAGAACCTGACCCTCCACGAGCATGGCGCCGACGAGCTCGCCCACTACGCCAAGCGCACGGTGGACATCATGTACCGGTTCCCCATGGGCTGGAGCGAGCTGATGGGGATCGCGAACCGGACCGACTTCGACCTCAAGCAGCACGCGCAGTTCAGCGGCAAGTCGCTGACGTACTACGATGACGAGCGGAAGACCCACGTCGTGCCTTACGTCATCGAGCCCTCGGCCGGGGTCGACCGAGCCCTGCTGGCCTTCTTGCTGGACGCCTACCGTGAGGAGGAGGTGCGGGGCGACAAGCGCGTGCTGCTGCGGCTTCATCGGGAGCTGGCGCCGGTCAAGATCGCGGTGCTGCCCCTGCTGAAGAAGCGCGAGGACATCGTGACCACGGCCCGGGCGCTGCGCGATCGACTGGCCCGGCGCTGGATGGTCGTCTACGACGACACCGCGGCAATCGGCCGACTCTATCGTCGCCAGGACGAGATCGGCACGCCGTTTTGTGTGACGGTGGACGTGCAGACAGTGGGCGATCCCCAAGCCGGCGAGGCTGGCGACGGCGCCGTCACCATCCGCGAGCGAGACTCGATGGAGCAGATCCGCGTCCCGGCGGCGGTGCTGCCGGAGGTGTTCGACCGCTTGCTCGGCGAGACGACGTGGGCGGAGGTGGCCAGCAGCTACCCGCGGGCCAAGAGCTGAGCCCGGCTAGGGGGACTCGCGAGTGATGCCGCTGCGCCGTGGCGGCGGCAGCTCCAGCGGGACCGAGGCTGACGGGACCGCCGGCGACGGTGCGACGGTGGGCGGGATCGGAGGCGGTGCCACCGAGCCCTGCGGGGTGGCCGGAGCCGGCATCGGCAGCGGCGCCGGAGCCGGCAACGGCAGCGGCGCGGCCGGAACGCTCTGGCGGCGGGGCCCGCAGGCCACGACGGGCTCGGTCCCCCGGACAAACGCCATCGTGACCACCCGCACGCACTCGTTCGAGGCGTCGAGATCCACCGGCACCAGCACAATGTTCTCGGGAACCGGGAAGTCCTCTTTCGGGGAGCCGCCGAGGATCTTGTTCATGTAGGCCGTCCAGATCGGCACGGCGACCCGGGAGCCGGTCTCGTCCTGGCCGAGGCTGCGGGGCCGGTCATAGCCCACCCAGACGCCGGTGGCCAGGCGCGGCGTGAAACCGATGAACCATGCGTTCGAGTAGTCGTTCGTCGTTCCCGTCTTGGCTGCGACGGGTCGACCCAGCGCCTTGGCCCCCTGTCCGGTGCCGCGCTCGACGACGCCCTTGAGCATGTGGGTGACGACGTAGGCCGTCTCCGGTGAGGCGGCCTCCCGGCCCTCGGGCAGGTGCTCCTCGAGAAGACGCCCCTGCGCATCAGTCACGTACCGGATGGTGGTGGCAGGCACCCAGGTGCCCTGGTTAGAGAACGCGCCGTAGGCGGAGGTGAGCTCGAGCAGCGAAAGATCGGAGCTGCCGAGGGCCAGCGTGAGGTCGACCGTCAGCGGGCTGGTGATCCCGAACCGGCGCGCCACCTGGATGGTGTGGTTCACCCCCACCTGCTCCTGCACCTTGACGGTAACGACGTTCACCGAGTCCTCGACGGCCTGCTGCAGGGTCGTGGGCCCCCGGAACAGGCGGTCGTAGTTCTCGGGTTTCCAGGCGTTGCCGTTGCGGCCCACCGGGTAGTTCACCGGCGAGTCCTCGACGCGGGTGGCCGCCGTAAAGCCCGCCTCCAGCGCGGCGACGTACACGAACGGCTTGAAGGCCGAGCCGGGCTGGCGCTTGGCCTGCACGGCGCGGTTGAACTCGCTACGGAAGAAGTCGTAGCCGCCCACCATTGCCTTGACGTGACCGGTCGGGGGCTCGATGGTGACGACGGCGCCCTCGGGATGCTCGCGGGCCCGCCCCTGGGCGCTCCGGGTCTCGAGCGCCTTGAGCCCGTCGCGGAGCGCCTTCTCGGCGGCCAACTGCATCCAGGGGTTCAAGGTCGTGTAGACGTTGAGCCCCCCTTTGAACACCATGTCAGCGCCGTACCGCGCCTCCAGCATCTGCTGGGTGTAGTCGAGGAAGTACTGGCCCGTGGTCCGACGCCGCTCCACCGAGATGAGCCCGAGCTCGGTGCGGGCCAGCCGCTTGCCCTCGGCCTCCTTCAGGGCGCCGTAGTCGACCATCCGCCGCAAGACGATCTCGCGCCGGAGCATGGCGGCCTGGGGGTGCTCGAACGGAGAGTAGGTCGAGGGTGCCCGTGTCAACCCGGCGATGAGGGCAGCCTCCCGGACGTTCAGGTCCGAGACGGATTTGCCGAAGTACGTACGGGCCGCTGCTTCCACCCCGTAGGCGCCGTGGCCGAAATACACCTGGTTCAGATACATCTCGAGGATGCGATCCTTGGGGTAACGCCGCTCCAGCTCGAGGGCGAGCACGGCCTCCTTGAGCTTCCGTTCCAGGCTCTTGTCCGGCGTAAGGAAGAGGACCTTGGTGAGCTGCTGGGTGATGGTGCTGCCGCCCTCGACGATGCGCCCGCGGCGGTAGTTCTGCACGATGGCGCGGGCGATGCCGATGGGGTCGATGCCCCAGTGCGAGTAGAAGCGATGATCCTCGGTGGCGATGATGGCGTCGCGGAGGGACTGCGGGATCTGGGCCAGGGGGACGAAGATGCGGCGCTCGGCGTGCAACTCGGTGATGAGCTCGTCGTTGTCGTCGTAGAGCTTCGTGCCCAGCACGGGCTGGAACGTCTCCAGCGCGCTCACCGGGGGCAGGGAGCGCGGCAGGATCATGAGGGCCCAGATCGCGACGACGCCGGCCGCCGAGCCGACCAGCAGGGTCAGCAGCCCCACCGCGATGAGCAGGCCACGAACCCACCGCCGCGTCCTCGGTGGCGCCGGCGGCTCGCCGTCCTTGGGCCCCGGCGACCTCTGGAGCCACTTGGGCCACGTGAGCCACGCCATGCCGTTTCGATTATACCGGGCCGCCGCCCGTCCCCGAGCGGGTTGAAAAGCGGTGTACCCACCCCGAAGTCACCGGACCCTCGCTGGGGGGCGGTGCGATAATGGCCCCGCGCTATGCGATCGGCCTTGCTTCGGGACCTCCACGCTCGTGGGCTCGTCGCTGACGTCACCAACGTTGATGAGCTCGACCGGCATCTCACCGAGGCGGAGCGGACCGTCTACTGCGGCTTCGATCCCACCGCCGATAGCCTCCACATCGGCAGCCTGGTGCCGCTGCTCACCCTGCGGCGCTTCCAGTTCGCTGGCCACCGGCCCATCCTTCTCATCGGGGGTGGTACCGGTCTCATCGGCGATCCGAGCGGCAAGGCCAGTGAACGCCCGCTGAACCCCAAGGAGCAGGTGGAGGCGTGGGCCGAGCGCCTGCAGGCCCAAGCGGCGCGCTTCCTGGAGTTTGACAAGAATGCTGCCCATCCGGCGGAGCTGCTCGACAACTACCAGTGGCTGGCCCGGCTGGACGTGATTTCGTTCCTGCGCGACGTGGGGAAGGAGTTCCCGGTGGGCGCGATGCTGGGCCGGGAGTCCGTGCGCTCGCGCCTGGGCCGAGCCGAGGTCGGGCTCTCCTACACGGAGTTCAGTTACCAGATATTACAGGCCTACGACTTCCTGGAGCTCTGGCGAACCCGGCAATGCACGATCCAGATCGGGGGCCAGGACCAGTGGGGCAACATTACCGCCGGGATCGACCTCATCCGGCGCACGACGGGGGGAACGGCCTACGGGTTGACGCTGCCCCTCGTGACCAGGAGTGACGGCAGCAAGTTCGGCAAGACCGAAGCCGGAACCGTCTGGCTCGACCCCCGGAGGACGTCGGCCTACGAGATGTACCAGTTCTGGCTGAACACAGCCGACGCCGACGTGGACCGATTCCTCAGATACTTCACGTTTCTGCCGCTCGAGGAGATCGACGAACTGGGCCGCGCCACCCGGCGCCGCCCCGAGGAACGGGCAGCCCAACGGGTCCTGGCCCGCGAGATCACGCACCTCGTCCACGGCGAGACGGCCATGCGCCAGGCCGAGGGGATCAGCGAGGCCCTCTTCACCGGGAACGTGGCCTCGCTGAACGACAGTGAGCTCGAACAGGCCCTCCAGGGTGTCCCCAGGACGGTGCTGCCCGCGGGCACCGGAGCCACGGTGCCCGTGGTCGACGTGCTGCTGGCCACAGGGCTGGCCACCTCCAAGCGCGCCGCCCGCGAACTGGTCAGCGCGGGTGCTATCGAGGTGAACGGGGAGCGGGTGAAGGATCTCGGCGCTGCCATCACTCGGAGTACGGCCCTGCGCGGTCGCTACGTCGTCCTCCGTAAGGGCAAGCGCACCTACCACCTGGTGACAGTCCCCTAGACTGCGTTCAGGAGAACCCGCCGCGGAAGGCTTGACGCGGCGTCCCCGGCAGGGCAATAGTGACAGCGCTGCGGGCCACACCGGGGCCCCAGTGGGCCGTCCTGGATCACACGGGGGGCCATCCGGGAACGATGGCCGCCGGGTGGTCAAAGACTTGACAGGGCCAGGCCCCATGCGTATAGTGAGTGTTCGCTCGCGCATGAGGCGGGCAACAGTTTTGTGAAGTCCGGTCACCTTCCAAGCTGACCGTAGTGCTCTTTGACAGTTGGATATGCTATCGGCTCACTGAAGAGGTGTGAGCACCATCCGTTCCTGACGAGACCTTGCGCCCGACCGAGTAACTGTCAGTCATGCAGTGAAACGTTCGGGCTTCGAGGACCAGGTTCATCGCTTTCTATGGCGAGTTTGATCCTGGCTCAGAGCGAACGCTGGCGGCGTACCTAACACATGCAAGTCGAACGAGGAGTGCCGGTGTAGCAATACATCGGTGCTTCGAGTGGCGCACGGGTGAGTAACACGTGGGCAACCTGCCCTCGAGTCCGGGATACCCTTCCGAAAGGGAGGCTAATACTGGATACGCTCCTCGGGTCGCGAGACCTGGGGAGGAAAGGTGGCGAAAGCTGCCGCTCTTGGAGGGGCTCGCGGCCTATCAGCTAGTTGGTGAGGTAACGGCTCACCAAGGCGATGACGGGTAGCTGGTCTGAGAGGACGACCAGCCACACGGGGAC
>JBOHPP010000178.1:0-10291 GCA_050731755.1 Candidatus Rokuibacteriota bacterium | reverse complement strand
GGCCAGGCTCCGTCACCCACTCGGCCCCACACGCAGTTCTTCGAACTGCGAGGAGCCGAGGGGGTCCCACTACGCCTGGCCTCTGGGGCCACCCCGGCGCCACCCGTCCGGTCTCGCGCGTGTCGCTCATGAATCATCCCGGCTAGGCCAGCGAGCCGACGCGCGCGCGCTCGTAGAGCAGGCTGAGCATCTCGTCGACGCCGGCGCAGGCCCAGACGCGAAAGAACGGGGAGTCCAGCATCCCCATGAACTCGGGTTGCCGCGGTCCCGGGTCTGCTCCTTCGTCTCCCCCGGGCGAACCGTTCGGGCGTCATCACACTCGTCGTGCGCTCCACGGTTTTCTCCTTCGTCTCGGACGGATCAGAACTTCACGGGTTCTTTGTGCTCGCCGAACACGTCCTTCATCGCCTGGGCGATCTCGCCGAGCGTGGCGTACGCCCTCACTGCCTCGGTGATCGGCGGCATGAGGTTGTCGGCGCCCCGGGCTTCGTCGCTGAGCCGGCGGAGGCTCGCCCGCACGGCGGCGGCGTCACGCTCGCGACGGACGCGCGCCAGCCTGGCCAGCTGGGCTTCGGCTACCTTGGGGTCGAACCGATACAGCTCGACGTCGGCGTCCGCCGGCGCCGGCGTGTCA
Organism: Candidatus Rokuibacteriota bacterium; assembly: GCA_050731755.1. GTDB lineage: Bacteria > Methylomirabilota > Methylomirabilia > Rokubacteriales > CSP1-6 > JBOHPP01. The sequence goes on along the minus strand of JBOHPP010000178.1, from coordinate 9,657 downwards.
CCGACATAGCAGTTCACCCCGACCTTGGCGATCTCTCCCGAGGCCAGCCGCTGCTCGAACAGGTACGCCTGCCGTGCCACCTCGGCTTGCAGCGCGCCCGTCTTCACCGCCTCCACGATCCCGCCCAGGCGCTCGACGTGGGCCAGCTCCTCGACGATCTTCTCTTCCATCTGATTGGTCAGGCTCTCCACGAAGTAGGAACCGGCCAGCGGGTCCACGGTGTCGGCCGCGCCGGACTCCTCCGCGCAGATCTGCATCGTGCGGAGCGCGATGAGCTGGGCCTGGGCCGAGGGGATCGTGTAGGCCTCGTCGTAGGTGGGCAGGGCCATCGTCTGGGCGCCGCTCAGCGCGGCGGCCAGCGCGATGTAGGCGCCCCGCACGATGTTGTTCTCCGGCTCCTGCATGGTGAAGGCCGAGCCCCCGCCGCCGATCAGGCTGCGGAACATCCAGGATCGGGGGCTGCGGGCGCCGAACCGCTCACGCATCATACGGGCGTAGAGCCGCCGGCCGGCCCGGAACTTCGCCACCTCCTCGAAGATCTTGCCCCAGCAGGTGAAGTTGAAGGAGATGCGCGAGGCGAACTCGTCCACGTCCATTCCCCGCGCCTGCATCCGCTCCACGTAGGCCGCGGCGATGGCCAGGCCGTACGCCATCTCTTGGGCGGTGGTGCAGCCGGCCTCGCGGATATGGTAGCCGCAGATGGAGACCGGGTTGGAGCGGGGATAGTGCCGAGCCGAGAACTCGATGAGGTCGGCGACGAGGCGGAGCGAGGATTCAACCGGGTACACCCAGGTCCCGCGGGCGATGAACTCCTTGAGGATGTCGTTCTGGGGCGTGGTCACGACGCGATCGCGCGCCGCGCCCTGCTGGTCGGCCACGGCGAAGTACATGGCGGTGATGGGCGCCGCCATGGAGTTGATGGTGAGGGAGACGCTCACCCGGTCGAGCGGAATCCCGGCGAAGGCCTCCTCCATGTCGGCCAGGGAGTCGACGGCCATGCCCACCATCCCCACCTCACCCTCGGCGCGTGGGTGGTCGGAGTCGAGCCCTAGTTGAGTTGGCAGATCGAAGGCGACGTTCAGTGCATCCTGCCCGTGAGCCATCAAGAACTTGAATCGAGCATTCGTCTCCATCGGAGTCCCGAAGCCGATGTACTGGCGCATGGTCCACAGGCGCTCCCGGTACATGTGGCGGTGGATCCCGCGCGTGAACGGGTAGTCCCCGGGACGACCGATCTCGCGCTCGAAATCCCGGCCGCCGAGGTCCTCGGGGCCGTAGACCGGCTTGACCGGAATGCCTGCGTGGAGCGTGACGTCTCGCATCGTCGTCCTCCTACCTGTCCAGGAACCGCGCGACCAGCGCCGCCGTCTCCGGACCTCGCTCTTCCGGCGGCGCGTGGCCGACGTCGGACATCTCCACAACCTCCATCCGCTCGAAGACCGAGCGCCACCGGTCCAACAGGTGGCCGAAGGCCGGATCCTTCGTCCCCCACACCACCAGCGCTGGGAGCGCGGCGATGCGATGGCGCCGATTCCAGAGGCTGTCGTACCAGGCGCTCGAGCCCAGGACCTCGCGCGCGTAGACCCAGGTCGCGTACCGGGCGCCCGGATCGTCGAGGGGCCGGAGGTAGTGCCGGTGGACGCCGGCGGTGTACCGGCTGCGGTCCTTCACTGCGTGGCGCCAGACCACGCGCGCCGAAAAGGCGAAGCGCTCGTACAGGAACCGGCCGAAGGGGCTGGAGAGCAGGCGGCCGACCCGCGCGAAATGGGGATCGGGGGCCAGAGACCACAGCCACGTGTTGAACAGCACCAGGCTGCGCACGTTGTCGGGGCGTTCGAGGGCGTAGGCCAGTCCGATGGGGCCGCCGTAGTCGTGGACGATCAGCGTGATGTCTTTCAAGTGGAGCGCCTCGATCAGCTTCGCCAGTCGCCGGGCCTGATCTTCAGGGCGATACGACGCGCCGGACGGCTTGTCGCTGAGCCCGAACCCGAGGTTGTCGGGCGCGATGCACCGATAGCGGTCCCGGAGCGCCAGGACGAGATGGCGGTAGAGGAACGACCATGTTGGCGTGCCGTGGACCATGACGATCGGACGCCCGTCACCCTCATCGAGGTAATGCAGCCGCCCAGGCCCGAGATCGAGCCAGTGGGACGCGAACGGGTACTCGGTCGCGTCGAGCCAGGCCGGCCTCACTCGGGCTCCTCCTTGAAGGCGGCCACCACCGCGGGCAGCGGCGTCCCCATGGGGAAGACGCGATGGACCCCCAGCCCGAGGAGCGCTTCGACATCGCGGGGCGGGATGATGCCACCGACGACGACCCTGATGTCGGCCGCGCCCTGAGCGCGGAGCCCGTCCACCACCCGGCGCGAGAGCGGTAGGTGGGCGCCGGAGAGGATGCTGAGGCCGATCACGTCCACATCCTCCTGGATCGCCTCCTGCACGATCTCCTCCGGCGTGCGCTTGAGCCCGGTGTAGACGACCTCGACCCCGGCGTCGCGCAGCGCCTGGGCCACGACCTTGGCGCCGCGGTCGTGGCCGTCGAGCCCGGGCTTGGCGATCAAGATTCTCATTGGACAGGGCACGGGCACCCGGGCTCGCGCCACGCCCGTGCCCCGCCGCGATCTCCGGCGGCGCTTCTTCGACCGCGAGATGTGAGTCGCGACAACGGTATGAGTCGTCCGCTGACGCGAGTACCCGAGATCGTCAGCCGGCCAACGGACACCGGCAGGCGAAAGCGTCGGGGGCCGGCGCTGCCGGGATTGAAGAACAGCACGCCGTCCCGCTCCTCCCGGCGCGGCCGGTGGCTGTGGCCTGAGATCACCGCCGCGAAACCTGCGGCGCGCGGGTCGAAATCGAGCTCCTTGACGTCGTGGAGCACGTAGAGACGCACGCCGCCCAACTCGAGGTCCGCCGTGGCTGGAAGTTTCTCTGCCCAGGTGCCGCGATCGTTGTTGCCTCGCACGGCGGTGACCGGCGCGATCTCGGCGAGTCGTTCCAGCACCTCCGGGCCGCCGACGTCGCCGGCGTGAAGGATGGCGTCGACGCCGTCGAGCGCGGCCGCCGCCTCGGGCCTGAGTAGCCCATGCGTGTCGGAGATGACGCCGATGTCCCAGGTGCGTGTCATGTGGGGGTGAAGGCGGCAAGCCACCGCGGGTCGCCCTTGGGGTCGTCGGCCACGCGGACGGGCTTGAGCCGTACCCGCTGGCCGATCACGACTCGGGCCGGGTCCCCGTCGACGATGATGGTGAAGATCCGATGGCCGTCGACCTTCACGATGGCGAAGACGCGCGGTCCGGCAAAGCCGGCCGGAAGCCCCGTGTCCTGCACCGTGAAGGCGTGGACAGTGCCCTCGGCCGGCAGGTCCACCCATTCGAACCGATCCGAGGTGCATTCAGGGCAGAAGGCGCGCGGCGGCCACGCCGTCCGCCGGCAACCCGCGCAGCGCGTCGTGCTGAGCCGTCCCTCGCCGAGACGCGCATAGAAGTCGGCCAGCTTCGTGTGCTCGGCGGACTGCAGCGGGAAGGGATCGACGGCCCGGAAGTAGGTCACGTCGCCTCGCGCTCGCGCCGGAGCTGACGGAGCAGCGCCCGCACCTTCGCCGTCTCGAAGCGCTCACGCGCCTCGCCGGCGTACTCGAAGAAACCGCGCCCGGTCTTGGGCCCCAGCTCGTTGCGGGCCATCTTCTCCTCGACGAGCCGGGGCGTCTGGAACCGCTCGTCGCCCGTCGCCCGGGTCATGAACTGACTGGCCCGATAGAGGATGTCGACGCCGCCCCAATCGATGAACTCGAAGACGCCCACCGTCGCGTAGCGGAAACCGAGGCCGGCGCGGATGGCGAGATCGACCTCCTCGGGGGTGGCCACGCCGTCCTCGACCAGCCGCACCGCCTCGTTCATGAGGAGGACCTGGATGCGGGGGACGATGAAGCCCGGTGAGTCCGCGCAGCGCACGGCGGTCTTGCCCAGGCCGCGCAAAAAGGCCAGCGTCCGCTCGACCACCGCCGGCGCCGTCAGGGCTCCGGGCACCACCTCCACCAGCGGGATGATGTGGGCCGGGTTCAGCCAGTGCGCGACGAGGAAGCGCTCGGGGCCCGGCACCGCATCGGCGAGGTGGGCGGGCGAGATCGTCGAGGTGGTGGAGGCGATGACGGCGTCCGGGGCCACCCGTCCCGCGAGCCGGGCGAAGACCTCGCGCTTCAGCTCGATCCGCTCGGGCAGGGCCTCCTGGACGAAACCGCAATCGCCGAGGCCCTCGAGTCCCACGTGGTCCTCGATGCGCTCCAGGGCCGGCGCGATCTCGCCTGCCTTGATGACGCCCTCCTCGGCCATGAGCCCGAGGTCGCGGGCAATCTCTCGCCGTGCGTCGGCGAGCGCCGCGGACGCCGCGCCATCAGGGCGAGGCTTGAGGTCGACGAGCCGGACCCGGCAGCCGCCCAGTGCGCAGGCGAGCGCGATCTGCCGTCCGATGCGCCCGGGCCCCAGCACGGCCACCGTCTCGATCACCGCGGCTCTTCGTCGGAGGGGGCCTCGGCGGCCCAGTTCCGTCCGTAGATCATGACCACGTGCTCACCCAGCACGGCCTCAGTCCCGTCCGTAGATCATGACCACGTGCTCGCCCATGCCGCTATTGTTGTGGGTGAGCCCGAGGGCGGCGTCGGGCACCTGCCGGGAGCCGGCCTCACCGCGAAGCTGCAGGAAGATCTCGGCGGCCTGGGCCACGCCCGTGGCGCCCAGCGGATGGCCACAGCCGATGAGCCCCCCGCGCGGGTTCACGACCACATCGCCGCCGTAGCCGCTGCGTCCGGCGGTCACGAACGGGCCGGCCTCACCTTTCTTGCAGAACCCCAGCTCCTCGTACGCGATCAGCTCGGCGATGGCGAAGCAATCGTGGACTTCGGCCACGTCCACGTCCTGAGGCCCGATGCCGGCCATGCGATAGGCAGCCTCGGCCGCCCGCTTGAGGGCGGGCCACTGGGCGTAGTCCTCGGGCAGTGACGTGAGCTGAAAGCCGTCGAGGGCCTGGCCGGTGCCGCGGATCCACACCGGGGTGTCGGTGATCGTACGCGCCCGGTCTTCGGCGGCCAGCACGACGGCAGCGGCGCCGTCGGTGATCGGCGAGCACATGAAGAGTCGGAGCGGGCTCGAGATCATCCGCGAGCAGAGGACCTGCTCGAGCGTGGCGCCCTTCTGGAAGTGGGCGGTGGGATTCCGGGTGGCGTGGGTATGGTTCTTCACGCCGACCAGGGCCAGCTGCTCCTCCGTGGTGCCGTACTCGGTCATGTGGCGCTGAGCGGCCAGCGCGAAGCACGGGGGGGCGGTCAGGCCGAAGGCCGCCTCCCATTCGCGGTCGACGCCGGTGCCCATATTAAGGATGGCCTCCTCGCCGGAGGGCTGGTTGAGCTTCTCGATGCCGAGCACCATCACCAGATCCGCCAACCCCGCCGCGATGAAGGCGTAGGCATAGCGGATGCCGACGGTGCCCGACGCGCACATGTGCTCGGTGCGGGCGCTCAGCGCGCGCGGCCGGATGCCCAGTGCCTCGGCGGCCAGTGACGAGATATGGCTCTGGAACGCCGTCCGCTCGGGCATGACCGAGCCCACCACCAGTCCCTCGAGATCCTTCGGCGTGACCCCGGGCACCGAATCGAAGCAGGCCTTGCCGGCCTCCCAGATGAGGTCGCGATAGGACGCCTTGCGGACGCCGAACTTCGACACGCCTGCGCCGACGAGCGCCACCTTTCTCATGTCCTCACCTCGCCTGATTTCTCGATCACCCAAATATCAACAGCCCGCTCGCCAGCTCGGCCGACCGCAGCGAACAGATGGATCTCACCATCGCTACAACAATGCTCAACTCGCCTGAACCAGCGCCTCCGCTTCTTCTCGGACCTCACGCCCAGTTCCTTCAGGACCTGTGAAAAGCGAACCTTGCGAAGGCTACTGCCTCGCTTGCATTCGCCCAGAGCAACGTCTCCGTTTCCCGTAACCACGAGCAGATCAACACTAGCGCCCCCGAGTCTAAAGCTCTCGAGAACGGCACATCGCGCAAAGGAAGGGCCGAGATGGGGCGCCAATTTGCCGCTCGGGGCGGCTGCCGCGAGCGGCAGCGTCACGGCGCGGGACTCTAGTTGCATCGGCCTACGGACTCGGAAACGTACCTTCCGAGAGCGGCGCACCAACTCCCACTCGTGACGCTCGTCGTACCGTTTACTGCGAGGCATACTCGTATACCGGGGCCATTCGATCGGGATCCCGCTGGTCGCTGAGGATTATCTCGATGCGACGCACGGTTTCCGGCTTGAGCAACATGTCGCCGCAGACCGAACAAACCTCTGCCGGCACGCCGTCGATGACAACGAGCCGGCCTCGGTGTCGAACGGTATGAACGATTCTCCGGCTCTCATATTGGCCGCCGCAGTCGCGAATCGAGCACTTCATCGGCGTCCTCCCTGGCGAGACGGCGCGCTCCACTTTGGAGGTCTCGGCTCGTACACGGTGATCACGATGACCAAAGGCGAATCGGTCGTGCAAACGACATGCAGTGGCCGTCTTGTCGCAGTCCACCCGGAAATGGGACAGCACGCGCCCCGGCGGTGTTCGGGATAATCCTCAAGCAGCACGGCGTTGGCGACCGTTTCGGCAACGTCGGAAAGGGCGATGTTCTCTTCCACCATCTCCTCATGGGCGTGCCGTGTGAGCCGAAAAGAGCCGGCACTGACTGCCTCTCGAATGCGAGCGACGATCTGCTCAGCGTCGCGCCTCGCCACCTATCGAAGCTCGATGCTTTCACCGACATTCACAGGGTTACCCTCAGCGATGAACTTCCGAATCACGGTGCTCACCTCGTCCGGCTGCTCGTGGATCACCCAGTGCGAGCCGTCGGGGATCCGGTGGATCGTGAGTTGGGGCACGCAGCGGTCGAGTTCGTCGAGATTGCCGGTCAGGAGCGCGCGATCCCGCTCGCCCCAGATCACCAGCGTCGGCACGGTCACCAAGGCCCTGGCCGTATCGACGCCGAACGTGGCTCCGGCGGGAGCGTCCTCTCCGGACGGCGGACCGACCCGGGCGGCCCGATAGTAGTTGACGCCGCCGGTCAACGCCCCGGGCTGGGACCAGGCTTCCAGGTACGCGCGCCGGTCCTCGTCGGTGAAGCGCTCCTGCCACAGGCGCCGGCCCAGGAAGCGTTCCCTCAGCATCGCAAAGCCGTCGGCGGCGAGTTGGGCCTCGGCCTCGGGGCTGCGCAAGAGCAGCATGTACTGGCTGGCCGTCTGCTGCGCCGGGTTCTCGGCGACCTCCCGGGCGTAGATCGCCGGGTGGGGCGCATTGACGATGACGAGCCGGGCCAGCCGGTCGGGGTGGGCCATGGCGAAGGCCCAGGCCACGACGCCGCCCCAATCGTGGCCGACGAGCACGAACCGTCGATGTCCCAGGTGATCGGCGAGCGCCCGGAGATCGTCCACCATGTGGCTCGCCCGGTAGGACTCGAGGCCCGCAGGCTTGGCCGAGAGGTTGTAGCCCCGCAAATCCGGGGCCACCGCCTGGTGGTCGCGCGCAAACTCGAGGAGCTGGCGCTTCCACGCGTACCAGAACTCGGGGAAGCCGTGGGCGAACACCACGAGCGGGCCGGCACCGGCGGTGACGTAGTGGAGGCGGATGCCGTTGACGTCAGCGTACTCGTGGCGCAGCGTGGCCAGGCCGCTCACGCGAACATCGCCCCGCGGTCCCAGTCCAGGTCGCGCCCGATCACCACCCGCAAAATCTCGGACGTGCCGCCGCCGGGGAGCAGGAACCGGGCGTCCCGGAAGTAGCGCTGGGCGGCGTACTCCATGGCCAGGCCGTAGGAGGCGAAGATGCGAGCGGCCTCGTCGGTGACCCGCACTGCCATCTCCGAGGCGAAGAGCTTCACCATCGCGGCTTCTCGGGCGACCGGCCGCCCGGCGTCAATGGCGCCGGCGGCCTGATAGGTCATCAGCGTGGCGGCATGGAGCGAGGTCAGCATGTCGGCCAGCTTGAACGTGATCGCCTGGTGCTCGACGATCGGTTTGCCGAAGGCGACGCGCTCGCGCGCGTAGCTCAGGGCCGCGTCATAGGCGGCCCGAGCCAGGCCAACGGACAGCGCGGCCGTCATGACCCGGATCTCGGCCAGGATCGTCCCGATCTTGTCCACGCCGCCTGTCTCCCCGCCCAGCAGGTGCTCGGCCGGCACCTCGACGTCCTCCAGCAGAATCTCGCCGGTCTCGGAGGCCCGCACCGACATCTTGTCGATCTTCTTGCCCAGCGTGATTCCCCCCATGGTCGCGCGATCCAGCAGGAACAGCGCAATGTTCTTCAGGCCTCGCTCGGCCGAGGTCTTGGCGGCGACCGTGAGGATGTCGGCGACCGGGGCGTTGGTGACCCAGGTCTTGGCGCCCCTGAGCACCCAACGGTCGCCGCGGCGCTCGGCCCGGGTGGTGATGTTCCCCAGGTCGGAGCCCGCGTTGGGCTCGGTGAGCGCGAACGTGGCCACCAGGTCGCCACGCAAGGCGGGCACCAGGTAACGCCGGTGGAGCTCCACCGTGGCGTACCGGTACACGAAGTACGTTCCCATCAACGACTGCATCGCCACCGCCGCCGCCAGTGACATCGAACCACGGGCCAACTCCTCGGCGAAGACGCAGTAGGTGACCATGTCGGCGTCGGCGCCGCCGTACTTCTCCGGGTAACGCAGACCGAGGTAGCCAAGCTCGCCCACCCGCCTGAAGAGAGCCTTGGGGAATGCCGCACTCTCGTCGATGGCCTGGGCCTGGGGCACGACTTCGGCGTCGACGAACCGGGCGACGGCTTTGCGGAAGCTCTCTTGCTCTGGGGTGAACCTGATCATTGTAGCGGGGGCCGCGTGCCCGGCTCGCTCCGAGGGTGGCCTGTTCGAGGAGCGGCGTGGCTCCGGTCGCGTGACTCTGCCTGGAGGGCTCGAGGAGCGGGGCGGCTCCGGTCGCGTAACTCTGTCCGGAGGGCACGGGTGGCGGCCTCGTCCACGCGGAGGTCGATGCCGATGCCAGTGATGACGACGCCGTAGTCGGCGCGCGCCGCTTCGATGGAGACGTAATCATCCATCACGTCCTCCAGCACGCGGGCGGGGTCGCGCTCAAGAGCGTCGCCGTAGCCTCCGGCCCCCGACTGCTGGAACGAGATCACGTCGCCGTACGCGAACTCGCGCGACTCCTTGCCGTGGACGACGACCTCGTCCGGGCCGGGGTTAATCACCGTCCGGCCCAGGCGGCCGGACCGGCCACCGAAGAGGCCGTAGGGCGGAAACGTCTGCCGGTCGGAGAGGTTCGTCAGCTTGCCTTCGTCGGCCATGAATCTCAGGTCGCGGCGGACCCCCGAGCCCCCGCGGAAGCGGCCGGGCCCTGCGGAATCTCGGATCAGCTCGAAGCGCTCGACAACGATGGGATGGTGGGCCTCCTGGGCCTCGACGGGAATGTTGGAGGCGTTGAACGCCCAGGACATGCCCTCGCAGCCGTCGCTGGTCGCCCGCGCGCCGGTGCCGGATAGCACCAGCTCGTAGGCCACAAACCGCCGGCCCCCCGCGCGGTCCCAGCCGCCGAAGGTCGGGTTGGCCATGTGCGAGGCGGCCGCGGCCACGCGCTCGGGCAGCGCCGGCGCCAGCGCCCCCAGC
>JBOHPP010000177.1:0-9315 GCA_050731755.1 Candidatus Rokuibacteriota bacterium | reverse complement strand
AGGACGGCTTGGGCGACGTCCTCGTCGGTGACCAGGACGTTCATGAACCGTCCGCGGAGCGCGCCCCGGACGGCATCGATCTTCGGCCGGCCCCCGGCAACGGCGATGATCCAGCGGTCCTCACGGCGGGAGAGTTCCTGCAGCCGGTCGCCGCTCACGGACAGTAGCCGGCGCATGAGCGCGCGTAGCTCGGGCTGGTCCACGATCCGGCCCTCGACGTCGAAGGGCTGGTAGTTGATTTCCCCGACCACCCCAAACTCCCGCAGGCGCTTGACGCTGACGCCGTAGGCTTCGGCCAGCGAGCAGAACCCCGGGGTCTGCTCGCCGATCTGGCCCACCCCCACCAGCGCGATGTCGACCGCCTGGGCCGCCTCGTAGATCTGGCGGACCTCGGGGTCCCGCAGGAGGCGACGCCGCACCCGCTCGATCTCACGCAAGGAGACTAGATGGTGGACGGGCAGGGCAAACGCCGTCACAGGGGGCCGGTACTTGGCGGCCATCATCCCGACCAGGGTGTTGGGTGAGAGGTCGACCAGCTTCAGGGTGCTCTCGCCGCTCAGGGGGTAGAGGGCCAGGTCGCGGAAGCGCCGCTCGCGGAGGGACCGGATCGTCTGGTACAGGGTGAATCCACAAGACAGGCCGATCCGGAGGCCGTTGCTGGCCACCTTCTCGAAGTAGGCGGCGGCGACGACACCCAGTTCCTCCCTGACGTCGGCCCGGCCCCCGGCGGCCACCACCACGGCATCGCGCAGGCCGAACCGCTCGACCAGCCCCGTCTCGAGATCCTGGGTGCGGGGCAGGTCCAACTCCACCCGCACCAGCCCGTCGTCGAAGGCCCGCTTGAGCAGCCGGGAGACGGTGGCCGCCGACACCCCCAGGGCGCTGGCGATGTCTTTTTGGCTCCGCCCCTGGCGATAGTAGAGTTCCAGGCACTGGACCATTTGCCTCAGCTCGCGCGGTCGTTGAGAAATTAATTTCACCATCGTAAAGTTCTTGCTTGACCGGGCCCAGTGTACTCGTTATTCTCCGAGGCATCACCGATTTCGTTGCGACCCGACCCTAGTCGGGACGAGGAGGCGCGCATGGCAGGCAAGCGATATGGCGTGGCTGACGGCAAGGGGACCCCCACGCTCGCGGACTACCACCAGTCCAAGGACAATCTCGCCGACCTGCCCCCCACAGTAACCGAGAAGATCGCGGTCACCAACACCCCGAACATCTTCTCGTACAAGTCCTACGTCTTCAGCCGGGATCCGGCGCTGGTTCAGCGCTACATCAAGGCCACCAAGGCCGATGTGGGCGGCGTCGGCGGGCATGTCGTCGCCGCCGACGAGGTCAAGGCGGTGATCGCCCGGTTCGTGCTGGAGAACAACGTCAGCCAGGGCAAGCTGATGTTCTCGTCGCTGATCGTGACCCACACCGGCGACGATGTGGCCGTCACCGGGATCCTCGACGAGGCGGTGGACCAGAGCGTCGTCGACGAGCTCATGTGGGACGCGCTGCACGAGGGCGCGCGCAAAGCTGCGGAGCTCGGTCTCTACGGGCCGGGCCAGGACCTGGTGGCCGATGCGTTCACCGGCAACCTCCGCGGGGCCGGGCCGGCCACGGTGACGCTGCCCCTGCCGGTCCGCAAGGACCACGCCTCCCAGACGGTGCTGCTGTCGTTCTGCGACAAGACCGAGCCGATGGCCTTCAACTACTACGCCACCGGCGCCTACCTGCTGCCGCGGTTCAACACCGGGCTCGTCATCGCCGCCTCCAAGATGAAACGCGGCTACCTCTTCGACATCGTCGACCTCGACACGAAGGCCCAGGCCGTGGAGGCCGGGGCGCATCCTCGGGACCAGCGGGCCCTCGACGGCAAGATGGAGGAGTTGGCCAAGGGCCTCCAGGAGAAGATCATCCGGCTCCGGGCGCCCGAGGACCTTTACGACATCGAGGGCCTCTGCCGGTCGTCCCGTTTCGTGGTGGCCCGCATCTGGAGCCGGGGCGAGCGCGACGTGGCCGAGCAGCTTGGCTACGTGTGCTCGGCCGAGCGCCTGCACAACATCAAGACCAAGAAGGGCTTCACGTACGGCGGCAAGGACGATCCGGTGCTGCTGGCGCTGGCCCAGGGTGACTGGCCGGCGCCCGGCGAGATCACCTCGCCGTGGGCCGCCTGCCCGATGGTGGCGGGCGACTGCCGGGGCAGCCACTACCTGCACATCCTGCCGGTCCCCATCAACAGCCAGACCTCGTACTGGTCGGGTCCGATCATCTCGGCGATCACGTTGTCCTGCAACGTCCACGCCGGCCGGATCGGCGCCATCTCGGACCAGTTCTCGCTGGGCACGCCGTGGGACGAGGTGCGGCGGCGCGCCTCGGAGCTGGCCATCCAGTTCCGCACGGCCCACGGGATCAAGCAGCCGGCCACGCTGCACGAGGACGAGCTGGAGTACCAGGAGGGTTGGAAGGAGCGTCGGGCGCGCCTGGAGCGGCAGTTCGAGCTGAAGCCGCCCCTCGTCTTCGGCGGCAACGGGCACGGCGCCGACAACGGCCGGGGCGAGATCTCGCGCGTGGGCGCCGGCCACGGGAGCCGTCCCGAAGAGATCGACTAGTCCTCGCGGGTTTCGACCGCCTCGCCGCTCCGCCGCGGGCCGACCGCCGACGCGCGTTCGGCCCGCGTTCCGTTGACTTCCCTGGGACCCGATGCTACGGTCAACCCAGCGTTGCAGGCTCCAAACCGCGCATGGCCAAGCTTCACCTGATCACGTACGGCTGTCAGATGAACGAGTACGACTCGGAGCGCGTGGCCGGTCTGCTCAAGGCGCAGGCCTGGGAATTGACGGCGAGCGAGGCCGAGGCCGATCTGGTGCTCGTCAACACCTGCGCCATTCGCGAGAAAGCCGAGGACAAGGTCTTTTCGAAGCTCGGCGAGTTGCGGCGTCTCAAGGCGCGCCGGCCGGGGTTGTTGGTCGGCGTCATGGGGTGCATGGCCCAGCTCCACCAGGCCGAGCTGCTGCGGCGGGCGCCCGGCGTCGATCTCGTCTTTGGCTCGCCCGCCATCGCCCGCGTCGCCGAGCTGGTGCAGCGGGCCCGGGACGGCCAACGACCGGTGCTGGAGACCGGCGAGGCCCCGCTGGTGAAAATCACCGCCAAGCCCGACGGCACCTCTCGCCTCCGCGCCTACGTCACCGTGATGGAGGGCTGCGAGAAGCATTGCACCTTCTGCGTGGTTCCGGTCACGCGTGGCCGCCAGCGCAGTCACTCCCCCGAGTCGGTCGTCGCGGAGATCGAGGGGCTCGCCGCCGAGGGCTGCCGCGAGGTGACCCTGCTGGGGCAGACGGTCGAGATGTACGGCCGCGACCTCGATCCGCCCACCGACCTGGCCGCCCTGTTGGAACGAGTGGCCGGCGTGGAAGGGATCGCGCGCATCCGCTTCACCACCTCCAACCCCTTCAACTTCACCACCCGGTTGATTCGGGCCATCCGTGACGTGCCCCCCGTCTGCGAGTGGGTGCACCTGCCGCTGCAGTCGGGGGCCGACCGGGTGCTCGAGCGGATGAACCGCGGCTATACGCGCGAGCGCTATTTCGCCCTCATCGCCGAGCTGCGGGAGGCCGTGCCCGAGGTCGCCCTCTCGACGGACCTGATCCTCGGCTTCCCCGGCGAAACCGAAGACGACTTCCAGCAGACGCTCGACATGGTCGAGCGCATCGGCTACGACAACGTCTTCGCCTTCCGGTACTCGCCCCGGCCGGGCACGCCGGCGGCGAGCATGCCCGACCAGATCCCGCTCCCGGTCAAGGCCGATCGGAACAGCCGTCTGCTCGCGCTCGCCGCGCGAATCGGCGCCGAGCGCAGCCGTCGTCTCCTCGGCCAGACCGTCGAGGTGCTGGTCGACGGCCGGTCCCGCCGGGAGGCCGACGAGCTGCAGGGCCGGACCCGGTGCAACCGGGTGGTGAACTTCGCAGCGGCCCCCGGGGTCGCAATCGGCGACATCGTGGCGATCAGGATCACCGACGTGCTGCCCCACAGCCTGCGCGGGACTGTCGCTGCGCTCCCGGAGGAGGCCGTATGTTTGTCGAGATGAAGGTGCGGGGGCTGGCGCTCGATCCGCTCTCCAATATGCCGATCATCATCCTCAAGGACGAAGAGGAGAAGCGTTCGCTCCCCATCTGGGTGGGGATCTTCGAGGCCAACGCCATCGCCCTGGAACTGGAGAAGATCTCCACGCCGCGTCCGATGACCCACGACCTCATCAAGAACATCCTGGAGACCATCGACGCCCGCGTGGTGAAAATCGCCATCACCGATCTCAAGGAAAACACCTTCTACGCGGTGCTCCACCTCCAGATCGGCGACATCGAGTACACCGTGGACTCCCGACCGTCCGACGCCATCGCGCTGGCCTTGCGGGTGGGGGCTCCGATTTACGTCGACGAGGAGGTCGTGCGCAAGGCCAAGAGCCTCGACGTCCCGGCCAAGGAGGCCGAGGGCGTCAAGGCCGACGATCCCGAGCGCATCCGGGAGTGGCTGGGGAGCATCAAGCCGGAGGACTTCGAGAAGTTCAACAAGGCCTAGCGGACGGCCCCGTGCGCGTCGCGCTGTTCACCAACAACTACCTGCCGTTCTGCGGGGGCGTCACCACGTCGGTGGAGACACTCCGGCGCGGTCTCCACGCCCGGGGCCACCCGGTCTGGGTCTTCGCCCCCCGGTTCCGCGACGCGGCCGCCGACCCGTCCCACGTGGTCCGCTATCCCTCGATCCCCGCGCTGACCTATCCGCAGTTCCCCCTGGCCGTGCCCTACTCGCGGCGCATCGCGGCCCGAGTGCGCGCGCTCGCCATCGACGTCTTCCACGCCCATCACCCGTTCCTGCTCGGGCCGACGGCCCGGCGGCTGGCCCGCCGGGCGGGACGACCGCTCGTCTTCACGTATCACACGCGCTACGAGAAGTATGCCCACTACGTGCCCCTTCGCCGAGCGCTCGTCGAGGCGGCGGCCATCCGGCTGAGCACCCGGTTCGCCGCCTTCGCCGACGCCGTCATCGCGCCCTCGGCGGTCGTCCGCGACGAGCTCCAGGCCCGCGGCGTGCGCGTGCCCATCGCCGTGGTGCCGACCGGGATCGATCTCGAGCGCTTCAGACCGGGCGACCGCGAGGCCGCCCGGCGCGCGCTGGGTCTGAGATCCGAGCAGGCCCTGCTCCTCTACGTCGGCCGTCTCGACCGCGAGAAGAGCGTCCACCGCATCCTGGCCGCCTTCGAACGGATCGCCAGCACCGTGCCTCACGCCCGCCTGGTCCTGGTTGGGCAGGGGAGCCAGGCCGACCGGCTGCGCCGCCTGGCCGCCTCGCTGCCTGTCCGGGACGGCATCCGCTTTCTCGGCGTCCGGCCCCACGACGCGCTGGCTCCTTGCTACCGAGCCGCCGACCTCTTCCTGTTCGCCTCCGAGACGGAGACGCAGGGCCTGGTCCTCGCCGAGGCCGCGGCCTGCGGCCTGCCAGCGGTGGCGGTCAGTGCTCCCGGCTGCGACGAGGTGGTGCGTGACGGTGAGACCGGGTTGCTGGCCAAGGCGGACGCCACGGCCCTGGCCGACGCCGCCATCGACCTCCTGCTGGACCCTGCGCGGCGCCAGGCCATGGGGCGCCGGGCCCGCGAAGTCGCCGTGCAGGAGTTCGACGTACGGTTACAGATCGATCGCACCCTGGCCGTGTACCGCGAGGCTCAGGCGCGGTCGGGGAGGGGACGCTGAGCGGGCTGCAGGGCCGACAGGGGCTCGAGCGGACCGCGCGTGAGATCCTCGCCGAGACGGCGGCGGCCCTGGGACGCGCCGGCCAACGACTCGACGACGCGCTGGCCGAGGCGGTCCGCCTGGGGGTCGCGCTCGGCGCGGCGGGCGAGCCTCGAGAGCGGGATCGCCTCGAGCGCGAGTACGACGGCGCCTGGCGGCGGGCGGCCGGGGCGCGCCTTGCCCTGCTGATTCAGCGAGAGGCCGTGGGGCTCCGTCACCACCGCATCGTGGATCAGCAATTCCCGGAACCCCCCTGCCGCATGGCCTCAGGAATCCGAAATGATCAATCGGTCTAGAGCCACGCAGCCCTACGCACCTCGAACAGGCCACCCACGGGCCGAGCCGGCCTCGCGGCCCCCGCTCCAGTGATCTGGAACCCGGAGGCCGAACGCCAGCCGCGCGCCGAGCGCGAGGCGCTGCAGCTCGCGCGGCTGCAGGAGACGCTCGCCTGGGCTGCCGCGCGGGTGCCCTGGCACCACGAGCGGCTCGGCGGCGTCACGGTGCGGAGCCTGAAGGACCTGCCCCGGCTGCCGTTCACCCGCAAGAGCGATCTCCGGGAGCAGTACCCGTTCGGACTCTTCGCCGTCCCGCCGGCCGAGATCGTCCGCCTGCACGCCTCGTCGGGAACGAAGGGCAAGCCGACCGTCGTCGGCTACACGGCCTCCGACATGGAGGTCTGGCGGGAGGTCATGGCGCGCGTCATGGTGGCCGCGGGAGCCCGCCCCGGGGACCTCTTTCACAACGCCTTCGGCTACGGTCTCTTCACCGGCGGCCTGGGCTTCCATCACGGCGCCGAGCGCATCGGCCTGTCGGTGGTCCCGGCCTCGTCGGGCAACACGGCCCGGCAGTGCCTGCTCCTGCGCGATCTTCGGCCCGCCGGCCTCTGCGGCACGCCCTCCTTCGTCCTGCACATCGCCGAGACGCTCGCCGAGCAGGGGGTCAAGCCCGGCGAGCTGGGCCTGCGCTATGGGATGTTCGGCGCCGAGCCGTGGACGGAAGGCGTTCGCCGAGCTCTGGAAGCGGCCCTAGGGTGCCCGGCCTACGATAGCTATGGTCTCAGCGAGATCGTCGGTCCCGGCGTGAGCGGGGAGTGTGAGGCCCGCGAGGGCCTGCACATCGCGGACGACCACTTCCTGCCCGAGGTCGTCGACCCCGCCACCGGCGAGCCGCTCGGGCCCGGGGACCAGGGCGAGCTGGTGCTCACCACCCTTACCAAGCGCGGGCTGCCCATGATCCGCTACCGCACGGGTGACGTCACGGCACTCACGCTCGAGCCCTGCCGCTGCGGTCGGACATCGGCGCGAATGCGCAGGATCGTCGGCCGCGCTGACGATATGCTTATCATCAAGGGGGTGAACGTGTACCCCTCCGAGGTGGAGCAGGCCCTGCTCGACGTCGAGGACCTCGTGCCCCACTACCAGGTGGTGGTCGACCGGACGCTCACGCTGGCCCGGGTCGAGGTCCAGGTGGAGCCGGCCCCGGCGTTCTTGGAGCGGGCCGGCGGTCTTGGGGACGACCATCCGGCCGCCGCCGCGCTGCAGCAGCACGTGGCTGCCCGGCTGCGGGCGGCGCTGGGACTCACCGTCGCGGTCCGGCTGGTGCCGCCCCGCACGATCCCACGCTCGGAGGGCAAAGCGGTCCGGGTGGTCGAGAGAACGGAGGAGGCCAAGCGATGAGTGACCTCGACAAGGCGATGATGGCGAAGATCCGCAGCGGGATCCGCCTGGAGTCCGCAGACGAGATGACGTCCGAGTACCGCGAGCACCTGGTGCACCTCATGACCATGCAGGCCGACTCCGAGCTGGCCGGGGGTTACGGCTACGTGCCCTGGATTTGCAAGGCGCCCACCGTGGAGGAAAAGCACGTGGTCGCGCAGATCGTGAAAGACGAGATTCGCCATGCGACGGTGATGTACGGCCTGCTGGCCGACCTGGGGGCGGACGTGACCAGCCACGTGAGCGCCCACGACGAGATCTTCACCATGCGCATCGACGCCGCGGCCGACATCGGCACGAAGCGGATCACCAGCGACAAGCGCGTGAACATCTTCTATTACCCCATCGAGACCTGGGCCGATTTCATCTTCTTCAACTTCTGCATGGACCGGGGGGCCGGCCATCAGCTCGAGGACGTTCGGCACTGCTCGTACGGCCCGTGGGTCCGGGCCATCGAGGGCATCTTCAAGGAGGAGAAGTTCCATATCCGGCACGGGGAGTTCTGGGTGAAGAAGCTCAGCGATGACCCGGCGACCCACGACGAGGCTCAGGCCACCTTCAACAAGTGGTACATCCGGACGATGAACATCTTCGGCCGCCCCGGCTCGCCCAAGAACCGCCGCTACCGCGAGCTCGGGCTGAAGGGCCGGGACAACGACGAGGTGCGCCAGGCCTTCGCCGACGAGGTCCGCGGCCTCTGCGCGAAGGTCGGGCTCGCCGTCCCCGAGTGGAAGCCCCGGTGGGCCGACCTGCCCGAAGAAGCCCACATTCCTGGTTGACGTGGGGTCTCACGCGATGGTTGGTAACATACCGAAATCACGATAGTCCCGAGGATGCCGATGTCGCTACGGTATGGGGCGATGGCTCCGGAGTTCACGCTGCCGTCCACCGAGGGCGGGGATCTCGCGCTCGCCAGCTTCCGGGGGCGGGCCGACGTCGTTCTGGCGTTCTACTGCTACGACTGGGGGCGGATCTGAACCCCTGAGCTCGGCGGCCTGGCTCAGGTCGCCCAGAAGATTCAGGAGCGCGGGGCCGCGCTCGCCGCCGTCAGTGGCGACAGCCCGTTCTGCCACCGTGCCTTCGCCGACGCCCGGCGCCTGCCGTTTCCGCTCCTGAGCGATGTCCACCGCCGGGTCATGGGGGCCTACGGGGTCCACGACGAGGAGCGAAACGTCGCCTATCGCTCCACCTTCATCGTGGACCGGGCGGGCATCCTGCGCTGGGGCCAGGCCGGTGACCGGGACATGGTGCGGGAGGGAAGTGAGATCCTGAGAATCCTCGATCTGATCGAGTCCCTGCGATCTCCCCGGAAGTTGACATAATACCTCTTATCGGCACTTCAGGGTTGGCGCCCCTACGGCGCGGCTCCCAACGCCGCCAGCCGCGCGCGAACGTCATCGGTGCGTGGGCTGCGGGGACGCTCGCGGACCAGGCGCCGGTAGGTCTCCACCGCCGCGTCCCGGTTGCCGCTGAGCTCCTGGGCCCGCCCCAGCGCCAGCAGGAGCTCTTCGTAGTAGAAGTCGGCGGGGCGAAGCAGCGCCAGAGCGGCCTGGTAGGCCTCGGCCGCCTTGCCTGGATGACCTTCGGCCTCCCAGGTGTCGCCGACCCCGGCACGCGCCAGGGTGCGAACCGTCGGCGAAGCGGCCCGGGCCACGGCGACCTCCCAGGCGCTGCGGGCGCGGACATAGTCGCGCTCCTCGTAGCGCAGATTGCCCAGCTCGAGAGCGGCCTGTGCCGCGTTCGACGCCGAAGGATGCTGGGCGAGCGCCGCCTCGAGGTCGCGCGCCACCGCCGCTCGGGCTTCGGGGCTGGACGCCGAGGCGCCGCGG
>JBOHPP010000176.1:0-14919 GCA_050731755.1 Candidatus Rokuibacteriota bacterium | reverse complement strand
CCCATACCCCCCCCAACGCTCGGACCGCCCCGGCGAAGCCGGGGCGCTCCTCGATAGGCTGACAGGCTCCGTCCGTAAGGTTCGGAAGGTGACGGAGTAGCGGATGCCGGCCACCGGTGGGATCCGGTGCTGCCACTGCCAGCGGGCGGTGCCGGTCAGCACGTAGGCTGACCGCGGCGCCAGCGCAAACGTCGCCAGAGGCGTCTTCGGCGCGCGGCGCAGCTGAAGCCGGCACGGGGTCAGCAGGGAGACCGCCACGACGACTCCGAATGCCGGCGCGTCACGATGCCAGCCGATGCCCGCTCCCGGGGGATACTCGGTAATCAACGCCTCGGCCAGGTCCTCGACCGTCGCCTCGGCCAGCGCCGCCGCGCGCGCCCGGAGCGCTGCCAGAAACTCCGGCAACTTCGGTCCGGGCTCGATCTTCCAGGTCGTGTAGCCGTAGCGCCAGCCGAAGTGGACGACGCGCCGGCGCGCGACCTGACCGCGCATCTCCACCGGGGAAAACTCGAGCCGGCGGATGGCCTCCACCAGCGCCGCCTCTTCGTCGCCCGAGACGAGGGCGGGGCGGTAGACGAAGCCGGCCGGCGCCGACGCGCTCACGATCCCAGAAGGCCGACGCGCACTCCCCCGCCAGCGTCGGGGAGCACCGGAGCCGGCGGCGTAACGGCGAGCTTCTTGAGTTGCGGCATCACCTCGTGGGCGAACAGCCGGAGGTTGCGCTCGGCTTCCTCGTAGGGCATGCCGGCGTACGAGAAGACGCCCACGAAATGGCTGTTGCCGGTGCGGGCATGGATGTCGAGGATCTTCTCGTAACACTGCTCGGGGGTGCCCCACACCTGCAGGTTCATGAAATAGTCGATGACCTTGTCGGTGCCGTACTGGGCGATCTTCTCCGACATCTTGCCGTAGTACTCGTAGCCTTTCGTCTTGGCCAGATGGTCGCCGGCGAACTGGTAGTGGTCCAGGACGGTCTGGTAGTAACCCCCGATCCAGCGCCGCGCCTCGGCTTCGGCCCGTGCGGGATCGGGGTCGCAGAAGGTCCAGCCGGCCGAGATCGGCGGCGGCGCCTCCGTCCGGTTGACCTCCCGGTAGATGGTTCGATAGGCGTCCAGCTCCTTGGCTACCTCCGACCACGGCTTCTGCGGAATGATGAGGATCCCCACGCCCAGGTCGGCCATGATCCGCGAAGACTCCGGCGAGACGGCGGCGGCGTAGGTGCGGCCACGGAACGACTTGAAGGGCGCGGGACGGATGGCCGCCCGCGGCTGCTTGACGAAGGCGCCATCGTACTCGCAGTAGCCGCTCTCCAGACCGCGCAGCAGCATCTCGGCCGACTCGACGAAGCGCGGGCGCGACTCGTCCATGGAGAGCCGGAACCCGTCGAACTCCACCCGGCCGGCGCCCCGGCCCAGGCCCAGGATCAGGCGGCCGCCCGACATGGCGTCGAGCATCGAGAGCTGCTCGGCCACGCGCAGCGGGTCGTGCCAGGGCAGCACGACGACCATCGAGCCCACCTGCGCGCGCGTGGTGCGGCCGGCCACCCAGGTGAGGAACTGGAGCACGTCGGGACACATGGTGTAGTCGGTGAAGTGGTGCTCCACGCCCCAGACCGATTCGAAGCCGAGCGGCTCAGCCAGGTCCGTCAGCCGCAGCTCGTGCCGGTAGACGTCGTGGTCGCGGAGGGTCTTGTGCGGGTTCTGAAAGACGGTCGCCATTCCGACGTGCATCGTGGGCTCCTCGGCGCCGGCGTCAGCCGCCGCCCTTGTCGCCTGTGGATACTTCGCGTTCAGCCCTGGCCGTAGTCGCGGCGCCAGAGCTCGATGTACTCGCGGGCGTTGCGGGCGATGTCGTCCAGCTCCTCCTGACTCATCTTCCGCACGGGCTTGGCCGGCACGCCCATGACGAGCCAGCCCGAGGGCACCACCTTGCCCGGCGGCACCAGGGCGCCGGCGCCCACTTGGGCCCACTCCTCCACCACCGCGCCGTTCAGCACCACGGCTCCGATGCCGATTCGGACGTTGTCCTTGACCGTGCAGGCGTGAACGACACAGCGGTGGCCGATGGTGACGTTGTCGCCGACAAGGCACGGATACTCGGGCGTGACGTGGAGCACCGAGCAGTCCTGGACATTGGTATTCCGGCCGATGCGGATGTAATTGTCCTGGTCGCCGCGCACAATGGTTCCCGGCCAGATGCTGGAGGCCTCACCGATCTCCACGTCGCCAATGACCTGGGCCGCGGGATCCACCCAGGCACCGGGATGGATGCGCGGCGTGCGCCCGGGGACGGCCCGGATCACCGTCAGGCGACCTCGAAGAGGCCGGCCGCTCCCATGCCGCCGCCGACGCACATGGTGACCACCACGTACCGGGCGCCGCGGCGCTTACCCTCGACGAGCGCGTGGCCAGTCAGGCGCGCGCCGCTCATGCCGTAGGGATGCCCGATGGCGATGGCGCCGCCGTCGACATTGAGCCGCTCCATGGGGATGCCGAGGCGATCGCGGCAGTACACGACCTGGACGGCGAACGCCTCGTTGAGCTCCCAGAGATCGATCTGGTCCATGGTCATGCCGACGCGCTCGAGGAGCCGCGGCACCGCGAAGACGGGGCCGATGCCCATCTCGTCGGGCTCGCAGGCGG
Source organism: Candidatus Rokuibacteriota bacterium (assembly GCA_050731755.1). Taxonomy (GTDB): domain Bacteria; phylum Methylomirabilota; class Methylomirabilia; order Rokubacteriales; family CSP1-6; genus JBOHPP01. The sequence goes on along the minus strand of JBOHPP010000176.1, from coordinate 12,277 downwards.
CCACGGTGAAGCCGCGGAAGATCCCGAGCGGCTGCAGCCCCCGCCGCTCGGCCAGTCGCGCGTCCATGACCACACAGGCCGACGCGCCATCGGAGAGTTGGCTGGCGTTTCCCGCGGTGATGCAGCCCTTCTCGCCGGTCACCGGCTTGAGCGCGGCCAGACCCTCCAGCGTGGTGTCGGGCCGGTTGCCCTCGTCCCTGGCCAGCGTGACCTCCTCCTCGCGCATCTCGCCCGTGGCCTTGTCCTGGACGAGCTTGACCGTCGGCAGGGGCACGATCTCGGCGGCCAAGCGACCGTCGCGCTGAGCGGCAGCCGTGCGCTGCTGGCTGGCCAGGGCGTATTCGTCCTGCCGCTCGCGGGTGATGTAGTAGCGCTTGGATACCACCTCGGCCGTCTCGATCATCGACATGTAGATCTCGGGCTTGTGCTCCTCGAGCCACGTCTCGCGGAAGCGATGCAGGTTCATGTGCTCGGTCTGTACGAGGCTGACCGACTCCAGCCCGCCTGCCACCATCACCGGCACACGGTCCACGATCACGCGGTGGGCCGCCATAGCGATGGCCTGCAGGCCCGAGGAGCAGAAGCGGTTGACCGTCACCCCGGCGGTCGTGACGGGCAGGCCGGCACGGATGGCCGCTTGGCGCGCGATGTTGTGGCCCGTCGCACCCTCGGGCATGGCGCAGCCCAGGATGACGTCCTCGACCTCGCCCGGCTCCAGGCGGGCGCGCTCCACGGCGTGCTTGATGACGTGGCCGCCGAGCACGGCGCCGTGAGTGTTGTTGAAGGCCCCGCGATACGCCCTACCGATCGGGGTGCGCGCGGTGGAGACGACGACGGCGTCCGGCATGGTGGGCTCCTTTGCCCGGATGATACACCGGCCGGGCGGCACGGGCCGGCCTTCCGCCGGGTCAGCGGCCGTCTCGGCCACGGTACACAGCCTGGCCGCTGCGGCAGCAGCACGCTATAGTCGAGCCCGTCCGGAACGAAAGGGGGCGGCGGCCGACGTCACGCGCCGTCGCCGATGCGGAGCCTCAGGCTGCGTAGCCCGGTCCCGGGAGGAACAGGATGCACGTATCTCGAAGATGGAAACACGTGAGGGAGCATTGGGCGATTCTCGGTCTTACCTATTGGCTGATGCGCGAGCGGGATGACCGTCTCGCTGATGGCTCGAAGGGCCGACAAGGCGCGCTGGGGGGTGACCAAACATGATTCAGGCACGCAAGCTCGGGCATGTCGTGTTGAAAGTCCGTGACGCTGGCAAGTCGAAGGACTTCTACACCCGGACCTTGGGGCTGAAGGTGGCCCACGAGGACACGGAGCGGGGAACGGTGTTCCTCAGCTTCGGCCAGGAGCACCACGAGCTGGCTCTGTTCCAACTGGCTACCGGCGAAACGCCTCATGCGGCCCAGCCGGGTCTGCACCATATGGCGTGGCAGCTCGGAAGCTTTGAGGAACTCCAGGCGGCCTACCGAGAACTGAAGGCGATGGGGGTGCCGGTCGAGGCCACCATCGAGCACAACGTGACGCGGAGTGTGTATTTCCCTGACCCCGACGGGAACCGCGTGGAGTTGTACTGCGACATGGTGGAACACGGCTTCGAGACCATGCGCACCCTCGGTCCCCGGCGCGATCGCCTGGATCTCGAGTAGTCAGGGGTGGCGCAGTCCGGCCTTCTCCGCTACCCTGCCGCGCGTGCGCATGCGCCAGAAGGTCGCGCTGGTGACGGGCGCGGGGTCGGGCATCGGCCGGGCGACGGCCATGCGGCTGGCCGCGGAAGGCGCCCGCGTGGCCTGCGCCGATCTCACCCTCGACGCCGCCGGGGCCACGGCGAAGACGATCGAGGCGGCCGGCGGCTCGCTCTCGCCCGCCTACGCCGCCTCCAAGGGCGGTGTCGCGAACCTCACCCGCCAGATGGCGCTCCAGTGGGCGCCGCGGGTGCGCGTGAACTGCGTGTGCCCGGGCGTGATCGAGACGCCGATGACGACGCTCCTGCTCCGGGACCCGGCGTGGCGCGAGGCGACGCTCGGCCGCTACCCGCTTCGGCGCTTCGGTGTCCCGGACGACGTCGCCGCGGCCATTCTCTACTTGTCGAGTGACGTGGCGGCCTTCGTCACCGGCGTGGCCCTGCCGGTGGACGGGGGGTACACCGCGGCATAGAATGGCCGGCGCCCGGGAGGTCAGCGCGATGGCGGTCTTGTCGCCCGTTCATCTCAAGCGGTGGATCGAGGAGCACCGGGACGCCTTTCGCCCGCCGGTGGCGAACAAGGAGGTGTTCCCGGAGAGCGAGTTCATCTACCAGATCATCCGGGGGCCGAACGCGCGCAACGACTTCCACATCGACCCCGGCGACGAAATCTTCTACCAGCTGACGGGCGACATCACCGTCGTCTGCATCGACACTGGCGGCCGCCGTCGCGAGGTCCGTGTGCGCGAAGGTGAGGCCATGCTGTGTCCGGCGGGAACACCGCATTGCCCGGTCCGCCCGCCCGATACCTGGGGGCTCGTCATCGAGCGCAAGCGCCGCCCGGACGAGCTGGACCGCCTGGCCTGGTTCTGCGAGAGCTGCGGAACGCAGCTCCACGAGGCGAGCTTTTCCTGCGTCAACATCGAGGTGGAGCTGCGCGACATCATCCAGGGCTTCAACGCCAGCGAGGCGCTGCGCACGTGCCGGACGTGCGGCGCGGTCCTCCCCATTCCCGCCGGCGCCTGAGCGTCAGCGATCGGCAGCATCACGGCGACCCTCGTTCACGGCTGAGATGCCCCCTTGGACGTACTAGCCCACAAGATTCATCAGGCGCTGAGCGTCCTGTTCTTCCCGATATGGTTGACGGGTGTCGGCACTGCGATCGTTCTTGCCCTCCGCTGGAAAGGCCGGTCGCCGGAGCCAGCTCGTACCCGAAACGCGCTCATTGCGCGGGGCATAGCCGTGGGTTCGTATCTCGTGCTCTTCGGCGGCGCGACCATAGCCCTCAAGCTCTCGGTGTCCCACGAGTTCGAGTCGCTGGAGAAGCGGCAGCTCAGGTGACTCGGCGCGCACACCAGCCGCTGCATCCTTCAAGGAGAGCGTGGTACGCATAGCTACCGGATCACGGCCGGAGACGGCCGAACGACCGAGAAGCTCGTGGAGGCCGGCCACTACGAGTATGCCCACTCGTGCGTGACCTCCGAGAACTTTCCGGCGAGGCGCTTCGCGGCCACCCGCATCCGCGAAATCATTCTCCTCGAGTTCGATCACGACGTCACGTCAGACGAAGCGATCGCCGAGGCCGTTCGCCTCGGCCTCGAGCGGCCGGCGTACGAGGACGCCCTCTACTTCGGGATCGAATACCCCGACGTGCAACGCGAGCGGCCGGTCATCTTCCTTCATGATCCCTGGTTCGGTTTCTTCGGACGCCGTGATGTCCTCTGCCTCTGGAGCAACGCCGGCCGCCGGGAGCTCGGCCTCGAAGGGTTCGACGACCCTTGGAATCCGAACTACCGTTTCGCGTTCGTTCGCGGGGCAAACCAACGATCGAGGGAGCCAAGCATGATGAAGTTCGACCATCTCACGATCCCCGTTGCCGACGTGAATCGCTCCCGCGCCTGGTACCTCGGGACGCTCGGTCTGAAGATCGAGTTCGAGGTTCCCGACCGGCAGACGGTGGCGCTACAGGACAGCGATGGTTTCACGATCTTCCTGCAGCAGGCGCCCTCCGCGGTTCAACCCACTGGGTGTGCCCTGTACTTCCAGGTCGCCGACGTCGAGTCCACGTTCGTCGACTGGTCCAGACGCGGCACCGAGTTCGCCCACGCGCCGGGCAAGAACCACTGGGGCTACGGGGCTGAACTGAGGGACCCTGACGGCTACCTCATCCGGCTCTGGGACGAGCGCTCGATGAAGGAGAAGTGAGGGTCCGTAGGGGTGACGGATCTGGCCGTGCTCCGGAAGTTCTACGCGGAAGAGCTACGAGCGGTGTCGAACGTACGCTCCTCGAGCCTGGTCCGGGCGTTCGCCACCGTCCCCCGCGAGCATTTCCTCGGCGCCGGCCCCTGGGAGATCCTGGCGCCCGCCGACCCCGGCGGCGTGGCCTATCGCACGACCGAAGACGCCGATCCGCGCCACTTGTATCACAACGTTCTCGTGGCCATCGACACCGCCCGCCGTCTTCACAACGGACAGCCGGCGGCCCTGGCGCTCTGGATGGACGCGCTCGACCTGCAGGCCGGTGAGCGGGTCGTGCACATCGGCTGCGGGGTCGGCTATTACACGGCGATCCTGGCCGAACTGGTGGGCTCGGCCGGGCACGTCACGGCCATCGAGCTCGACACCGACCTGGCCGCTCGTTCCCGCAAAAATCTGAGCCACCTCGCCCAGGTGGAGGTGCTCGAGCGGGACGGCACCACGTACGACGCTGGACCCACGGACGCCATCTTCGTCAACGCCGGCGCGACCCATCCGTGCCCATTGTGGCTGGACGCGCTGCGTCCTGGGGGCCGACTCCTGGTCCCGATCACCGTGGCCATCAGTCCGCTGGGTCACGGTCGCGGGGGCATGCTGAAAGTCACACGGGACGGTGGAGGCTTCTCGGCTCGGTTCATCTCCGAGGTCGGGATCTTCCCCTGCCTGGGCGCGCGAGATTCAGAGATGAACGAGAAGCTCACCGGGGCGTTCCGGGGCGGAGCGTGGCACGGGGTCAGGTCGCTCCGGCGGGATCGGCATGAGCCGACGGAAACGTGCTGGCTCCATGGTGGGGACTTCTGCCTCTCGACCGAGCATAGAGAATGACCGCAGCCATTCGGCTGGCCGGGCAGGCCGACGCGGTCGCCATCGCCAGCATCTACGCTCCGTTCTGCGAGGCGACGGCAGTGTCCTTCGAGGAGGTTGCTCCCTCGCCGGCCGAGATGGCACGCCGGATTCACGCGACGACGGAGCGCCTGCCCTGGCTCGTCCTGAATGACGACGGAACGACCACTGGATACTGCTACGCGAGCCCTCACCGCGATCGAGCGGCCTATCGATGGTCCGTCGACACGACGGTATACATCGGTCCGGAGTATCGCCGGCGGGGCGTGGGGCGCGCTCTCTACGCGGCGATCCTGGCGGTGCTAGGGCGTCAGGGCTACGCGAAAGCGTACGCCGGCATCACGCTCCCCAATCCCGCCAGCGTGGGTCTTCACGAGGCCATGGGCTTCCGGTTGGTGGGCGTGTACCGTGGCGTCGGCTACAAGCTCGGCGCGTGGCACGACGTTGCCTGGTATCAGGCGCCCCTACGTCCCGAGCAGACCGCGCCGGAAGAACCGCGTCCCCTGTCCGCAGTGGCCGACTCGGCGGAATGGGTGGAAGCGATGGCCGCTGGCCTCACGTGTTATCGCCGCTGTTCGCCTTGGGCGTAGTGCGCGATGATAAAGCCGGCGATGGAGTGGCGGGACGGCCCGCTGGGTAGCCGATCGCGGGGAAACCAACGGGCGTCTTCGAGCTCCTCGGGGTCGATGGTGATGTCGCCGCCGGCGTAGCCGGCCACGAAGCCGATCATGAGCTGGCTGGGAAACGGCCAGTTCTGGCTGCCGACGTACTGGATGTCCTTCACGTCGACGCCGACCTCCTCCCGAACCTCCCGCCGCACCGCGCCCTCCAGCGACTCGCCATTGTCCACGAAGCCGGCGACGAGCGCGTAGCGGCCGGGGGCCCAGCCCGCCTTGCGGGCCAGCAACACGCGGTCGCCGTCGCGCACGAGCACGATGACCGCGGGGTGGAGGTGGGGATAGTGTTCGTAGCGGCACCGGGGACAGCGCTTGCCCCACTCGCCCGCGATTCGCTCGGTGCCCTCGCCGCAGCGAGGGCAGTGGCCGCTCGTCGATTCCCACCAGAGCGCCTGCATGGCCATGCCGCCGAGCGAGAGCAGCTCGTCGGGCAGCCGCGTGCCCTGCATGGGGATCATCGTCTCGCGATCGAACCCGGCCGGCAACTTGGTGTCCTTCGGCAGGCTCGTCACCCAGCACGGCGTGCCCCGCAGCGTGCCCAGCCAGAGCGGCGACGTGAGACCGGTGAGGCCCTCCGGACATTCGCCGGTGGGCAGCGCCAGCTCGTGGTGGTCGGCGCACACGACCAAGCCCTGCTCCTGCACGATGATCCAGTGACCGCGCGCCTCCGCGGGCGCGCCGCCCCGCTTGGCCGGAACGAAGGTCTCGCCCAGCACGTCGCGGTTGAACGGCAGGTAGACGGTCTCCGGCGTCATGGCGAGCTTGTATCGAGTGGCGAGCGCCCATCGAACTCTTCGACGTCGCAGTGGCGCAGCAAGAAGCGCTGCAGACAGCGAAGGACCAGCCAGCCGCGAAACTCGTAATGGAGCCGGTGCCCGACGGGCGGATGCGTGCGGGGCTCCAGCACGGTGCCCTCTCCGATCTCGTCGGCGACTTCGGGCTCGAGGATCCAGTAACTCACGGACTCCCGGATCATATCAGGAATGTGGATGGGCACCGGATGGCGTACCATGCGGAAGGAGGGAGCATGACCGCCTTCGACCTCGCCCAGTTCCTCGACCGCCGCCAGCGCTTCGCCGAGGCCATCGGCGACGGGCTGGCCATCGTGCCCGGAGCGCAGGAGGTTTACCGCAACGCCGACACCACGTACGTCTTCCGCCAGGCCTCCGACTTCTACTTCCTCACCGGCTTCGACGAGCCCGACGCCGTGGCGGTCTTCAATCCGGCTCACGCCAAAGAGCGATTCGTGCTGTTCGTGCGGCCTCGCGACCGGGAGATGGAGATCTGGAACGGCCGGCGGGCTGGCGTGGAGGGCGCCATCGCCACCTGGGGCGCCGACACCGCCTACCCCGTCGCCCAGCTCGACGACAAGCTCCGCGAGTGGGCGCTGGAACGCCCCGTGCTCTATTACCGGCTCGGCAACCCCGGCCACGACGCGCGGATCACGCGGCTCGTCACCGAGCTCAGGGGGGCGCGGGCCCGCGGCCGTCCCTCGCCGGTGCGGATCGAGGACCCCGGCCCCATCCTCCACGAGATGCGGCTTCGCCGCTCGCCGGCCGAGCTCGCCTGGCAGCGCCGGGCCTGCCAGATCAGCCGCGAGGCGCATCTGGAGGCAATGCGCTACGCCCGGCCCGGGCTCTTCGAGTACCAGGCGCAGGCGGCGCTGGAGTTCGTGTTCCGCGCCCACGGCTCCCGTCGCAACGCGTACCCCTCGATCGTGGCCTCCGGCCCCAACGCCTGCATCCTCCACTACCACGAGAACACGCGGCGGTTGGAGGACGGTGACCTCGTCCTCATCGACGCCGGGTGCGAGTACGGCTATCACGCCTCCGACATGACGCGCACCTTCCCGGCCAACGGCCGCTTCACCAGGCCCCAGCGCGCGATCTACGAGCTGGTGCTCCGAGCCCAGCAGGCCGCCATCGCGGTGGCGCGCCCGGGCCAGCCGCTCGAGGCCGTCCACGACGCCGCCCGCCGCGTCTTGACCGAAGGGCTGGTGGCCCTGGGGCTGCTGCCCCGCGGCGTGGAGGACTCGCTGGCCATGCATCACTACCGCGAGTTCTACATGCACGGCACCAGCCACTGGCTCGGCATGGACGTCCACGACGTGGGCGACTACCGGGTGGGCGGCCGATCCCGCCCGCTCGAGCCGGGGATGGTCTTCACCGTGGAGCCCGGCCTCTACTTCGAGCCCGAGCGCGAGACGGCAACGTTCCACCTCCGCGAGTACAGCGAGCACGAGATGTGGGACCGCCGGTACCGACTGGGCGTGGCCGCGGCCAAACGGCTCGAAGAGGACGAGAAAGCCAAGGCCGAGAAGGTCGTCCATCCCGTGGCGCGAGAGTTCCGCGGCATCGGCGTTCGTATCGAGGACGACGTGCTCGTCACCGCCGACGGCTTCGAGGTGCTGACGGCCGGCACGCCCAAGACCGTCGACGAGGTGGAGCGCGCCTGCGCCGAGCCCGCGCGCTTCGCGCGCTGACGTTGATCGTGATCGGGTACACTCTCGGTACTCGCCCTGGAAAGGACCCGCCATGAGAGAAGCGGTCGTGGTCGCCAGCTCGCGCACGCCCCTCGCCAAGTCGCACCGCGGCTCGTTCAACATCACCCGGCCGGACGACCTGGCCGCCCATTGCATCCGTGACGTGCTCGGCAAGGTCCCGCAGCTCGATCCGAAAGAGATCGAAGAGGTCATCATGGGCTGCGGCCAGCCGCACGGCCCCCAGGGGCACAACATCGCGCGGGTCGCGGCCCTGCGCGCCGGGTTGCCGGTGACGACACCGGGAGCGACGGTGAACCGCTTCTGCAATTCGGGCCTCCAGGCGGTCGTCCAGGCGGCCCACATGGTGCTCCAGGAGGGCGTGGAGGCCGCCATCGGCGGCGGCGTCGAGTCGATCACGATGATGCAGCGCGATCAGAGCCCGAACCCCTGGGTGAAGGAGCGCCATCCGGGCCTCTACATGGTGATGGGCGACACGGCCGAGGTCGTGGCCAAGCGCTATCAGATCAGCCGTCAGACCCAGGACGAGTACGCGGTGGCCAGTCAGCAGCGCACCGCCCGGGCCCAGCAGGACGGTTTTTTGAAGGAGGAACTGGCGCCGATGCAGGTCCGCCGCGCCGTCCTCGACAAGAAGACCGGTGACAAGGCCGGCGAGGAGGACTTCTTCGTCGACCGCGATGAGTGCAACCGCGCCGACACGACGCTGGAGGGCCTGCTGAAGCTCCCGCCCGTGTTCGACACCACCAGCGGTCAGGGGACGGTGACCGCCGGCAACTCGTCGCAGCTCTCCGACGGCGCCTCGGCCACGCTGGTGATGTCGATGGACCGTGCCCGGGGCCTGGGGATCCGCCCCAAGCTCGTCTTCCGCGGCTACGCGGTGGCCGCCTGCGAGCCTGACGAGATGGGCATCGGCCCGGTCTTCGCCGTGCCCAAGCTGCTGGCCAAGCACGGCCTTCGGGTCGAGGACATCGACCTCTGGGAGCTGAACGAGGCCTTCGCCTCTCAGGTCGTCTACTGCCGCAACCGGCTTGGCATTCCCATGGAGCGGCTGAACGTGAATGGCGGTTCGATCTCGATCGGCCATCCCTTCGGCATGACGGGCTCGCGCCTGGTGGGCACGCTGGCCAACGAGATGCTCCGCCGCCGCGCCCGTCTGGGCGTGGTCACGATGTGCGTGGGCGGAGGCCAGGGCGCGGCCGGGCTCTTCGAGGCGTGCCTCTGATCGGAGGGGCTGGATGAGCCTCGTCCACGACTTCGCCAAGGCCTTCAACCGGCAGGACGTCGACGCGCTCCTCGCCTGCTTCACCGAGCAGGCGACGTACCACGACACCTTCTACGGCGAGCACAAGGGCCAGCCCGCACTCCGTGCCATGTTCGAGCAGATGTTCCGGGAGGGACGTGACTACGCGTGGACCATGGAGTCGGTGGTGGAGATGCCCGGCCGGGCGGCGGCGGAGTGGACGTTCGGCTATGTGGTGACGGAGGCGATTCCCCGCAGCGCGGGACGCCGGGTGCGCTTCCGGGGCATGAGCCTGTTCGAGCTCGAGGGCGAGAGGGTCGGGGCCTACCGCGAGTACTTCGACACCGGCTGGGCGCTGCTCCAGCTCGGCTTCGCGCCGGAGGCCGTCGCTAAGGTGCTACGCGACAAGTACGCTCACTGAGCGGGGCGGCCGCGCCGGCCCTGAGGTGGGATCGCCGGGCCTGGTGCTGCCGGTCGATGACCCGCTTTACCGCGAACACCGCCGCGGCCACCATGCCGATGGACGCCGTGAACCCGATAGCGGCCGACAGGAACAGTGCGCAATCGCTGATCATCGCTCGCTCCTCCGGTCCCCCTCGAGGACCGTCCACTCTAAGAGCAAAACTCGCACCGACGTTCGACCCCGGTCCCGGCATCCGTAAGTAAGCGATCTTTTGGAGGTCGCCCGTCGGCGACCGTCGGCTAGGCCGAATGTACTAGGAGATCGTCCTCGGATCGTCCACGGAGAAAGTGCCGTCCTCCGTCAGCCCCTGACGAGCAGCGTCAGTCACGCGAGCCGGATCAGGACGCGGGCCGCCACCAGGGATAGAACGGCGGCATGTCGGCGCTCGGTCTGAGCGTGAAGCGCGCCGTCCGCTTTTCCAGAAAGGCGCGGACGCCCTCGTGGGCATCGGCCGACTGTCCCGTCCAGAACATCGCCTGCGAGTCGAGACGGTGGGCCTCGGCCGGGTGATCGGCGCCCAGCAGCTTCCACATGAGTTGGCGGGCCAGCGCGACCGAGATAGGCGCCGCGTGGTCGGCGATCTCCGCGGCCAGCGCCCGCGCCGCCGGCAAGAGCGCTTCCGGCGCCAGCACCCGGCTCACCAGTCGCCCGGCCAGCGCTTCTTCAGCGGAGAAGACGCGCCCGGTGTAGACCCACTCGGCGGCCTGGCTCATGCCGACGAGCCGGGGCAAGAACCACGTGCTGCACGCCTCGGGCACCACGCCCCGCCGGGCGAAGACGAAGCCCATGCGGGCGGCCGTGGACGCCAGGCGCAGGTCCATCGGCAGCGTGAGGGTGATGCCGAAGCCGACAGCGGGGCCATTGATGGCGGCGATCACGGGCTTCTTGAGATCGAAGATCCGAAGCGCCACCCGGCCGCCGCCGTCGCGGTGCTCGGCGGCCCGTGCCGCCCCGTCTCCCCCGCGGTCGAACGTCCCGGCACCCGCGCCCAGGTCCGCGCCCGCGCAGAAGGCGCGGCCGGCGCCGGTGACGATAACCACCCGCACCTCGTCATCGGCATCCGCGCGGTCGAACGCGGCGATCAGCTCGTCGATCATGCGGGGCGTCACCGCGTTCAGCCGGTCGGGGCGGTTCAGCGTCACCGTGCAGATCGCTCCCGACACGTCGTAGAGGATCTCCGCGAAGCTCATGGCCACGCTATTCTACGGGCCGGCCATGCCCTTTCCCACCGGCCTGCGCGCGCTGAACCACCGGGACTTCCGCCGCTGGTACCTGGCCGCGCTGGTCTCGCAGGTCGGCACATGGATGCAGTCGGTGGCTCAGGCGTGGCTCGTGCTCCAGCTCACCAACTCCCCGCTCCTGCTGGGATTGATCGGCACGCTGCAGTGGGGCCCGATGCTGTTCCTGGCGCTCGTCAGCGGAGCCATCGCCGACCGCCTGCCCAAGCGCCGCTTGCTGATGGCCACCCAGGCGGCGATGGGCGGCCAGGCCCTGATCCTGGGCACGCTGGCCGCCACCGGTCACGTCCGCTACTGGCACATCGGACTCCTGGCCCTCGTGGCCGGGGTCGCCAATGCGCTCGACAACCCAGCGCGCCAGTCGTTCAACGCCGATCTGGTCGGACGCGACGACGTGGTGAACGCGGTGGCCCTCAACTCGGCCGCCTTCAACAGCGCTCGCATCGTGGGGCCGGCCGCCGCCGGCCTCTTGATCGGCCGGTGGGGCGTCGTGCCGACGTTCTTCATCAACGGCGTGTCCTTCCTGGTCGTTCTGGGCGCGCTGGCCACCGTGCGGGTGGAGGGACGATCGCGGGCGGGCACCCGTCGATCGATGGCCGAGGAAATTCGCGAGGGGCTCGACTACGCGCTCCGGACCCCTAGGATCCGACAGGTGCTCGCGGTGTTGCTGGTGGTGAGCTTCTGCGTTTTCAACTTCAGCGTGTACGTGCCGCTGCTGGCCCGGACGGTGCTGGGACTGGGGGCCGAAGGCTTCGGTTTTCTGATGGCGTCGGTGGGCGTGGGCGCCGTGGCCGGGGCGCTCACCCTGGGCATCTTCGTCTCACGGCAACCGCCCCTCGCCGTCCTCTTCGGGGCGGCCGCTGTGGCCTGCGCCGGGCTCATCGGCATCGCGGCCGTCCGGCAGTTCGAGCTGGCCGTGCCCCTGCTCTTCATCGTCGGCTTCGCCGGCATCGTCGCCGTGGCCGGCTGCAACACCGCGCTGCAAATCAACGCCCCCGACGCCCTGCGGGGCCGTGTGATGAGCATCTACACGCTGATCTTCGGTGGCTCCTTCCCCATCGCCTCCATCGTCATCGGCGCGCTGTCGGAGCGCTGGGGCGTGAGCACCGCCTTCCTGGCCGCCGGTATCACCGGCCTCACCTCGCTCATGATTGTGCTCATCGCCCGCCGTCTCACAACCTAGCCCAACTTCCGCGGTCCCGTGGGCGGATGGCTGACATTTCAATCAGTTGCGCGGGTGTTGAGTGACTATGGTGACTGCGTGGGCGCCCAGGTCTTCACCGGCTTCATGACCTCGTGCGGGATCTGCAGAGCCTGATAGATCTCGCGGTGCACCGGCTCGGGCGTCGAGCTCTTGCGAATTCGCAAGAGGCGCC
>JBOHPP010000175.1:0-28927 GCA_050731755.1 Candidatus Rokuibacteriota bacterium | reverse complement strand
ATCGATCCCAGGCACCGCGGGGCGCACGAGTACATCGGCGAGGCCTACCTGATGCTCGGCAACGTGGCCAAGGCCAAGGAGCACCTGGCCCGCCTCGACTCGCTGTGCTTCCTGCCGTGCTCGGAGTACCGCGATCTGAAGAAGGCCGTCGAGCAGTACGAGAAGACCGGCAAGGTGTCGGCCACGCACTGACCCACCGCTTGTCCTGGCGCCCCTCGTCCCGTACGCTCCTCGATGCCGGCCGAAGCTGATCGAGCGGCCGGGACGGGGAGGTCCGGGTGAAGGTCGGCATCTTCTACGAGCTGCAGCTGCCCCGGCCCTGGGGCGAGCGAAGCGAGTACCAGCTCCTTCAGGACGCGCTCGCCCAGATCGAGCTGGCCGACCGCCTGGGCTTCGACTACGCGTGGTGCGTCGAGCACCACTTCCTCGAGGAGTACTCGCACTGCTCGGCGCCCGAGGTGTTCCTGGGCGCGGCGACCCAGCGCACGCGGCGCATCCGCCTGGGCCACGGGATCATCCAGCTGCCGACCAACCATCCCATCCGGGTGGCCGAGCGCGTGGCCACCCTCGACCTCATCTCCGGTGGCCGCGTGGAGCTCGGCCTCGGCGAAGGCCAGGGCCCGGTCGAGCTCCACCCGTTCGGCGCCCGTGTGCGCGACAAGCGCGACGTCTGGGAGGAAGCGGTCCGGGCCTTGATCCCCATGTTCACGCGCGACGCGTGGCAGTGGCACGGCCGCTTTTTCGATTTTCCGTCGCGGAACGTCATCCCCAAGCCGTACCAGAAGCCGCACCCGCCGCTGTGGGTGGCCTGCTCGAACATCACGACCATCGCCAGCGCGGGGCAGTGGGGCATGGGGGCGCTGGGGTTTCAGTTCGTGTCGCCCGAGGCAGCCCGGGCCTGGGTCAACCGCTACTACCTCGAGCTCACCCGGCATCCGGCCAAGCTGGCCGACTACCCGACGAACCCGAACGTCGCGATGGTCAGCGGCTTCATGTGCGCCGAGACGGACGAAGCGGCGCAGGAAAAGGCCGCCGGCTGGACGTTCTTCGTGTTCTGCCTCAGCCACTACGGGCGCCACGGCATCCCGAACCCCGGTCAGGGCGACATGTGGCGGCTCTATCAGGACTGGCGCCAGACCCCCAAGGCCCAGGAGACTCTCCAGGCCGGCTTGATCGGCTCGCCGGAGACGATCCGGCGGCGGCTCCGGGAGTTCGAGGCCACTCACGTCGACCAGGTGATCCTGCTCAACCAGGCCGGCCGCACGACCCACGAAGACATCTGTGCGAGCCTCGAGTTGTTCGCCCGGGAGGTGATGCCCGAATTCCACGCGCGGGACGCCGAGCATCAGCGCTGGAAGCAGGACGTCCTGGCCGGGCGCGTGGCCTTAGAAGAGGTCGACACCGAAGGCTACGCGCGCTACGCCCACCAGAACGAGGACATCGTCCGGCTGACGCCGGAGGAGCTGAAGCGCAAGATGGCGGCGAAAGAAGCCACGTCGCGGGAAAGAGGTGCCGTATGAAGCTGATCCGCTATGGCCGGCCCGGCGCCGAGAAACCCGGCGCCATCGACGCGAACGGCGGGCTTCGCGATCTGTCCGGAGTCATCGAGGACGTCACGCCGGCCCTCCTGGCTCCGGCCGCGCTCCGGCGGCTGCGCGGCCTCGATCTCTCGCGGCGCCCCCTCGTGCGGGGGCGACCGCGCCTGGGTTGCCCGCTGGCCGGCATCGGCAAGATGGTCTGCATCGGCCTCAACTACACCGATCACGCGGCGGAGGTGGGGCTCGAGCTGCCCCGCGAACCGTTGCTCTTCATCAAAGCCCCCAGCGCGATCTGCGGTCCCGACGATGCCACCGTACGGCCGCGGGGCGCTCGGAAGCTCGACTACGAGGTCGAGCTGGCCGCGGTCATCGGGCGCGACGGGCACGACATTGATGAGGCCGATGCGCTGGACCATGTCGCCGGCTATTGCGTCGTCAACGACGTGTCGGAGCGGGCGTTCCAGATGGAGCACGGAGGCACCACGACCAAAGGCAAAAGCGCCGACACGTTCGGCCCGGTGGGCCCGTGGCTGGTCACCGCCGACGAAATGCCCGACCCCCAGGGCCTGGAGCTGTGGACAACCGTCAACGGGGAGCGCCGCCAGCAGGGCCACACCAAGAACATGCTGTTCTCGGTGCGCGCGCTCGTGGCGTACGTGTCGCGCTTCATGTCGCTGCGCGCGGGGGACCTGATCTCCACCGGCACCCCGGCCGGCGTGGGCCACGGCCGGCGGCCGCCGCGCTACCTCGAGCCCGGCGACGTCGTGGAGATGGGGATCACCGGCCTGGGCACGCAGCGCCACGAGGTGCTGGCCGCGGAGGCGATCGCCAAACGCTAGCTGTTTCGTATGGGAAGTCACGTTAACGATGGCCGCGCTCGTCCCGTGCAGCGGGGCCGAGGCGGCACGCGCGGCAGGGGCGCGGGACCACGCAGCAGGCGTCCGCTGCCCCGTTGCGGCTGGGCTCCACCTGGAGACGCGGGGTCCGTAGCCAGCGGGCGGGAACGGGTCCCGTGGACCCTGCCGCACGTACCCGTCGGCCCCTCCCCGCGTGCTGGCGGGCTCTTAACATGACTTCGAGCACGGAACGCTAGCCGCCCACCGCCGGGCGAGGAAACGGCCCGAGGTTTCACCGACGGCCGGATAGGCGGCGAGGAGGGAAACGATGGGTACGCAGACCGCGCAAACAACGACCTGGCGAACCGCACCGCTCACCCTCGCCCTTATCCTGGTGCTGGCCACGGCCGCGCCTCCAGCCGGGCCGCGCGCCACGCTCGCCCAGGCGAAACCGGCCGAGCTAAAGGTCGGGATCGTGTCTTTCCTCTCGGGGCCAGCCACCGTGTTCGGCATCCCCGCCAAGAACGCCGCCGAATGGCTCATCGAGAAACACAATCGCGAGGGCGGTATCGGCGGCGTCCGGATCCGGCCCGTCTACATCGATGAGGCGGGCGGCGCGGACAAGCAGGTCTCCGAGTTCCGCCGCCTCGCGCTCGACGAAAAGGTGGATCTCGTGGTCGGCTACATCTCCAGCGCCGACTGCCTGGCCGTGGCCCCGGTGGCCGAGGAGCTTAGGGTCCTCACGGTCCTCTTCGACTGCGGCACCAACCGAATCTTCGAGGATCGCAAGCACACCTACGTCTTCCGCACCAAGGCGCATCAGGCCCTGGATAGCGTGGCCGCCGTGAAGTACATCCTGGGCCTGAAGCCCGGCCTGAAGACCATCGCCGGCATCAATCAGGACTATGCTTGGGGGCGGGATTCCTGGGACACCTTCAAGCGGGCCATGCTGAAGCTGAAGCCGGACGTGCAGGTGGTGGCCGAGCTTTTCCCCAAGCTGTTCGCCGGGGAGTACACCGCAGAGATCTCCCGCCTCCTGGTCGCTAAGCCGGACGTGATCCACTCCAGCTTCTGGAACGGCGACATCCTGAGCCTCACCAAGCAGGCCGCGCCCCGCGGGCTCTTCAGCCAGAGCACCGTGATCTTCTCCGCCGGTGAGCACATGCTGCAGGACCTGGGCAAGGAGGTTCCCGAGGGTGTCGTGGTCGGGGCCCGAGGAGATCACTGGTTCCTGCACAACCCCACCGATCCGCTCCACAAAGAATTCGTCGAGGGCTATCGGGCCAAGTTCAACCGGTATCCCATCTACCCCTCCTACCACATGTACCAGGCCCTGGCCGGGGTGAAGGCTGCGTACGAGAAGGCCATCAGGGACGGCGGAGGCGCCTGGCCCAGGGTGGAGGCGGTGATCAAGGCCTTCGAGGGCATCGAGTACCGCGTCCCGCCCGGTCGCATCATGACGGTCCGCGCCGACCACAATGGCATCGAGCCCGCCATCGTGGGCGTGACCAAGCATACGCCCGACTACCCCTTCGCGATCCTTGACAAGATCAAGGTCTTCCCGCCGGCCGAGGTGAACCCGCCGCTAGGCGTGAAGACTAACGACTGGATCGATGGCTGGAAGCGCTGACACTAATGAGTGTCGCGGAATACCGTGACGCTTCAGCGCCAAGACCGTCACCGTATTCCGCGAAACTCAATAGCCGACCCGCCTCAGGTCTGTAACCGGGGGTCCAGCGCGTCGCGCAGGCCGTCGCCCAGGAGGTTGAATCCGAGCACCACCAGGACGATGGCCAGACCGGGAAACGCGGTGATGTGCGGCGCGACCCGGAGGAAGTCGCGTCCCTTCGAGAGCATCGTCCCCCACTCCGGCGTGGGCGGCTGGGCGCCCAGCCCGAGAAACCCCAGCGCGGCCGCGGCCAGTACGGCGCCGCCGATCTGCAGGCTCGACTGCACCAGCACCGGAGCCACGCAGTTGGGAAAGATGTGGCGCCAGAGGATCGCGGCGTCGCGCTGGCCCAGCGCGCGGGCGGCGGCGACGAAGTCGCGCTCCTTGAGCGCGAGCACCGAGCCGCGGACGAGCCGCGCGTAGACCGGGATGGACACGACACCGATCGCCGCCATGGCCGTGTAGAGGCCGACGCCCAGCACACTGATCGTCACCAGCGCCAGCAGGATGCCGGGGAAGGCGAGCATCGTGTCGATCACGCGCTGCACGAGCAGGTCCACCCGCCCCCCCAGGTAACCGGAGATGGCGCCGAGCGGCACGCCCAGGGCCAGGCCGATGCCGACGGCCACCAGACCGATCGACAGCGAGATGCGGGCGCCGTGGAGGATCCGCGCGAGGATGTCGCGCCCCAGCTCGTCGCGGCCCAGCAGCGCGTCGCGCGAGGGCGCCTCCAGCGCCCGGGCGAACTCGGACTTGAAGGGATCGGCGGGGGCCAGGACGGGCGCGAGGGCGCCGGCCAGGGCGAAGGCCAGGACGATGGCCAGGCCGGCCAGGGCACTCCGCCGCCGGCGCAGCCGCCGGAGCGCGTCCGCCCACGGTCCGGCCGCTCGCTGGCGGTGGAGCGCCCGTCCCGCCGCCGGCGGGCTACTCAAAGCGGATCCGAGGGTCGAGCACCGAGTAGAGGAGGTCGACCACGAGGTTGACCAGGACGAAGCTCAGCGCGGTGAGAAGCACGGCCCCCTGCACCACC
Organism: Candidatus Rokuibacteriota bacterium; assembly: GCA_050731755.1. Classification (GTDB taxonomy): domain Bacteria; phylum Methylomirabilota; class Methylomirabilia; order Rokubacteriales; family CSP1-6; genus JBOHPP01. The sequence goes on along the minus strand of JBOHPP010000175.1, from coordinate 23,854 downwards.
GGGTAATCGCGGGCCAGAATGGATTCCACGATAAGCCGACCGATGCCGGGCCAGGCGAAGACGGTCTCGGTGAGCACCGCACCCGACAGCAGCGTCCCGAACTGCAGGCCCATGACGGTGACGACGGGGATCATGGCGTTCTTGAGCGCGTGCTTGTAGACCACGAAGCGCTCGGCCAGCCCCTTGGCCCGGGCGGTCGTCACGAAGTCCTGCCCCAGCACCTCGAGCAGGCTGGAGCGCGTCATGCGAGCCAGAATCGCCGCGGACGCGGCCCCCAGCGTGAAGGCCGGCAGGATGAGCTGGGCCCACGTCCCGCGCCCGACCGGCGGCAGCCAACCCAGCGTGACCGAGAACACGAGGATCAGCATCAGACCGAGCCAGAACACCGGCATGGACACCCCGGTGAGGGCCAGGAGCATCGAGACGGTGTCCGGCCAGCGGTTGCGGCGCGTGGCCGAGACCACGCCGGCGCCGATGCCGATCACCGACGCCACCAGCATGCCGGCCAGCGTCAGTTCGATCGTGTTCGGAAAGCGGTCGGCCAGCTCCAGGACGACCGGCCGCTGCGAGCGCGTCGATCGGCCCATGTCCCCCAGGGCCAGGTCGCCCAGGAAGCGCCCGTATTGCACGATGATCGGCTGGTCGAGACCCAGGCTCCGGCGCACGGCATCGACGATCTCCTGGGTGGCCTGCTCGCCGGCGATGACCTGCGCCGGGTCGCCGGGAATGAGCCGGACCATCGCGAAGATGATGAAGGTGACGCCGAAGACGACGGGGATGGTGAGGAGCAGGCGGCGGATGAGGTAGCGGGTCATCGATCAGGCACGGCGAGGGGAGGCCGGCCTCCCCTCGCCGCGGGCGCTCTCCGACATCCTCCGCCTACTCGATCCGTGCCTCCTGTGTCATCACGCGCTCGATGGGATGGATCACCACGCCCTTGACGTTCCGCCGCACCGCCGACAGCTGGGACTCCGCGTGCAGGAACAGCCAGGACGCGTCCTGCATGATCAGCTCCATGGCCTCCTTGTAGGCGGCCTCTCGCTGGGCCGGATTGGCCACGTTGCGCCCGCGGTCCAGCAGCTCGTCGACCTTGGGGTTCTTGTAGAAGTGCCGCGCCTGGCCGGCCGGAGTCCACTGCGAGGAGTGGAAGAGCGCGTAGAGCCCGTAGTCGGCGTCTCCGGTCACCGTGCCCCAGCCGAGCATGTACATCGGGACCACCGATTCCTGGGGTCCCTTCTTGGTGATCTCGAGGTAGGCGGCCCACTCCAGGGTCTTGATGGCGGCGTCGACGCCGACCTCGCGGAGCTGGGCCTGCACGGCCTCGCACACCTGCATGTCGTTCAGATACCGGCCGGACGGGCAGTAGAGCTCCGTCTTGAAACCGTTGGGATGTCCGGCCTCGGCCAGGAGCCGCTTGGCCTTGGCGGTGTCGTACTCGTACGACATGATCCGCCGATAGCCGAAGATCCCCGGCGAGATCGGAGCGTCCGAGGGCCGGCCCACCCCGGCCAGGATGTGCTGCACGATGGCCGGCTTGTTGACCGCGTGGTTCAGCGCCTGACGGACTTTCAGATCTGTGAACGGCGGCTTCAGCATGTTGAAGGCGATGTAGATGGTACGCACGCTCGGGGTGTTCACGACCTCGACGTCGCGGCTGCCGGCCAGCCGGGGCGCGTCCCGTGGCGGCACCCGCACGATCACGTGGGCGGCGCCGGTCTCGATCAGGGCCACCCGGGCGCCGCCTTCGGGCACCGGCTTGAACACGACCTCGGTGACCTGCGGCTTCTTGCCCCAGTAGTCGGGGTTGGCGGTCAGGACCAGACGGTCTCCCCGCACCCATTCCTTGAACTTGAACGGGCCGGTGCCGGTCGGGAAGTTGATGTAGTCCTTGCCATGCTTCTTGATCGCGGAGGGGCTTTGCATGGCGATGGCGCCGTGCGTGAGGTGGGCCAGCATGGGGGCGAACGGCTGCTCGGTGGTGAGCTTGACGGACAGCGGGTCGACCACCTCGATGCCGGTCACCCGGGAGATCAGAAACCGATAGGTGCTCTTGGTCTCAGGGTGGAGGACACGGTCGAGGTTGAACTTGACCGCCTCGGCGTCCAACGGCGTCCCGTCGTGGAACTTCACCCCTCGGCGCAGCTTGAGCGTCCACACGCGCCCGTCCGGGGCGACGGTATGGGACTCGGCCAGGTGCGGGACGATCCGGCCGTCGGGGGTGTACTCGAAGAGCGTCTCGTAGATGTGGCTGGTGACCGTGAAGGTCGGCGCGTCGACGACCAGGTGGGAATCGAGCGTCACGGCATCGACCCCCTGGGCGACGATCAAGGGGCCGCCGGCCCGCTGGGCGCCGGCCGGAACCACGAGGAAGGGGACGGCGAGCAGCAGCAGCGCCAGCACGAACCTCGGGAATACACCTCTCATCGCGGTGCCTCCTCTCCCGCGACGCCTCCCTCACCTGCCGGCCGTACGCGGTGGGTCAGCCTAGCGTCACGACGCACCGGGGGTCAAGTGGGCGTGGGTAACAGAGTTATGAGGCAGCGACCTCAGCTTCGGTAACACCTATTTCTGAGGCATCACGGTGGGCGGGTGGCTCAGAATTTCGGCGAGCGAGGTAAGAGCCGGGCGATGCCACGCGATCATGCTGCCGACGTCAGGACGGCGCTCGTGTTACGATCAAGCTGATTGTGGCTCACCGGACGATCACCGCACGCGTCACCACCTTGGACCGGCTCGACGACGACTTCGATCGTGAGTTCTGGGCCTCGATCCCGCCCGACGAGCGCTTTGCCGAGGCCTGGCGCCTGACAGTTGACGCCTGGACCTTCAGCGGCAGGGACCTCGGTGAACCCGGACTTCCACGACGTCTTGCGCGAGTTGCGCGCCGCTGAGGCGCGCTTCCTCATCGTCGGCGCGTTCGCCGTCTCGTATCACTCCGAGCCTCGCGCCACCGGCGACCTCGACATCCTGGTGGAGCCCACAGCGGAGAACGCTTCCCGAGTGTACCGAGCCCTCGGTGCCTTCGGGGCGCCCCTGACGGATCTCAGTCAGGCGGACCTCGCGCGGCCTGGGCTCGTGTTCCAGATGGGCCTGCCCCCGCGCCGCATCGACATCCTCACGGAGATCACGGGCGTCAGCTTCGAAGAAGCCTGGGCCGAACGTTCGCAGGTGACCTATGGCGGAATAACGGCGCCCGTGATCGGGTGGCGCGCGCTGATCAAGAACAAGCTGGCCCTCGCTCGGCCGAGGGATCTGGAAGACGTCACGGTCCTCCGGCGCCATCATCCGTCCTGAATACCTCCGGGGGGGTGGCGCCGCGTGCGACGCTCACCGGACGATGCCGACCTCCCGGAGATAGCGCAGAACGCCCGGGTGAATCAGTCCTGCCTGCGGCGCCGCGGCCACAATGTTGGCCGCGGTGCTCTCCCGCGCCTGCGGCAGTCGCCGGCCCAGCGCGACTTCCCCACGATGCAGCGCCCGGGCCAACCGATACGCGACCTCATCGGGCAGCGACGGGCGCGCCAGTACCAAGCTCCACGAGCCAAACCGACGTGAGGGTCTGATCCTGTCCCGGATAGGAGCCGGCGGGGACCGTCAGCTCCCGGAGGAACGGATGCTTGGCCCGGATGCGGCGGATACCCTCGGCGTCCGGGACGATGAACCGCCCGCCGGCGGGCCCCCGCGCCACCGCCGTGTAGCCTGGCCATCCGGCGCCCCCGCCCCAGAGCGCTGCGGTCCGGCCGTCCATGACCATTTGTGGCCCGTCGCCGGCGCGCTCGAGGAGGATCGCCTTGAAGTCCCGGTCGCGGTCGAGACCGAGGCCATCCAGGACGTAGCGGGCGAGGATGACCAGCCCGGAGCCACGCGCCCCGAAAGCCACCGGCGCGCCTCGGAGGTCCTCGATCGTCCGGTAGCGACTGTCGGCGCGGACGACGAACATGCCGGCGGTCGAGTACATCGCGCTCAGGATCTTCAAGTCGGCCGGCGGGCGGCCGATGCCGCTCAGCGCCTCGTGGGCAACCTCGCCCTGGACCAGCCCCAGATCGAGCCGCCCCGCTTCCAGGAGCGGCACGTTCTCGGTGCTGCCCTGCGTGTGCTGCGGCTTTACCTCGAGTCCGTCGTCCGCCTCGTTGATGCTGGCAGCCAGCGCCTCGCCGTAGACGGGAAAGCCGCCCCCCGGCGTGGCGGTGCCGAGCGTCACGACGGTGCGCTGGGCGGCCGCCGAGTCAGCGGCCACCGGGCACGCTCCGAGCACCGCCGCCGTGATCGCTCGCCACTAGAATCCCCGCCGCATCGCGGCCTCGCTCGTTCAGGCCTTCAGGTGCTCGTTGAAGAAAGCGACGCAGCGCTTCCAGGCATCCGTGATGTCGGGGTTGATGGCGACTACCTGAATGGCCGTGGAGCCGACCGAGGCGGACCGAGGCTCCGGCGCCAGGACGAGCCCGGACACGAATGGCCTCACGCGTCGAGACCGGCGAGGTGTCGCTCCGGATCCCGGTCGAACGTCTCCTGGCACTGGCGGCAGCAGAAGTACACGAGCCGGCCGGCCATTTCGGAGCGATACCTGGCCGTCGCGACCTCGACGAGCATCGCGCAGATCGGGTCCTTCGCCTCGGTCAGCGCCGGCGCCGCCCCGACCTCGGCGGCGGCCACGGCGACCTTGGCGCTGCGATGGTGGTGGATGATCTCGGCGAGGATGCTCACCGCGATCTCCTCGGGGGTCACCGCGCCGATGTCCAGGCCGGCCGGCGCCTTCAACCGGCCGAGTCGCTCGGGCGGCACGCCCCGTTGCCGGAGCCGATCGACGATCACGGCGGCCCGCCGGCGGCTGGCCACCACGCTCACGTAGCCGGCGTCGGTCCTGAGGATGTGCTCCAGCGCTTCCTCGTCGGCGTCCCCGTGCGTGGCGACCACCACGGAGGCGCGTGGGGTCAGGTCGAGATGGCTGAGCTCGGCCAAAACGGCGTCGCCGCGCACGACCACCACCGCATGGTCGGCCGCGCGGCCGAGGGTCGCCAGCGTCTCGATGACGGGCCCATGACCGGCCAGGACGAGGAGCGGCTTGGGCAGATAGGGCTCCACGTAAATCTCCAGGATGCCGCCGCTGTGGCACGTCATCGCGTACTCGACCATGCCCTCGGTCCGGCCCGGACCGCGGCGCCCCTCGCCGACGAGGCCGATGAGCCGCGGCCGACCGTCGTGCAGCGCGTTGAGGGCCTCGCGCACGACGACCGGCTCGGCACAGGCTCCGCCGACCCAACCGGACACGGTGCCGTCCTCGCGCACCAGCGCCTTGGCCCCCGGCTTGGCCGAGGTCGGTGGCTCGCACCGGACGACCGTCGCCAGAGCAAACGCCTGTCCCCGGCGCCGGAGGTCGGCGGCGAGGGTGAGAAGATCGTCGCTCACTCGGTCACGCCCTTCTCGCGCAGCAGCTTCCACACCTTGGCCGGCGTGATCGGGATGTCGATGTGGCGCACGCCCAGATGCCAGAGCGCGACGACTACCGCGATGGCGATGGCGGCGGGAGCGCCCACCGTCGCCGACTCGCCCACGCCCTTGGCGCCGAGCGGGTGGTGGGGCGACGGCGTGACGGTGTTGCCGGTCTCCCACTTCGGCGTCTCGACCGCGGTGGGAACGAGATAATCGATGAAGCTGCCGCCCTGGATGTTGCCGATCTCGTCGTACGAGATCTCCTCGTACAGCGCCGGCGCCAGCCCCATCGTGAGCCCGCCGTGGATCTGGCCCTCGACGATCATCGGGTTGATGATGTTGCCGCAGTCGTCGATGGCCACGAAGCGCCGGATCTTCACCTCGCCGGTGCCCTTGTCGATGTCGACCACACAGATATAGCTGCCGAACGGATAGGTGAGGTTCGGCGGGTCGTAGTAGCTCACGGCCTCGAGCCCGGCCTCCATCCCCTGAGGATGGTTGGTATAGGCGGCGAAGGCGATGTCCTGGATGGTCTTGAACTTGTTCGGCGCGCCCTTGACCGAGAACTTCCCCGGCTCCCACACGAGGTCCTCGGGCGCCGCCTCGAGCAGATGCGCGGCGAGCTTGCGCGCCTTGTCCTGGATCTTGCGCGCGGCGACGGCGGCCGCCGCGCCCGCCGTCGCCGTGGATCGGCTCGCATAGGTGCCCAGCCCGTAGGGCGCCGTGTCGGTGTCGCCTTCCTCGATCTGAATGTCCTTGGCCGGGATGCCGAGCTCCTCGGCGAGGATCTGGGCGTAGGTCGTCTCGTGACCCTGCCCCTGGGATTTGGTCCCGAACCGGGCGATGGCCTTGCCCGTGGGATGAATCCGGATCTCGCAGGAGTCGAACATCTTCAGGCCCAGGATGTCGAAGTGCTTTGACGGCCCGGCGCCCACGATCTCGGTGAAGCTCGAGATGCCGATCCCCATCAGCTCGCCGCGCTGGCGCCGGTCGGCCTGCTCGGTCCGGAGCTTGTCGTAGCCGATCCGGTCCATCGCCTTCCTGAGCGCGCCCGCGTAGTTACCGGAGTCGTACTCCCAGCCCAGCGCCGACGTGTAGGGGAACTGCTCGGGCTTGATGAAGTTCCTCAGCCGGAACTCGGCCGGGTCCATGCCGAGCTGGTGGGCCAGGAGGTCGACCATGCGCTCGATCGTGTGCACCGCTTCCGTCACGCGGAAAGAGCAGCGGTAGGCGATCCCGCCGGGCGGCTTGTTGGTGTAGACACCGTCCACCTCGACGTGCGCGGCCTTCAGATCATAGGAGCCCGTGCAGACGTGGAAGAGACCGGCCGGGAACTTGGACGGGTTGGCCGCGGCGTCGGCATAGCCGTGGTCGGCGATCGTCTTGATCCGCAGCGCGGTGATCGTGCCATCCTTCTTGCCCGCCAGCTCGGCCGTCATGTGGTAGTCGCGGGCGAACGAGTCGGCCTGGAGGTTCTCCATCCGATCCTCGATCCACTTGACGGGTTTCCCGGTGAGCACGGAGGCCGCGACGGCGATGACGTAGCCCGGGTAGACCGGCACCTTGCCGCCGAAGCCACCGCCGATGTCGGGGGAGATGATGCGGATCTTGTGCTCGGCCAGCCCGACGTGGCCGGCCACCAGCGCGAAGACCGTGCGGATCGCGTGGGGCGCCTGCGTGGTCATCCACACGGTGAGCTTGTCGTCGACCTTGTCGAAGTGGGCGACGCAGCCACACGTCTCGATGGACGCCACGTGGATGCGCGGAAGGTAGATGTCCTGCTTGACGGTCACCTCGGCCTCGGCGAAGGCGCGATCGGTGGCGGCGCGGTCTCCCCACTCCCAGTGCCAGATGTGGTTGTCCTTCTTGTCCTTCTTGTCGGTGCGCAGCACCGGAGCGCCCGGCGCCAGCGCCTTCTTCGGGTCGACGACCACGGGCAGCGGGTCGTACTCCACCTCGACGGCGGCCACGCCGTCGGCGGCGGCGTACCGGCTGGTGGCGAGCACCGCCGCCACCTCCTGGGCCTGGTACATCACCTTCTCCACCGGCAGCACCATCTGGGTGTCTGACATGAGGGTCGGCATCCAGTGGAGGTTGTACTTGGCCAGGTCCTGGCCGGTGATGACGGCGAGCACGCCCGGGGTGGCCAGGGCGCGGGTGGGGTCGATCTTCTTGATCTTGGCGTGCGCGAAGGGGCTCCGCACGATGTCGAGGTAGAGCATGCCAGGAAGCTGGACGTCGTCGACGTAGGTGCCCTTGCCGCGGACGAAGCGCGGATCCTCCTTGCGCTTGATCGAGTGCCCCATCCCTCCGACTTCGGGCGAGGTCCTGAGCGCCATTACGAGCCTCCTTCGCGGAGCTTGGCCGCGGCGTGCTGAACGGCCTTGACGATGTTCACGTAGCCGGTGCACCGGCAGAGGTTGCCGGAGATGGCCCAGCGGATGTCCTCCTCGGATGGGGACGGGTGCTTCTGGAGGAACGCGTAGCTCGTCATCGGCATCCCGGGCGTGCAGTAACCGCACTGCAGGCCGTGCTCGGCCATGAAGCCTTCCTGCAGGGGATGCAGGGTGCCGTCCTGCGCCAGTCCCTCGACGGTCGTGATCTGCTTGCCGCGGGCCTGGACGGCGAAGAGTGTGCACGACTTCACCGCTCGGCCGTCCAGGAGGACGGTGCAGGCCCCGCAGTGGGTGGTGTCGCACCCGATGTGAGTCCCGGTCAGCCGCAGCACGTCGCGGATCAGGTGGACCAGCAGGAGGCGCGGCTCGACGTCGGCCTCGTGCTTCTCGCCGTTGATCGTGAGCTGGACCTGCATCGCCCTCACTCCTTCCTAAGGCTCGCCTCGGGCGGGCGGGGTCCTGCCCGCCGACGCCCTGCGGCTCGCACTACCGCGTACCGGCGCGTTCTATGGCTTTCCGGAGCGCCCGGGCCGTCAACACCCGCACGAGGTCCTTCTTGTACTCGACCGGGCCACGGAGATCTTCGCTGGGTCGGGAGGCCTCGGCGGCCAGCTGTCCCGCCTGCTGGATCGTCTGCTCGTCCGGCCGCTTGCCCGTCAAGGCGGCCTCGGCCTGCGTGGCCTTGAGGGGCGTCAGGCCCACGTTGGTGAGGCCGATGCCCACCCGCTCGCAGGCGCCGTTAGCCCCCAGCGTCACCTGCACCGCCACCGCGGCGGTGGCGAAGTCGCCGACCTTCCGCTCGAGCTTGAGATAGGCGCCGCCGCTGCGCGGCGGCGGGATGGGGATCCTGATCTCGACGAGGATCTCGTCGGGCTTGAGCGCTGTCGCGAACGGGCCGGTGAAGAACGCGGCGATGGGGATCCGACGTTCGCCCTTGGGCCCCACGGCGACGACTTCGGCGCCGAGCGCCAGCATGGTCGCCGGATGGTCGTTGGCCGGATCGCCGTGAGCCAGGTTGCCACCGACCGTGGCCAGGTTGCGCACCAGCGGGTCGGCGACGACCCGTGAGGTGTCGTGCAGCAGCGGGTACCGCGTCCGGATGAGCTCGGATTCCTCCAGCTCCGACTCCCGCGTGAGCGCGCCGATTCTGAGGAAGCCATCCGCCTCGCGGATTCCGGCCAGGCCGGGAATCCCGTTGATGTCGACGAGATGGCGCGGGCTGGCCAACCGGAGCTTCATGAGCGGAATGAGGCTCTGCCCTCCAGAGAGGACCTTGGCGTCCTCCCCCAGCTTCACCAGCAGGGCCGTCGCCTCGCCAACCGAACTCGGAGCGTGATACTCAAAGGTGGCCGGAATCATCGTCGTGGTCCCCTTCTGGATCAGCCCTGTTCGGGTTGTCTTGAGAGTGAGCCCCGTCCTCTGGAGCACCATTCGGAGCGACTCGCGTGAGACCGCAGGCAGGACTCGGGCGCGCACCAGATACTCCCTCAGCGTCGCGAGTGTCCACGCCGTCCCGGCCATCCCGAGATCCCGCGGCCGCACCCCGACGGCCATGGCGATGTGTCGCCGAACGTCGGAGGTCAGCTTCGGCGGACGTCCGGAACGAGGGCGCGGCAGAAGCCCGGACACACCGGACTGCTCGAAGCGGGTGAGCCAGCCGGCCACCGTGGGGCGCGAGAGCCCAAGCCGCCGCATGATCTCGGGGATCGGCAATTGGCTGGCCGACAGCAGCACGGCCACGGCGCGGAAGCCGAGCGTCTGCGCGTGTTCCCGGCGCAGCCGTTCCAGCGCCTCGCGTTCCTCGGCGCTGAGAGGCCGGACGAAGCGGCTGGGGAAGTCTCCCACCCATCACCCCTCCCGCGTGGGGTGGCCTGCGGTGCCGATCGTGGAAAGGGACTTTCTGGTTACGACAGCGGCGCTTGGTGGCGAACCGTACTCGCCGGTCAGGACCGTGTCAAGGGGGATTACGGTGTCGTGGGCCGGGACGACCTTATCCGCAGGCGAGTGCGTACACGTCGCCGACGCCGTCGAGCAGTTGGAACTCGTGCCAGGTGCGGCCGCCGTCTCGGGTGCCGAAGACCTGACCGTGGCGGGTGGCGCAATACACCTGGTCGGGGTCGCGCCGGTGCAGGGCCACCGCCATCATGGTGCTCCGGGCCTTGACGCCGTGGTCGAAGCGGGTCCACGTCCGGCCCAGATCCTGGCTTCGGTAGAGCGAGCCATCTTCGCTGCGGGCCGCCGGACTCAAACAGGCGTAGAGGACGCGGGGATCGTGTGGCGCCACGCGCACATCACGCGCGTACGTCAGCGGCGAAAAGCGGCCGATTTGCATATCCTCCCAGGTCGCCCCCCGGTCGGCGCTCCGGAAGAGGCCCATGCGCAGGGCCAAGAACACGGTGCCCGGCAACGTTTCACTGACCGCGACGGCGTGGACATCCATCATGCCTTCGCTGTCGGTGTCGCTTCCAATCCGGCTCTTGAGATGGGGCAGCTCGGCCAGGCGCAGCAGGTCCGTGCTGCAGTCCGCCCATCTCTCGCCGCCATCCGGGCTGCGCATGACGCCGCCGACCTCCAGCCCGGCGTACAGCTCGTTGGGACGACGAGGATCAGCCGCCAGCCGCATCACGCGAGTGGCGAACGCCATCTTCACCCGCTCGGGCTGCGCGGCCCCGGCCAGACGGCGCCAGGACTCACCGCCATCCTCGCTGCGGTAGACGGCCACCGGCGACGTGCCCAGGTAGAGGATTCGCGGAGCCCGCGGATGGACGAGGATCGACCAGACCTGCCGGCCGTCCTCGGAGAAGCCGAGCCGCTCCCAGCTCGCCCCACGGTCCGTGCTGCGGTACGGGCCGTCCTGGGTGCCCAGATAAACGACCTCCGGGTTCTCCGGGTGCAGCGTGATCGCGTGGACGTCGGCGCCATCAGGCAGGCCCTTACCGGACGCCTCCCAGTGGCCGTCTCCGACGGCTCGACGGAAGATGCCGCCCGCCCTTCCGGACATCCCGCGAGCGGCGCCGGCGTAGATGTATGAACGCTCTGGCCGGTTGGACATGGTCATATCCTGTCTGCGGGCCCTCAGCTGTCGGTCCGCCGCCGAAGTATGTCATCAGCGGCTCACGAGGGGCAACGTGGCCCAGCCTCGCGCGGCGCGGATGTTGGCCCGCAGCCGCACCGTGGCTGCCTCGTCCACGGTGAGCCGGTTGGGATCGATGACGACGCCGTAGTCGTCGCGGGCGGCGGCTAGGCTCACCAGCTCGTTGCGGACGTCTCGGAGCACCGCCGCCGGGTCGCGCTCGAGGGGATCGCCCCAGCCGCCGGGGCCGGGCTGCTCGTGGCGGAACACGTCGCCACGGTTGATGGTCATCGTGATCTTGGCCGGGAGCACCCGCGCCTCGCCGTGGGGGTTGAGCACGTTGCGCGAGGGCCGACCGGGGTGGCCGCCGTAGAGGCCGTAGGGGCGAAAGGTATGGCGGTCGGCGCGCACTTGAAGCACCGCCTCCTCCTCCAGGAGCCGGTAGTCGCGCCGGATGCTCATCCCGCCCCGGAACTTGCCGGGGCCACCGACGTCCGGGATGAACTCGCAGGCGAGGATCTCGATCGGCTGCTCGGTCTCGGTCACCTCGGCCGACGGCAGCGACATGTTGGCGAAGAGGTTGGCGTTGCCGTCGAGGCCGTCGGCCCATGGCCGCCCACCCCACGCCGAGCAGATGAACTCCACGAAGATGAAGGGCGTGCGGTCCGCATAGTAGCCGCCGATGCTGACGCCGGTGTTGCCGCCCTCGGAGGCCGCCAGCACCCGGTCCGGGAGCATCTGGGCCAGGGCGCCAAAGACGCAATCCAGCATGCGGAAGCCGGTGAGGCCGCGGGCGGCGCAGGCGGCGGGCAGGACGGCATTGGCGATGGTGCCGGGCGGGGCGATGACCGCGATGGGCCGGTAGAAGCCCGCGTTGCACAGGATGTCGTGGGAAAGGACGGACTTGATGGCGGTGTAGGTGGCGGCTCTGGTGAAGGACAGCGTGTTGTTGATGGCGCCCTTGACCTGAGGCGAGGTCCCCGTCCAGTCGGCGACCAGGGTGTCACCCTGCTTGCGGAGCGCGACGCGAAGCGGGATGGGGCGGCCGAGGTCGATGCCGTCGTCGTCGATGTAGTCCTCGAAGCTCCATTCCCCATCGGGCAGCTGACGGATCGCCGCCCGCGTCACGCGCTCGGTGTAGTCGAGGATCTCCTCCATGTGCTCGGTGACGCGCTTGGCCCCGTGACGCTCGACGAGCCTGAGAAAGGCCGCCTCCGCGATGTGGCAGGCCGCGAGCTGGGCCCGGAGGTCGCCGAGGACCCGCACCGGCAGGCGCACGTTTCTTTCGACGAACGCGAACAGCGTCTCGTTGGGCCGGCCAGCCTCGTACATGGGCAGCGGCGGGATGCGCAGCCCTTCCTGGTAGATCTCGGTGGAGTCGGCGGCATTGGAGCCGGCCACGCGGCCACCGACGTCGGTCTGGTGGCAGATCGTGGCGGCGAAGGCCAGTCGCTGGCCCTCGTGGAAGATGGGCTTGAGGACGAAGACATCCGGCAGGTGCATCCCGCCCTCGAAGGGATCGTTGAGACAGAAGACGTCGCCCGGCCGCATCCGATCGCCGTACCGGCGGATGGTCGCGGCCAGCGCGTCGGGAAAGGAGCTGAGGTGCGCGGGCAGGGTCAGGCCCTGAGCTACCGTCCGGCCGTCACCGTCGCAGAAGGCGGTGGAGTAGTCCATGTTGTCCTTGAGCACACCGGAGTACGCGGTGCGCAGGATGGTCAGCGCCATCTCGTCGGCGATGGAGAGCAGCGCGTTCTTGAACAGCTCGAAGCCAATGGGATCGCGCAGAGGCGCCATGGTCAGACCCTCTCCCCGGCTGTGGGCAGCTCGATCACGATGTCGCCCCAGCCATCGAGCGCCGCCCGGGCGCCGGGTGGGACGACGCAGGTGGCATCGTACTCCTCGACGATGCACGGGCCCTGGTACCCGGCGCCAAGGTCGGCCCGCCCGAGGACGGGCGTGGGCAGCCAACCCGTCTCGGGACCGAAATAGACCCGACGGGTTCCCCGCGCGCCGGGACCGTCGCGGTCCACCCGCACGCGCTCGGGCACGCGCGACCGCTCCGGGATGCCCTGGGCGACGAGGCGCAACGTCACGATCTCCACGGGCTCCTCAGACCCGGCCCGGTGCCCGTAAGTCCGCTCATGCTCCCGGCCGAAGGCCTCCTCCAGGGCGGCCAGGGCCGCCGCGTCGATCGGGCCCAGGCCCAGCGGGACGGTCAATTCGAACGACTGACCCTGGTAGCGCAGGTCGGCCGAGCGCCTGAGCCGTACGGCCGGGCCGGTGAACCCCTCGGCCGCGAGCTGGGCGAGCCCCTCGGCCTCCATGCGGGCCCAGGCCGCGCCCAGTTCGGCCGGGTCGGCCTGGCGCGTCCGTCGGCGGAACGTCCGCACGTAGTGGTGCTCGACGTCGGCGTAGAGCAGGCCGAACGACGAGAAGAGTCCGGGGGCGGGGGGCACGACGATGCGCTGCATCTCGAGGGCGCGGGCCATGCCGGCGGCGAAGAGCGGGCCGTTGCCGCCGAAGGCGAACAGCGCGTACTCGCGGGGGTCGCGGCCGCGCTCGCTCGACACCGCCTTGATCGCGCGCATCATGTTGGCGGCGGCCACGAGGTGGGCGCCCCAGGCCGCCTCCTCCGGCGGCAGTCCCAGCGGCTCCGCCACCCTGGCCTGGAAGGCCTCGTGGGCCCGGGCGGCGTTGAGCTTCACGGCGCCGCCGGCGAGCGCGGTCGGGTTGAGGTAGCCGAGGATGACGTTGGCGTCGGTCACCGTCGGGTCGGCGCCGCCGAGGTCATAGCACACGGGCCCCGGAAAGGCGCCCGCGCTGCGAGGGCCCACCTGCAGCGAGCCGCCGGCGTCGATCCACACGAGCGAACCGCCGCCGGCGCCCACCTCGGCCAGGTCGATAGCGGGCACCCGCACGAGGTAGCCCGCGCCGGTGAGTAGCCGGGAGCCGTGCATGATGTCCGCGCCCACCTGGTACTCGGCGGCCCGGTGCACGTGCCCGTCCTCCACGATCGAGGCCTTGGCGGTGGTGCCGCCCATGTCGAAGGTGATCAGCCGGTCGAGACCGATGCGCCGGGCGAGCGCCTGGGCGCCCACCACGCCCGCCGCCGGCCCGGACTCGATGACGTGCATGGGCTGCTCGGCGGCGGCCTCGGCGGTCATGAGGCCGCCGTTCGACTGCATGATGAGGAGCGGAGCCTTGATGGCGATCGCCTCGAGCCCCGTCCGCAACGTGGCCAGGTAACGGCGGACGATCGGTGTCACGTAAGCGTTGATGACGGTCGTGGAGGTCCGCTCGTACTCTTTGATCTCAGGCAGGACCTCGGCGCTCAGGCAGCAGGGCAGGTCGGGCGCCCGCCGTCGCACGACCTCTGCGATCCGCTGCTCGTGGGCCGGGTTCGCATAGGCGTTGAGGAGGCAGACGGCCAGCGCCTCGACACCTTCGCCGAGCAGTCGGTCCAGCCCGCGCTCCACGTCGGCGGGATCGAGCGGCTTGAGCACCTCGCCGCGGGCGTTGATCCGCTCGTCCACCTCGACCCGCAGGGCGCGCTCGACCAGGGGCCGGGGTTTCTCCCACCCGAGGTCGTAGAGCCGCGGCATACGAATCCGGCGGATCTCCAGCACGTCGCGGAACCCGCGGGTGGTGATGAGGCCGGTCCGGGCTCCCCGCAATTCCAGGATCGCGTTGGAGGCCACCGTCGTGCCGTGGAGGACCTCGGCGACGTCGTCACCCCCCAGGCCCGTCTCCCGGAAGACGTCGGCGATACCCGCCACGATGGCCCGCGCGTAGTCGTCCACGCTGGAGGAGATCTTCTTGGTGTGCAGGCGCCCGTCGTCGTCGAGGAAGACGAGGTCGGTGAAGGTGCCACCGATGTCCACGCCGACCCGGAAGCGGCTCACCGCACCAGCCTCGGCAGCCAGAGCGCGATCTCGGGGAAGACCATGAGGAGGACCACGCCCAGGAGGTAGACGAGCACGAAGGGCGTCACGCCGACGAAGACGTCGGTGATGGGTCCGGGGGTGAGCCGCATCCCCTGCAGCACGTACATCACCATGCCGTCGGGCGGGCTGATGAGCGCGATCTCGGCGAGCATGGTGACGATGACCCCGAACCAGATGGGATCATAGCCGAGCGCCACCACGATGGGGAAGACCACCGGCAGCGTAGTGAGGATCATGGAGAAGCCCTCCATGAACGTTCCCAGCGCCAGGTAGAACCCGATGATCACCGACATGACGGCCCAGGCCGGCAGCGCCAGCCCCGTCACCATGGCGGCCAGCGCCTGCGGGAGCCGGAGGCTCGACAGCACGTAGTTAAGGATGAAGGCGGCCAGGATGATCAGCCCGATCAGGCTGGTGGTCCGAGCCGTGGCCTCGGCCGCGGCGTGCAGCATCCTCAAGGTCAGTCGGCGGTCGAGGGCCGCGAAGACCAGGGCCCCGACCACGCCGAGCGCCGCCGATTCGGTGGGCGTGGCCAGCCCCAGGTAAATCGTGCCGAGCACCAGCAGGATGAGCACCCCGGTGGGCATGAGGTCAAGGAGACTGCGCAGGCGTTCGCGCCCGCTGACCGGCGCCGACACGTCCGGGACCGGCGTGATGAGCCCGTAGACGAGGATCAGGACCGAGAACAGGGCGGCCATCAGGAAGCCGGGCAGGAAGCCGGCCAGGTAGAGCTTGCCGACCGAGGTCTCGGTGAGCAGCCCATAGACGATGAACGTGATCCCGGGAGGGATGAGGTTGCCCAGCGCGCCGCCGGCGGCCAGGGAGCCAAGGACCATGCGGGGGCTGTAGCGGGTGCGCTCGAAGTACGGCAGGGCCACGGCCCCGATGGTGGCCGCCGTGGCCACGCTGGAACCGGCGATGGCCGAGAAGACCGCGCACGACACGATATTGGTGTGGAGCAGGCCGCCGGGCAACCGGCGTGACCAGAGGTTGAGCGCGCTGTAGAGCCGCTCCGACAGGCCGGACCTGAGAAGGATCTCCCCCATCAGGATGAACAGGGGAACGGCCACCAGGACGAAGTTCACGCTGGGGATCCACACCGCCTCGCCGATGAACAGGTGGAGCGGCCGCTCCGAGAAGGCGGCGCCGGCCAGGAGCCCGAGCACGCCGAGGGCAGCCGCCACGTAGATGCCCGCGCAGAAGAAGACGAGGAAGACCACCGAGAGCAGGGCCAAGCCGCCCAGCGGGCCGGCCAGGGCCGCCGTGCCGGTGGCGGCGAAGAAGGCGAGCAGCCCGAGCAAGACGAGCAGGAACAGCGCGGCGATCATCGCGGCGGCGCCATTCCGGCGGCCTCGAGGGCCTCGGCGGTCTCCTCCTTCACGGTGCGGGGCCCGAGCAGGCGATCCACGCGCTCGCGCTGCCCCAGCGCCAGCAGGAGGAGGACCTCGACGAGCATCAGGGCGGCCAGCAGGAAGAACACGGTGATGCCGAGCGCCCACAGCCCCTGTGGGATGATGAGCGGCGTCGTCAGCGCGCTCGAGTCGCGGGCGCCGAACATCCAGGAGTCCTGCACGACGGCCCAACACCGCCAGACCAGGAAGAAGCCCAGCACCACGAGGAACAGAAGGGCCAGCGCGTGCATATACGCCCGCAGGCCCGGTGGCAGGCGGTTCACCAGCACGTCCACCCGGATGTGGGCCCGCCGGGCGAGCGCGTCGGTGAGCCCCCAGGCGATGCCGAAGGCCAGCATGTACCCGGTGACCTCGACAGTGGCCTGTGAGCTGAAGCCGAAGAACCGGCGGCTCACCACGTCGAAGGTGATGAAGAGCGCACAGACGACGAAGAGCCAGCCGGCCGCGCCGTTCATGACGTGACCGAGGCGCTCGATCTGCCGGCGCCAGCCAGAGAGGAAGGCCAGCACGCGGCTCACTCCGGCCGCGGCCGGGTCTCTGCGACCGCGCCGCCGGCCAGGAACACACGCGCCACCCGCGGTCCCACCGCGAGCGCCAGGCGGTGGGGCTCGAGCCCGTGGCGGGCGGCCACCTCGTCCGGCGTGATGGCCTCCGTTCCCTGGCGCCCGATGAGGACGACCTCGTCGCCAACTCGCGCGTCGGGGACGGCGGTGAGGTCGACGCGGGTGTGCTCGAGCGCCGGAGATCCTGACAGAGGCGCCGCGCGCCCCCGCACCAGGACCCGCCCGGCGTGAAGGGTGCCGAGGCCGTCGGCCGTGCCTATCGGGATCACCCCCAGTCGCATGGGCGCCGCGACGGGGAACGGGGCCCGGTCCGCGAAGCGCGCGCGAGGCGCGATCTCCTTCTCGGCGATGAGCCGCGTCTTGAGCGCCCGAAAGGCCGGCCGCAGAGGGATCGGCGGCAGCGCCTCGGTGGCCAGCGTGAGTCCGTAGAGGATCCACCCGGGATCGACGGCGTTCAGGTGCGTCTGCGGGAAGCGCAGCACGAGCCTGGAACTGGCCACCATCCGGATGGGGATCTCGACTCCCTGACCGGTGAGCTCCTGGATCACCCCGGTGAACCGCGCCAGTTGCCACTCGACGTACGCGGCGTCGACCTCGGGGGGCGCGTGGGGATGCGCGCAGAGCCCGGCCAGTCGGAGGCGGGGCAGCTCGAGCATCGCGCGAACGACCTTCACCGTCTGCTCGGCGGCCACGCCGAGCCGCTCCAGGCCGACGTCCACCTTGACGAACACGGGGCAGGGCCCGCGGGCCGCGTCCGAGTAGGCGCGGGCGCCCTCGAGGTCGGTCAGGGTCGGCAGGAGGCCGTGGGCGAGCACCTCCGAAGCCATCTCCGGAAGCGCGCTGGGGTAGAGGAGGATCGGCAACGCCAGGTCGTGGCGCCGGAGGCGGACACCCTCGGCGAGGTCGGCGACAGCCAGCGCGTCGGCGCCGTGGGCGGCGAAGACGCGGGCCATCGGAAGCGCGCCGAACCCGTAGGCGTCCGCCTTCAGGACGGCGAAGATCTTCCGGTCGGGACCGACGAGGCGGCGGACCGTGCGCAGGTTCTCGGCCGCGGCGTCGAGGTCGATCTCGAACCAGGTGGGCCGAGGCAGGCGCATCGGGCCCGCGCCGTCCGCTACCGCGGCGTGTACTTCACGCCGGCGATCGGAGCCACCACCTCGTTATAGATGTCTCCGCAGCGGGCGCCGCAGCGCTTGACCCACGCCGGCAGGATGGTCTCGGACAGGAGCCGCTTGAGCAACGCCCGGTCGGCGTCGGTCGGCTTGACCTCGACCATCGGCGAGTCCTTGTCAAGGGTGCCTACCTTGCACGTGGGCCGGCCCGCGTTGCAGTCGATGCCGTCCTGCGTGAGCTCCACGCCGCCGAACTGCCACTGGCGGTCCTCGATCTCCTTCCACGTGGCCTCGAGGAACTTCCGCACGTCCGGGTTCAGTCGGTTCCACCAGGCCAGGTTCGTGAAGTATCCAGAGACGGCCCAGCTGAGCGGCAGCGTGTACTGGTGCGTCGTCACCTCATACCACTTGGCGGCGTTGCCGCTGCCCGAACCGGTGATGGCGCAATCCACCACGCCGCGCTCGAGCGCGACGTAGGTCTCGGCATAGGCCAGGCTCACTGGCGTCCCGCCGAGCGCGGCGACGAGGTCGTTCAGTGTCGGGCCGAACGTGCGCACCTTGCGCCCCTTGAGGTCGGCGAGATCCTTGATGGCCCGGCGGCAGAACAGGATCTGCGCCGGGTACGGATTGCTGCCGATGATCTTGACGTTGAACTTCTCCAGCTCCTTGTTGACCACCGGGACCAGGGCGTTGAAGACCTGGCGGGCCTGTTCCACGGTGGGGTTGAGCCCGGCCAGGTCGGCGGCGTCCAGCACCGGCACATCCTGCGCGATGTACGTGAGCGGGGAGTTGCCGATGTCGATCTGACCCTGGCGGGTCATCCGGACGATCTCGTAGCCGGTGATGTTCATCTCCGACCAGGTGGCGCCCTTGACCTCGATGCGCCCCCCGCTGCGCTTGGGGATCAGCTCGCGATAGTAGAGAACGTCCAGCTTGGCGTACTGCGGATGCGTGGGGATCGGATGGGAAAGCGCGGTGAGGCTCAGCTTGGGTCCCGGACCGAGGGTCGTCTCCTGGGCGCGTGCCGGTCCGGAGCCGTGGGCGACGATGAGCGTGAGGACGACCGCGAGGACGACGTGACGGCGCATGGCAGCCTCCGTGGTGAACGTCTCCAGGAGCGAGCCGGCACCCGCGAGCCTGGGCCCCCGACGGGGCGCGGTGAGGATAAGCGGGTGGGCCCCACGTGTCAAAGCGTGTGTCCCCGACCGGTAAGGATCAGATCGGGAAGCGGGGCCGAAACACGCGGCGGATCAGATAGGGGTTGGCGCCCAGTCGGTAGAGCGCGGCGATGTCGCCGGCCCGGAGGGCGGCCCGCTCGTCGTCGCTGAGGTGGTGACCGGCGAGCTCCTCGTCGGTGAGCTTCTCCTTGGTGACGTGCTGCCGGGCCACGCCGGTCAGGAGCTTGTTGAGAGCGTACGAGGTTCGGATCATGGATGCACCCACACCGTCGCGCAGCCGGTGATCCACTCGGCCACCGGCTCGTAGGCCAGGACCTCGCCCTTCCAGCCGGGAACCGCGCCGAGCAGCGCGAGCCAGTTGCGGATCTCCTGCCCGCCGTTGCCACCGTCGCGCTCGATCTCCTCCCACGTGAGGCGGAGCAGCGGCTCGACGTCGGCGCGGGCGACGTGATCCAGCACGCGCTGATCGAACTCCGGGTTGATCCGTCCGGTCTCGGGCGTGCCCACCCAGTGCGAGATCCCGCCGGTGGCGAGCAGCGCGACGCGCTCGGAGGCGGGCCGGGCGCGGATGAATGATCCCACGAAGGCCCCGACTTCGTGGCAGCGCCGGAGGGTGGTCAGCGGGGGCGCCGCGCAGTTCGTATAGATCGGCGCGATCGGGACGGTGCCTTCGGGCGCCAGGAAGTGCAGCGGCACCGACAACTCGTCCCAGCTTTCGATCTCGTAGGAGTAGGCGAAATCGATGCCGCCGGCGAGGCCACGCTCGAGGAGCGCCATGCCCCACGCGGGCGCGCCGGGCACCTGGCGCGGCGGGATCCGCATCAACCGGGCTCCGCCCGGGCTCGGCGCGTCGTAAGCCCCGGCCAGACCCACGCAGAAGGCGGGCATGTTGCTGTACGGGAAGTTCTGCAGGTGATCGTTCACGAACATCACGACGAGATCGGGACGCGCCGCGGCCAGCCGCCGGCGCAACTCCTGGAAGGCGGCGTAGAGCCGGTCCCGCTGCTCGGGCCGCGACACCTCGGGCCGTCCCGTGATGAGCGGGGCGTGGGACGTGAGCGCAGCCGCGACGATCTCGGCCATGAACCCTCCCGGTCCGGCGGTGACGCCCACTTCACCACCCGCGCGGGACGGTGTCAAGACGCGCTGATTTCCACGGCGATGGTTGACACCGTGCGCGTCTTCCGTTACAACCCGACCACCGCTATTGGCGGAGAGTCTCGGCAAAGGAGACGCGTGATGACGACACCGCGAGCGAGCCGTCGCCGGTTCCTCAAGACCGCCGCCGCCAGCGCCCTCGTGGCTGGCGTTCCGCTTCCATTGCGCGCTCAGGGCCGGACCATCAAGATCGGGGCGGTGCACCCGGTGACCGGCCCGCTAGCCGAGGTCGGTCAGCTCTGCCGCCTGGGCGGCCAGATCGCCGTGGACGCCATCAACGCTGCCGGTGGGATCAAATCCATGGGTGGCGCCCGGCTCGAGCTGTTGACCGGGGACTCGGAGAGCAAGCCCGAGGTGGCCCGCACCGTGGCCGAGCGCCTCATCAACGATGGGGCCACCATGCTGACCGGCGCCTTCCACTCCGGGCACATCATGGCCATGGTGCCGGTGGCCCAGCAGCGCCAGGTGCCGTTCATCGTCGACATCGGCGCGGCCGACGTCATCACCGCCAACGTGGCCCGCTCGGTGAAGGAGGGCAAGCAGAAGACCCAGTACGTCTACCGCGTGTTCCCCACCACCGCCACCTTCGGGGCCAAGGCCGTGCAGTACATGACCGAGATCTTCAAGGAGACGAAGACCGCGCCCAAGCGGGTGGTGGTCATGTTCACCAACGACGCCTTCGGCAAGCCGCAGTCCGAGTCGTTCGTGAACGCCGTCAAAGCCGCCAGTCCCGGCTTCGAGATCGTCGAGGTGATCCCCTTCCCCGAAGACGCCAAGGACCTCTCCACCGAGGTGTCGCGGGCCAAATCCCTCAAGCCGGACGTGCTGGCTCCCATCACGCGCCCGACCACGGCCATTCTGCTGCTGCAGGAGTTGACCCGGCAGCGGATGGACCTGCTGGGCGTCATCAGTCCCGGCGCCCCCGGCCTCTACGAGCCACGGCAGCTGGAGATCCTCAAGGAACACATCGAGTACGTGATGAGCAGCACGGTCTGGCCCAACCTCAAGGCCCCGGCCACGCAGAAGCTGTCCGACGAGCACGTCAAGCGGGCGGGCGGCAAGTACCTGGACGCCAACGCCGCCTACACCTACGACGCCGTCTCCGTCATGGCCGACGTGCTCGAGCGGGCCAAGGCGACCGGGGCCGACGCGCTCGTGGAGGCGATCAAGAAGACGAACCTCGGCGGTCAGGTGGCGGTGGCCGCCGGCCCGATTCGCTTCAACGACAACGGCGACAACGCCAACGCCTCCACCGCGATGATCCAGATTCTCAAGAACAAGCCGCTCGTCGTCTGGCCCAAGGAGGCGGCTCAGGCCTCGGTCGTCTTTCCCCGGCCCAAGATGTAAGGGCGCCCGGGGGCGCCTCCGCTCCCGGTCCACTTCGCCGGTGGATCCCACGCTCGTCGGTCAGGGGCTGCTGAACGGCATCCTGTTCGGCGGCGTCTACAGCCTCATGGCCGTGGGGCTGAGCCTGATCTTCGGCGTCATGCGGGTCGTCAACTTCGCGCACGGCGACATGATGGTGTGGGGCATGTACCTGGCCCTGGTGCTGTCCGAGCGGGCCGGCCTCGATCCCGCCCTGAGCTTCATGGTCTGCGCGGCCGGGCTGTTTCTGCTGGGCGCGGTGGTGCAGCGCGCGCTGGTGCAGCCGATCGTCGATGCGCCGCACGAGATGCAGATCCTGCTCATGCTCGGCGTCGCGTTGGTGCTCGAGAACGTCGCGCTCCTGGTGTTCGGTCCCGACCCGCAGCGCGTGCGCTCCGCCCTCTCCGGCTCAACCCTGTGGCTGGGCGGGCTGTTCGTTGACCTGGCCCGGCTGGTGACCTTCGCCGTGGCCATTCTGATGACCGTGCTGCTTTACCTGTTTCTGTCCCGGACCGATCTGGGCAAGACGATCCGGGCGGCGGCCGACAACACCTACGGAGCCCTGGTGATCGGCGCCGACGTCCGCCGCGTGTACGTCGTGGCCTTCGGGATCGGCACTGCCTGCGTGGGCGTGGCCGGCGCGTTGGTCTCGGCACTCCTGCCGTTCCAGCCGGCCTCCGGCCTTTCGGCGTCGGTGACCTCGTTCAACATCGTCATCATCGGCGGCATGGGCAGCCTGGTCGGGGCGTTCTTCGGCGGACTCCTGGTGGCCGTGGCCGAGTCGCTGGGCGCCGTCTTCCTCTCGCCATCGCTGAAGGAGATCGTCAGCTTCTCGCTGCTGATTCTCATCCTGCTCGTGCGGCCGGCCGGGCTGTTCGGGCGCCGCCCATGAATCTCGGACTCCTGCTCGGCGCCCTGGCGACGATCATCCTGCTGGCCTTGCCGGCCGTGCTCGGCTCGTACGCCCTCACCGTGTTCATCTTCATCTTCTTCTACGGCTACCTCGGACAGGCCTGGAACATCGTGGGCGGCTATGGCGGGCAGCTTTCCGTCGGCCACGCGGCCTTCGTGGGCATCGGCGGCTACACCTCGGCGGTGCTGCTGGTGCACGCCGGGCTGACGCCGTGGCTGGGAATGTTCCTGGGCGGGACGCTGGCCGCCCTGCTGGGAGCGCTCATCGGCTACCTCGGCTTCCGCTTCGGGCTGCGGGGATTCTACTTCGTCTTGCTCACGGTGGCGTTCGCCGAGGTGTGCCGGATCCTCGCCTTGAACACTGACGCCATCGGCGGGGCGCTGGGCTTCTACATCACCTTCACCGGCGAGCCCCGAAACTTCCAGTTCGGCGACAATCGGGCCTACTACTACATCGCGCTCGGCCTCATGCTGCTGGCCACCCTGGTGGCCTGGGTCATCGAGCGACGCCGCTTCGGCACCTACCTGGCGGCCATCCGCGAGGACGAGGACGCCGCCGAAGCCCTGGGCGTCGACACGTTCAAGTACAAGATGCTGGCTATGATCGTTTCATCGTTTCTCACGGGAATCGGCGGAACGTTCTATGCCTTTTATCTCTTCTCGCTCCAGCCCAATACCGTGTTCGGCATTCCGCTGTCGGTCGAGATCGTCATCCGGCCCATCGTGGGTGGGGCCGGCACGCTGCTCGGCCCCATTCTGGGCTCCTTCATCCTGAGTCCGCTGGCCGAGCTGTCTCGCCTCTACTTCGCCACGGGCGGCTGGAGCGGCATGCACCTCATCGTCTACGGCGTCCTGCTGATCCTGGTCGTCCTCTTCGTGCCCCAGGGCGCCTGGCCCTTTCTGAGACAGCACCTCGCACGGAATCGCGCATGACACCGTTGCTCGAGGTGCGCGGCCTCAGCAAGCGCTTCGGCGGACTGCAGGCCGTGCGGGATCTTTCCTTCGACGTGGGCGAGGGCGAGATCGTGGGCCTCATCGGGCCCAACGGCGCCGGCAAGACCACCGTGTTCGCGCTGCTCTCGGGGTTCCTCGGGCCCGACGCGGGCTCGGTGCGCTTTCGCGGTCGGGTCATCACCGGCTTGAAGCCGCACCGCATCAACGCGCTGGGCATGGTCCGCACCTTTCAGATCGTGCGTCCCTTCCCGCACCTTAGCGTGCTGCGCAACGTGACGGTGGGCGCGCTGGGGCGCCACCCGGACCCGGCCACCGCCGCGGCCCGGGCCCGCGCGGTGCTGGAGGAGGTAGGCC